>DEEW01000171.1:24252-27896 GCA_002350465.1 Lachnospiraceae bacterium UBA2868
GTAGCACCTTTTTCTACAGCCCAGTCCTTCATGGCAAGAGCGACTGCATTTGCGACGGCAATATCCAGTTCCTTGCCGTCCTCTATAGTCTTATGCAGCGACTTGTAGGTCTCTTTTGTGAGTCTCTCCTGCATCACGGCATCATTGAATACCATACTGCCAAATATCTCGGGAACATTTATCATAGCTTTAAACCTCTCCTTCAAAAACGGTCACGGCACCGCCGGTCATATACACATGGTTATCTCCCGAACGGTCCCAGAACACCTCAAGGTCTCCTCCAAGAAGATGCACGGTGATTTTTTCGTCCGTTTCCCCGTTAAGCACGCATGCCACAACAGTTGCGCAGGCACCGGTGCCGCAGGCAAGTGTCTCTCCCGCGCCTCTCTCCCACACACGCATCCTTACGCTGTTTCTGTCGATTATCTGTACAAATTCCGTATTTACACGGTTAGGAAAGCACACATGATTTTCAAACTGCGGCCCAAGTGTTTCTACCGGGATCCTGTCTACTTCCTGAACCTTTATCACGCAGTGGGGATTACCCATCGATACGCATGTTGCCTTATAGTTGGCATCCCCTACATACAGGTCGTGTGCTATTATCGCATCACAGCCATCAGAAAACATTGCCGGTATTCTATAGGGTTCAAGAATGGGCTCCCCCATGTCAACCCGCACTTTATTTACGGCAAGACCGTCCTTACGCTTCGAAAAGCTCTTTCCGGTCACGTCATTTACTCTTTCGTCCCCGACCTCGACCCTGATCTTCTTGATCTGTCCGCCGGATAAGATGTTCATCTCCTTCTTGTCAACGATGGCATTGTCATATACATACTTGGCAACGCATCTGATACCGTTTCCGCACATTTCCGAATAAGACCCGTCGGCATTGTACATCTTCATCTCACAGTCCGCCTCCTCGGACGGGCATATGAAGATCGCTCCGTCTGACCCTATCCCTTTGTGCCTGTCGGAAAATTCCTTCGCGAATACCCCCATATCCGCAACCGTCTCTTCGAAACAGTTCACGTAGATATAGTCATTTGAACATCCGTGCATTTTCGTGAATTTCATGATTTTCTCCCCTCTTATCTATATGCCGCGCCCCTTTGTGCAACTATTTAATTCCAAGTTTACGGCCAAGCGCCTTGAGCTCTTCGGTCGAAAAATCATAGGCCTTGTTACAGAAGTGGCACTTGAGCTGAAGCGGCTCGCCCTCGGCAATGATTTTCCCAAGTTCATCCCTGCCCAGGCTGATTACCACCTTTTCGACCCGCTGGCGGTCACAGTTGCAGTAAAACGCAGTGTCTATCCTGTCAAGTATCTGAAGTTCCATATCACCAAGGATTTTTTCAAGTATCTCTTCGGGAGTCTGCTCATCTTCAAGCATCTGTGTCATTGACGGAAGCTGTGTAAGCCTCTCTTCGAGCATTGTAAGTTCTTCGTCACCGGCACCCGGCAGAGCCTGTATTATCAGACCACCGGCCTGTTTTACCGTATTGTTCCTCTCCATCAGCACACCGAGTGAAACTGCCGACGGCACCTGCTCACTTGACGCAAAATAGTATGCAAGATCTTCGGCTATCTCACCGGAAATAAGTTCTACCTGTCCCACGTACGGGTCCTTGAGTCCCATATCCTTAATAACCGACAGATATCCCTGCCCTATGGCACCCGAGACATCCAGCTTTCCCTTGCTGTTAGCCGGAAGAATCACATCATTTACAATCGGATAACCCTTAACCCGTGCCTTCGAATCCGCAGTCACGGTTATTCCCTTCATAGGCCCCGAACCGCGAAGCTGCAATGTCAGAATATCATCTTCGCCCTTTTGCATGCTCCCCATAATGGCTCCGGCTGTAAGAAGTCGCCCCAGCGCCGCAGTTACAACAGGCGATGTCCCATGACATGCCCTGGCATATTCGGTTAATTCTCTTGTCGTTGCGCAAAAAGCCCGGATGCTTCCGTTTGCGGCTGTTGCGCGTACTATATAATCACTCACTCTTTTTGTCCCAATCAGAGAGCAAAAATCGCCCCAAACACTCCCATACTAACAATTCCCATAATTATCCCGGCCAGAACAACTCCAAGCATTACCGCGATAACGCTGGATTTGAAGTCCATATCCAGAAGGCTTGCCGCAAGTGTTCCGGTCCATGCGCCTGTCCCGGGAAGCGGGATTCCCACAAAGAGGAGAAGCGCCACAAACAGACCTCTTCCGGCCTTTGCCTGAAGTTTCTCACCGCCTTTATGCCCCTTCTCAAGGCAGAAAGTGAAGAATTTCCCGATTACCGGCTTGTCGGCTCCCCATTCAAGCACCTTTCTTGCAAAAAAGAAGATGAAAGGTACCGGAAGCATGTTTCCGAGAATCGCCACACAATAGCAAAGCGGGAGAGAAAGCGGCACTCCCGCATTTATAAATCCTACCGCATAAGGAATGGCTCCGCGAAGCTCAATGAGCGGAACCATCGATATGAAAAACACCATCAGATAATGTGTAAATGTACTCATGAATTATAATATTCCTTTCTATTTTTGCATTATTTCATCGATCGTGCGGATCAGAGTATGCATTTCCTCCTGCGTACCGACTGAGATGCGCAGCCAGTCGCGGATCCTGTCCTTATCCCACCATCTGACATATATTCCTTTATCCTTAAGTGCCGCAAACAGCTCTCCAGCTCCACATCCGGCACTCTTAGGGGATGCGAACACAAAGTTTGTTTTGGAGTCGGTAACGTGAAAGGAGCGATTTTTTAATTCCGTTTTCGTCCATTCCCTTGTTTTTATGACATCGGCAACTGTTTTAGTGAAGTAATCCTCATCAGAGAGTGCTGCAATCCCGAGTTCTATCGCCGGACGGTTCATTGTATACGAGTTGACCGAATACTTGACATCGTTCAGAAAGCCTATAAGTTTCCTGTTACCCATGGCATAACCAATCCTCATCCCGGCAAAAGCGCGTGATTTGGAAAAAGTCCTGACAACCAGGACGTTATCATTCTTTTTGATAAGGGGAAGAGCCGTAACTCCACCGAAATCCACATATGCCTCATCGACAATAACAACACTGTCCGGATTGGCCGATACGATATCTTCTATAAAATCAACATCCTCCGCCTCACTCACTCCTGTCGGAGCATTCGGATTGGCAATGACAATCCCCCCGTTCTCACACATATAATCGGACTTTACAATGTGAAAATCATCATCAAGCGGTTTTGTTTCATAGGGTATCCTGTAAACATCCGCCCAGACATCGTAGAAAGAATAGGTGATATCCGGAAAGATCACCGGCTTATCTGAATTAAAGAAGGTTAGAAATGCCATTGACAGAACGTCATCAGAGCCGACACCTACAAACATTTCATCACTCGCAACACCCTCCCTCTTTGCAAGTGCATCGCGAAGAGGTGCTACATCAGGCGCCGGGTAAAGCCGGAGTTTGTCATAATCAAACGCCGCCAGCGCCTCTTTTACCCTAGGCGACGGCGGATACGGCATTTCATTGGTATTAAGTTTTATTACTTTTTTACCGTCACGCGGCTGCTCTCCCGGAACATACGGGGTCACGCGCCTGACGTTTTTGTCCCAATTTCCCAAATTGTATTGTCATCCTGTCATAATCCGAGTTCGCGGGC
>DEEW01000171.1:27936-28167 GCA_002350465.1 Lachnospiraceae bacterium UBA2868
GAGTTCGCGGGCAAGTTCGGCAAATTTCGGAAGTGAATTAACTACAGTCTCGTACGAGACGCAGTATGCTATTCTTACAAAGCCGGGACAGGCAAATGTCGATCCCGGAACAAGCAGAAGGTTGTATTTCTTGGCTATATTCACAAACTCTTTCTCATCTTCGATAGGAGATTTCATGAACAGATAGAAGGCTCCTTCGGGCTTCTGGCATTCAAATCCAAGCTTCGTAAG
>DEEW01000146.1:0-236 GCA_002350465.1 Lachnospiraceae bacterium UBA2868
CACAAGAGAGTTTCCGAGATGGTAATAGAGCGCGCCAAGAGACTTGTTGAGCACGGAGAAGACGTAACTATACTGCTTGACTCCATCACAAGGCTTACAAGAGCATACAACCTGACAGTACAGCCCAGCGGACGTACTCTTTCGGGCGGACTTGATCCGGCTGCTCTTCATATGCCGAAGAGGTTTTTCGGTGCGGCCCGTAACATGCGCGAAGGCGGAAGCCTTACGATACTTGC
>DEEW01000146.1:576-777 GCA_002350465.1 Lachnospiraceae bacterium UBA2868
ACAGGGTTTATAATCTTTGTTTAAGTTAATGTCCGCATTTACTATGTAAAGGCGGGCATTTTCATCTATGTCAATTTTTGCAAGAGAGCATGCGCGCTTTTGAAACTCATCCCAGGTTATAATGTCGTTATTGTGCTGCATTCCATATTCAGCAATTTTATGGCAAAAATCATCCAGATCCACAACTTCGTAGCCTTCCAC
>DEEW01000146.1:885-8103 GCA_002350465.1 Lachnospiraceae bacterium UBA2868
CCCTTACCGTATTCTTGTCTGCCGTTATACTGACGCTGATCATACGGTTGTATCCGGATATATCTATACCGTCAAATGATTTTTCGATATCTTCAAGAGAAGATGAGAAGCCGCAGTAATAGGTTGAAGGGGATGAGTAACCGGAATTATCGTCACGCCCGCTTTTGCGTTTGGATGCGGCGGATGCCATTTCGCGCAGTGTGGAGACCCTATCCTCATCAAGATCGGGGAAATACTTATTGACCCTGTCTTTTCCGTAATCTATGTTTCCAAGGAAAGAGTATGCTGCATTTGCGTGTATGTATTCTTTATCGGATATATCGCTTCCGGCTTCTGCTTTTTTAATGTATGAAGCCAGCGTATGCCTTGCGATATTTGTAGATAAATCTTCGGCACTAACACCGGGGATCAGCATTGTAATTACGATAAATGCAAGTAATATCAGCAGAAGGTTCTGACCGGGCACTTCTTTGTCCTGTACGCGGCTGTAAGTGTAATATGCTATGTACACTATCTCGAATAATATAAAAGCAACCCCGAAGTACCTCATTGGCGTGATCCCGTACTGATTGATACGGACTATGATGGTATAGCACTGCATCATTATGAAGGGTGCAAATATAAGGGGGCTGTTGTATGCAAATTTCTGGAGAAATCCCGTATTTTCAAAGGTTGTGCACATATAGGCTATGGCGATCGATATAACGAACAGAGCCGTAAGGATTCCATATACGGAGTTGGAAGGAACCGAGCGGGTCACTACAAGCTTTATGATATAAATATAGATTATGGCATAGGCTATAAGAGAGATGATGAGCATAACGTACCTGGTAAGAACCTGAATAAAAACGTTAGCCTTCTCGTTCTGCCTGATAAGAGCGACTATGACTGCCGGAGCATAGAATATTCCGTTTATTATTACAAGTATCGTGGGCAGATAGTTAATTGCATCGTCAAACAGCAGTACTTCGACTATAAGGGTCAGCAGCAGAACACCAAGCTGTATCACTCCGTATATGATTGATGTAAAGAAGATACTGGAATATGCGTTAATTACGTGATCGTTAAAGCGCTCATGGATGTCGTGACCGTATGAGAAGTATATGGCAAGCAGCAGGGCAGATACGATCAGTCCGCCGAGTGTTATCGTGATGCTGTCTACCCCGATCTTAAAGTATAATCCCTCCATAAAGTTAAAGAACTTATAGATTATGTTTGAAGTACGCCCCTGCCTACCGTCTACAAAAATGAATCCGAAAAACAGTGAGAGAACTCCGAGAAGTGCGAATACGACAGATTTTATCTTCGTTGACCAATTTGGTCGAATACTTTCGAGACACAGGGAGAAAATCGCAAATATCAGCACGGACAGCGCGGTCTGAAGAAGTATTGACAAAAATATCATTAATGCCGATGATCCGTCGCTTTTGTAGTCGCGTACTGCCTCAATAAAAGTATCCAGTGCAAACAGTCCCGTGGCCGTAATTATGGAGATTGCCGTAACGGGGTGTGTTGCCATCAGCAGTTTCGGGTATGAGAATGCCTTCTTAAGTATATTCTTAAATTTATCCATAGCGTCTGCCTTTCATCTTCATGTTATTCGAAATATCACTTTGGATTTTGGTGTTTTTGATGCCCAAACATTATACTATATATGTTATAAAGTTCAAAGAAAAATAACTCCAAAAAGAGAATTACCATATTGTTTTACGGGTTAAATGTCGATATAATATCTGTTGCGTCATTTTGTAATTGTTGTAAAGTTTTCTGTGAAAATACCGGTGGAGGATTTAATGACGGATATCGGCCGAAGAATGAAAACAAAAAAACGGTACGGTGTGGTAATACTGGTGGCTTCTTTCATCGTCCTGGCGTTTTCTCTTGCCGGGCTGTTTGCAAAGGTCAGCCTGGATCTGAACAATCCGTTCCAATATCATATGAGTATTAACGGAGATTCGGGACAGAAGGCTGCCGAAGGTGACGGATCAGAGGATTCTCTGAGCGACTATAATTATACGGTGACTATTTCCAAACACTGGCTTAATGATCCCGGGGGACCTCTTGAAAACTACGGGGCACAGTACGATAACGCTATTATCAACAATTCTTCCTATGATCTTGTTAACTGGCACGTTGTTCTAAGTGTTCCCGTCCGGAACATAACAATAGACAGTTACTGGAACGGCGAATGGGAATATGACAAAAGCAAAGATAAAATAACCATATATCCGGACGAAATGACCGAAACCATCAAGGCAGGCGAGACAGGAGGTTTCGGCGCTGTTCTGATATCCGACGAGCTTATGGATTTTGAAGAGGTAACACTTGTAGGATGCAGATACAAGCCCGTCACAAAATATGTGATATTCTGGTTCATAATGGTGTTGCTTGTTGTCTGGGCAACATCGCTTATAGCATATATTCTGTACAGATTCAGGGACAGGAATTACAGAAAAAATGCCGAAAGGCTTAATGATGTCATATCCCAGACGATGACGACTTTTGCTAATTTCATCGATACGAAGGATGAATATACGAAGGGACACAGTGCAAGGGTTGCCTATTATGCTCAGAAGATCGCAGAAAAGATGGGGATGAGCGATGATGAGATAAGAGATATCGGTCATATCGGTCTGATGCATGACTGCGGTAAGCTTGCTATTCCGGAAAATATCCTCAACAAGCCCGGAAAGCTTTCGGAAGAAGAGTTTGATATAATGCGCCGGCATACAACAAACGGCGGCAATATCCTCAAGGATTTTACCGCTATAGAAGGTATAAGGGACGGGGCACTCTACCATCATGAAAGGTATGACGGAAAAGGTTATATGCAGGGCCTTGCCGGAGAGGATATTCCTCTTGTAGCACGTATAATAGGAGTAGCGGATGCGCTTGACGCAATGAATTCCGACAGATGCTACAGAAAGCACCTTCCGAAGGAAGAGATACTGTCCGAACTTGAGACCCATATGGGAAAACAGTTCGATCCGAAGATCGCGCGGATCACGATTGATATGATCAAATCGGGAGAAATATTTATCGAGTAAAGGGACCGGCTGTTTCTTTTATGAAAAAGTGCTTGATTATATCGAAACGTTGCGTTATAATCGACGTGCTGTTTATAAATTGTATGATTTTCGCCGATACGGCGGACAATATATTAGGATTTGAGGTGAACAAGATGAAGGAAGGAATACATCCCGCGTACTATCAGGCAACAGTTACTTGTAACTGCGGCAACACGTTTGTAACGGGTTCAACAAAAGAAGACATCCACGTTGAGATCTGTTCAAAGTGCCATTCGTTCTACACAGGACAGCAGAAGGGTGCCAGAACCGACGGACGTATTGATAAGTTCAACAAGAAGTACGGCGTTAAATAAGAAAAACAATGAGTGCTTCGGCACTCATTTTTATTATCGCAATAAACATCCAAGGTGCTTATGAAAAAAAATAAGAAGAAAAAGTCCAGATATTCGGGAATAGGCGGTCAGGCTGTTCTTGAAGGGATCATGATGAAGAATAAGGACAAGTATTCCGTTGCAGTGCGCACTCCCGAAGGCGACATAGATGTTGCTGTAGAGGAGTATGAATCTTTTGCACCCGCCAAGGCGCTTAACCGGATCCCTTTCATCCGCGGAGTGTTCAATTTTGTTGACTCCCTCATACTCGGCATCAGAACTCTCAACTACTCGGCCCAGTTTTATGAGGAAGAGCAGGACACCCACAAGAAGGACAAGATACTTGACCGTATATTTAAGGACCATACCGAAAAGATACTGTCTACGGTAACCGTGATTATTTCCATAGCGATCGCGGTAGGACTGTTTATTGTGCTTCCCTATTATCTCTCAAGGCTTCTGTCGAAGGTTATAGTCAGCGATACCGCGCTGGCTGTGCTTGAAGGAGTAATACGTGTATTGATCTTTGTGGGATACATTGTGCTCATATCGTGTATGAAAGATATCCGCAGGGTATTTATGTATCACGGAGCCGAGCATAAGTGCATCAACTGCATAGAAACCGGGCATGAGCTTACTGTTGAGAATGTGAGAAAATCATCCCGTGAGCATAAGAGATGCGGAACGAGTTTCCTCTTTTTTGTAATATTTATCAGTGTTATTCTCTTCATATTCATAAGGGTGGAAGATCCCTTTGCAAGAATTGCCATAAGAATACTGCTGATTCCAGTAATTGCTTCAATCTCGTATGAGATAATAAGGCTTGCGGGAAGGAGCAATAATATTTTCGTGAGAATATTGTCAGCTCCGGGAATGTGGCTCCAGCACCTTACAACAAGAGAGCCCGATGATTCCATGATAGAGGTAGGAATAGCGGCCGTAGAGGCTGTGTTTGAGTGGAAGGAATATCTGCGGATCGAAAAGAATGACTTATAGCGAACTATACAGAAACGGCACGAAGGAATTGTCCCGTGCCGGTATATCCGAAGCAGCCTTGGATGCAAGGCTGCTTTTGGAATTTTTAACAGGGTGTGACCGGCAAAAGCTTCTTATGGAACCTGATGCGCCTGTCGACCATAAAGATGAGGCATCATACGGCGAACTGATTGCGAAAAGAGCAGAGCACATACCGCTTCAACAGCTTACCGGAAGCTGCAGCTTTATGGGGATCGACTTTGCGGTAAACGATAAAGTACTGATCCCGAGGCAGGACAGCGAGTGCCTTGTGGAAGAGGCAATGCGGTATGTACCTGATGGATCGGACATACTTGATATGTGCACCGGAAGCGGATGTCTGTTGTTATCACTTATGCATTACAAGAACAACTGCCGGGGAGTCGGAGTTGATATATCGGAAGATGCACTTAATGTAGCCGGCAGGAATCTTGAAATGCTACGCCGGGACGGAGGCTTAAACGGAGGAGATGCGGTTCTTTTGCAGGGAGATCTGTATGAGGCTATTGGAGAACATAACCGCAAATTTGACTTTATTATCTCCAATCCGCCCTATATCAGAAGCGATGTCATTTCAACGCTTATGCCCGAAGTAAGAGATCATGAGCCTCACATTGCCCTTGACGGAGGGGACGACGGACTTGACTTCTACCGCAGGATCATAAGCGGAGCCCCTGCGCATCTTGCAAATTACGGAATGCTCTTCCTTGAGATAGGATTCGACCAGGCGGAAGATGTGTCACGGATCCTTGCCGATGCCGGATTTGAAGATATTTCTGTGATTAAAGATTACAGTAAAAATGACAGGGTAATTTCTGCGAGATACATTAGTTAGCCGAGGATTAGCCAAACCCTTATCAAAACCTTTGGAGAGCGTCTGCGCTTGACGAGGTTTTTTCGAGTCTAGCGCCAGCTACGCTCGGAAAGGAGCGAGAGCGCGTTTTGAGAAGGGTTATGGCTACATCCTCGATAGAAGTCTAGAAAGGACACAACTATGTTTGATAAATTAGAAGATCTGCTTATCAGATACGAGGAGCTCATGAGCGAGCTGGCGGAACCCGGTGTCGCAGACGATGCGGCACGCTTCAAACGCCTTATGAAGGAGCAAAGCGACCTCTCCCCTATAGTCGAGGCGTACTCCGAGTACAAAAAAAGCAAACAGGACATAGAGGACAGTCTTGAAATGCTTGAGGCCGAATCTGACGAAGAGATGCGGGAAATGCTAAAAGAAGAGCTAAGCGAAGCGAAGGACAATGTTGCAAAGCTTGAGGATCGGCTCAAGATACTTCTTCTTCCGAAGGACCCGAACGATGACAAGAACGTTATAGTCGAGATCCGAGCAGGTGCCGGCGGAGACGAGGCAGCGCTGTTTGCAGCCGAAGTTTACAGGATGTATGTTCATTATGCCGAAGGCCGCGGCTGGAAGGTTGAGACTATGGAGGCGGATGAGATAGGCATCGGCGGAATGAAGTCTGTTACCTTTATGATA
Source organism: Lachnospiraceae bacterium UBA2868 (assembly GCA_002350465.1). The sequence continues at coordinate 6,789 of DEEW01000146.1, forward strand.
ACGGGACAGGGGGCATATTCCGTGATGAAGTATGAAAGCGGCGTGCATCGTGTCCAGCGTGTTCCCGAGACAGAGAGCGGCGGCAGGATACATACTTCTACCATATCGGTGGCCGTTATGCCCGAGGCGGAAGAGGTTGATGTTGTCATTGATGAAAAGGATATCAGGATAGATGTTATGAGAGCTTCCGGAAACGGCGGACAGTGCGTCAACACCACGGATTCGGCCGTAAGACTTACCCACTATCCCACAGGAATAGTCATCTATTCGCAGACCGAAAAATCACAGCTCCAGAACAAGGCAAAGGCGTTTGCACTGCTTCGTGCGAAACTGTACGACATAGAGCAGCAGAAGGCCCATGATGCCGAGGCGGAGCTGCGTAAGAGCCAGATCGGTACGGGAGACCGGTCCGAGAAGATTCGAACATACAATTTTCCCCAAGGTAGAGTTACGGACCACAGGATAGGCCTTACCCTGTATAAGCTTGACAAGGTAATGAACGGGGATCTGCAGGAGATCATAGATGCATGCATCGCTGCGGATCAGGCTGCAAAATTGGTGAAGATGCAGTAGATTCTTTTCTTATAGGAGAAAACAACATGGTTCTTAGAAGACTGGCAAGGTCAATACGGCAGTATATGCCAAGTACGATCGCAACACCGCTGCTTGTGTCAGGTGAAGTCGTACTTGAGTGTACCATACCGTTTTATATTGCGGAACTTGTCAACCGTATCAAGGACGGAGCAAGCGTATCCGAGATTGCAAGCTTCGGCGGCATTCTTGCGATTATGGCCATAGGAAGTCTTATATTCGGAATGCTTGCGGGAATGACATGCGCAACGGCAAGCTGCGGATTCGGCAAGAATCTGCGGATGGATATGTATGATGCCGTTAATGATTTTTCCTTTGATAATATCGACAGATTCTCGACAAGCTCCCTTGTGACCAGAATGACCACCGACGTCACAAATGTCCAGAATGCATTTATGATGCTGACGAGGATTGCGGTGCGTGCCCCTTTTATGATGATATTTGCCTTTGTTATGGCATTTCGGCTGGGTGGCCGTATGGCATGGATATTCGCATTTGTGGCTCCGATTCTTGCGGGAACACTTATTCTTGTGGCAAGCCGTGCCATGCCTCTGTTTCGCAGAATATTCAAGAAATATGACCGCATGAACGAATCGGTTGAAGAGAATATTGTAGGAATGCGGGTCGTAAAATCATTTGTCAGGGAAGAATTCGAACAGCAGAAGTTCGATGAGGCATCGGAAGAGGTACGGCGTGATTTTACAAAGGCGGAAAAGATTCTTGC
>DEEW01000146.1:8169-10036 GCA_002350465.1 Lachnospiraceae bacterium UBA2868
CTTCGGATCCTATGTTGTTATTACGTCTATGGGTATGGAGTTTGATGTAGGCCAGATATCGGCAATGCTCACATACAGCTTCATGATACTTTCATCACTTATGATGATATCAATGATCTTTGTTATGCTAACCCTTGCATCCGAGTCCGCTGCGAGAATAGCGGAAGTACTTGACGCGACCCCCAACATCGTAAGCCCCGATCCCGAAACTGCGGTGGAGTCGGTTGCGGACGGGTCGATAGAATTTGAAAATGTAAGCTATGCTTATGCGGCAAACCCGGATAATGATGTTCTTTCGGATATCAACCTGAAGATAGCCTCCGGCGAGACGGTGGGAATAATAGGATCCACCGGAAGCGGAAAATCATCCCTTGTTCAGCTTATTCCGAGACTGTACGACGTAAAGAGCGGTACGGTCAAAGTCGGAGGTGTCAATGTTAAGGATTACGATCTGAAAGTATTGCGTAATTCGGTGGCTATGGTACTTCAGAAGAACGTTCTGTTTGAGGGTACAATCAAGGATAACCTTCGCTGGGGTAATCCGGATGCCACGCTTGAAGAGATGAAGGAAGCGTGCCATCTGTCATGTGCGGATGAATTTATAGAATCCAAAGAGGGCGGGTACGATTATCGCATAGACCATGGCGGAGCAAACATATCCGGAGGGCAAAAACAGAGACTGTGTATCGCAAGAGCACTTCTCAAGAAACCAAAGATCATAATATTCGATGATTCCACAAGTGCCGTGGATACGAAGACGGATGCGCTGATCCGTAAGGGAATGCGAGAGTATATACCGGAGACGACCAAGATCATTATTGCACAGCGAACAGCTTCCGTTGAAGATGCGGACAAGATAATTGTTATTGACGGTGGGCGTATCGCGGCAGTCGGCACCCATAAAGAATTATTAAATAACAGTGATATTTATCGCGAGATACACACATCACAAAACAGCGGAAGAGGAGGTGCAGACGATGGCAGGTAACGGACCCGGAAGAAGAGGACCGGGACTTGCACCCGGGGAAAAGCTTTCAAAAGGAATAGTTAAGAGAGTTGTTAAGGATATTTTTTCCTTCTATCCTGTAATGCTGCCGGTGGTTATGGTGTGTATAATACTCTCTTCGCTTATATCTTCCATGCCTTCGATCTTTCAGCAGAAAATAATCGCAGTTATTGAAAGATCATATAAGAGTGGGGATTGGGCAGGCGTCAGAAGCGAGATATTCGGATATATTTCCATTCTCGTTTCCATGTATGTGGTATCCCTTGCGGCTGCTGTTGCATTTAACCAGATGATGGCAACGATCACCCAGGGAACTCTCAAGAAAATGAGAGGGAAGCTCTTCAACAAAATGGAGATGCTTCCAATAAAGTTTTTTGACCGCAAACCCGTGGGAGATACCATGNNGAGCCTGTATACGAATGATATAGATGCACTTCGTCAGATGGTATCCCAGAGTTTTCCGCAGATACTCAATACTGCCGTGATGATAATTACAGTAATGAGTATAATGCTGTATTACAGTGTGTATATGACTGCCGTAATACTGTTGGGAGTTGCTGCGATGACAATTATCACCAGATTTATCGGTGGAGGAAGCGCCAAGTATTTCTTCAAGCAGCAGCAGGCGATAGGTAAGGCGGAAGGTTACATTCAGGAGACAATAAGCGGTGCGAAGGTAGTCAAGGTATTCTGTCATGAGAAGGAGTGCCGTGAGGATTTTGAAAAGCTGAATGACGAGCTGTTTACCGTAGCTTCCCGTGCAAACAAGTATGCCAATACATTAGGACCGATACTTAATAACATGGGAAATATTCTCTACGTTATAGTAGGTATTGCAGGCGGATTCTTCATCTCCGCAAA
>DEEW01000146.1:10085-10342 GCA_002350465.1 Lachnospiraceae bacterium UBA2868
ATAGGAGGCATGCCCTTTTCCATCAGCCTTGTTGTTCCGTTCCTGGGCATGACGAGAATGTTCTGCGGTCAGATCGGACAGATATCGAACCAGATAAATGCAGTCGTTGCCGGACTTGCCGGATGCGAGAGAATATACAGGGTCATGGATGAGGAGCCTGAGGCTGACGAGGGTTACGTTCATCTTGTTAATGTATATGAGAAGGACGGAGAGCTTGTGGAGACGGATGATGACACCAAAATGTGGGCATGGAAGCA
>DEEW01000146.1:10396-13613 GCA_002350465.1 Lachnospiraceae bacterium UBA2868
CATGGAAGCATCCCCACAAGGAGCAGGGCACTGTTACATACACACCTCTTCGCGGGGATATAGTTCTGGACGGTGTTGATTTTTCGTATAACGAGGAAAAACAGGTATTGTTCGATGTTTCCCTCTACGCAAAGCCCGGTCAGAAGGTCGCTTTTGTGGGATCGACCGGTGCAGGCAAAACAACTATAACCAATCTTCTGAACAGGTTTTATGACATTGCCGACGGCAAGATCAGATACGACGGAATCAACATCAACAAGATATGCAAGGTTGATCTCCGCCATGCGGTGGGAGTAGTTCTTCAGGACACGAATCTGTTTACGGGAACGGTTATGGAGAATATCCGTTACGGAAAACTTACAGCCTCCGATGAGGAATGTATCGAAGCGGCGAAGCTGGCCGGAGCACATGATTTTATCTCCCATCTGCCGGAGGGGTACAATACGGTGATCGCAGGAAATGCTTCGAACCTTTCGCAGGGCCAGAGGCAGCTTCTGTCCATAGCAAGAGTGGCTGTTGCCGATCCGCCGGTAATGATACTGGATGAAGCAACAAGCTCGATAGATACGAGAACCGAGGCTATTGTACAGCGTGGAATGGATGCCCTCATGAAGGGCAGAACAACCTTTGTCATCGCACACAGACTGTCGACTGTCAAGAACTCCGATGTTATAATAGTTCTTGATAAGGGCCGCATTATTGAACGCGGTGACCACGATGAACTTATCGCCGCAAAAGGGCAGTATTACAAGCTGTATACGGGAGCATTCGAACTTGAATAGAAACGGGCGCGGCATCAGCCGCGAGAGAATTTATTCCATAATCAGGATAGGAAATACGGAGGATACACCGAGCAGGATATTTGATGCGGTTATCGCTCTGTCTATCCTGCTGAATCTTTTTATCATATTTTTTGAGACATTTGAGGTTTCGGACAAGTACCTTGGGATCCTGTCTGCGATTGAGTTTATTACCGTTTTGATATTCACTGCTGAATATGCGCTTCGAATATTCACCGCGGATCTTGCATATCCGGATAAAAAATCATTTGCCGCGAGTGTTGTCGCATTTGTATTATCGGTATACGGCATTGTTGATCTTGTTTCGTTTCTGCCATACTGGCTTGCGCTTATTTTCCCGGCAAGCATTATTCCGCAGGGCGCGGTGGCCTTCAGGATGCTCCGGGTTGTACGTATTCTCCGTCTGTTCCGCATTAACCGATACTATGATGCATTCAATGTTATCACAGATGTATTAAAAGCCAAGAAGAACCAGATCGCTTCAGCTGTTTTTATCATGCTGATGCTTGTTATCGGCGCATCCCTTATTATGTATGATATTGAACACCCTGCCCAGCCGGACAAATTCCAGAACGCTTTTTCCGGCATCTGGTGGGCTGTATCAACCCTGCTAACCGTGGGATACGGGGATATTTACCCGATAACCGATGCCGGAAGGCTCGTAGGGATTGTTCTTGCTTTTCTCGGCGTCGGGATTGTGGCCATACCAACCGGTATCATCAGTGCCGGCTTTGTCCAACAGTATTCAAGGATCAAGGACCTTGAAGGGACAAGTGAGGAATCTCCGATAGGGTTTATATCTGTTGCTGTTACTAAGGGACATGACTGGTGCGACAAAAAGCTTTGTGATATTCCTGTTATTGAAGGGACGAGGATACTCGCCATACTGCGCGATCATCAGACAGTGTTTCCTTCCGGTACAGAAATAATTCTTGAAGGTGACAGGGTAATAGTAGGGTCGGTAACCGATGACAGTGATATCACTGTTTCGGAGGTGACCATCGGCGACAAGAGCGAGTGGTGCGATGCCATGGTTTATGATTTTGCCCGGCACCTTAATGTAGTCTGCATTTTGATCATACGGGACAAAGAGAGGATAATTCCGACAGAGAATACCATTATACACAGTAAAGATTTGATCATTGTTTTGAGGAAAAATATCAGGGGGATCATGTAGTGCGAACATGGATGGGACACTTTCGCAGATCGCTGTATGTGCTTGTTGCCGCATGTTTTTTGTCTGCGGTTGCATATATGATCTACTATATAATTCTTAATGTGTCTCCGTTGTTTCCGGTTAATGAAGTTATGGAAATATCGGAATGGACATACGAGGATCAGCTGGAAGGTGTCAAAACAGTCAAAACACCGGACAGAGTCGATAAAAAGAACAGGGATGTATTTATTTTCCGCTCCGTTATGCCGGAGGAATTACCGGACGGTGCGGTTATAGCTTTCCTTCTTCGGTCAAATTTCAGACTTGAGATAGGAGACAGGGTAGTAAAGGTATGGAATAAGGATGACGCCCCTATCATAGGAGGGCCGGCAAAGAATTCATACTTTATCATTCCTTTGGAAGAGGGCGATGCCGGGAAAGATATATGCCTCAGGATTGAAGATGGCGACTATGGCGGGAGCATGTACAGCGCGGTATTGGGGAATAAATATGATGTTATCCGTTATCTGGAAGTGGAGAACGGAGTTTTTCTGTTTATTATGGCCCTTTCTCTTTTAGTGTCCTCCTTCCTTATCATTATGGTCGGGCTTATATTCAGGTTTTTGTACAGATTTGAAGTTAAACTGACCAAGATATCCATCGGTGTATTCATTGCGTCCTTCTGGATGCTCACAGACTCTTTTATATTTCAGTTTCTGTTCAGAACACAGTTTATTGACGGATTTATGTCCTATATGTGCACTTTGTGCATGACACTTCCTTTTATCGGATATCTGGATTCGATCCAGGATTACCGGTACGAAAAATGGTATATAGCCGTCTCTTCATTTGAAGTACTCAATCTGATATTGTTTGCAAGTCTGCATATATCCCGTGCACTTAATTTTACAAAGGGATTAAAATACCTTGATATAAATATCGGGGTCGGGATCATCATATGCCTTGCTATAACCATATATGATATTTTAAAAGGAAATGCAGGAAAATATAAACTTGTGGCATACGGATTTCTGGTGTTTATGATCTTAAGCATTATCGAAATACTTATCATCAATCTGGCTCTGGTACGTGTGGAGGGAGGAGCTATTTTAGCAGGTCTGTTTATATTGTTTGCGTTTGCAATAGGCCAGCAGATAACGGAAATAAGACAGATGCAGGTGGACAGGGATCGCGCCAACGAAGAAGGTGCGATGAAGACAAGATTTCTTACAAGTATGTCCCACGAGATCAGAACACCTAT
>DEEW01000146.1:13628-17125 GCA_002350465.1 Lachnospiraceae bacterium UBA2868
ATCCTCGGTATGAATGAGATGATACTCAAAGAGAGCCGTGATCCGCAGATCACAGCATATGCCGACATGATCAACGATTCGGGTACTTTGCTGCTGTCGCTTATTAACGATATTCTTGATGTTTCCAGAATCGGAAACGATATGGAAGAGATAGTATGCGATAATTATGACCCGGAAAAACTGTTTAACAACGCCAGGGATATGCTTGTAACCCTTGCAGACAGGAAGGGACTTGAAGTCAAGGTCGGAAAGCCCCATAATCTTCCGGATGTACTTTACGGAGACGAGAAGAGAATTCTTCAGATTCTGGTCAATCTTATTACAAACGCAGTCAAATATACGGAAACAGGTACCGTAACCTTTACCGGTGAATGCTTCGACAAGGAAGACGGTTATGAGCTGTGCTTTTATGTGAGTGACACCGGTATTGGAATCAGAAGGGAAGATCTGGACAGTATATTTAATCCTTTCAACAGGCTGGATAACAGGAAGAATAAAAGTATTCAGGGAACAGGACTTGGTCTGTCAATAGTCAAAGGTCTTGCAGATAAGATGGGCGGAAGTGTAAACGTCGAGAGTACATACGGCAAAGGAAGCACATTCTCGGTACGGATCCCGCAAAAGGGACAGATGAATGTGGCGGGTATAAAGTATAATCCGGGAATTTATAATGAAGAAGATACTCTTGATGGTATTGATCCGAATTATATCGCACCGGAGGCAAGAATTCTGGAAGTTGATGATAACACGTCCAACCAGGTTGTGGTTAAGCAGTTCCTAAAAGAGACAGGTGCAATACTGGATGTCGCCTCCGGAGGAAAAGAGGCCTTAAGATTGTGCATGATCAACAAGTACGATGTGATACTGATGGATCATATGATGCCGGATCCTGACGGAATAGAGACGATGCACATGATAAGAACTACAGAGGGAAGTCTGAATGTCACCACACCCGAAATAATACTTACGGCCAATGCAATAGTCGGAAGCAGGGCTAAATACGAAGCGGAAGGGTTTGACAATTATTTAAGCAAACCTGTCGAGTCACAAAGGCTGCTTAAGATGGTACGCAAATATCTGCCGGCGGATAAGGTTATGTACAAACCGAAGAAGCGTTCGTATGCTGCAGTACCACAGCCCCAGCCTCAGCCACAGCCGCTGCCGGCAGCAGATACAAACATTCCTCAGGCCGTAACATCTTCAAACGGGCCCATTGATTTTAAAGTATTCCTTGCAAGAGTTGATAACAATAAGGACACTGTCAGGCTCATACTTGAGGAAGTAGTAAAAGAAGGTGACATCAAGATCCCTTTGCTTAGGGAGCTTTTGCAGAACGGTGATATAAAGAGATACGCCATAGAGGCACACGGAGTCAAGGGCTCTATGGCAGGCATTGCAGCCACATCACTGTCGGAGCACGCCAAACGGCATGAATTTGCCGCAAAGGGTGGGGACACCGGATTTATAGAGGAGGATATTGACGAATTCCTTAAAGAGTATGAAAGCGTTATGGATTACATAAGAGATTATCTTAAGACAAATGGCAGTTAATGAACGGTGATCAAAACAGAATATCAAATAGGTATACAGTTTCCGGATGTCCGCAATGCGGACATCTTTTTTTGTCTGAGGATATGCAGAAAAAAACGAAAAAATTTCAAAATAAATGTTGACATAACATTATGTGTAAGTTAGAATAACCTTGTTATGTAACAAAGATGTGTAACAAAGATACATAACGAGGATATATAACAGGAATACATAACGACGATACATAACATTGTTACATAGTGTAAACATCCGGCCGGGGCCTGGTGGAAAGGTGTAAGATGCCTCCGAAAGAGAAGGTTTCAAAGGCCAGAATAGAGACAACAGCCTTTGAGATGACAAGGGAATACGGATTTTCAGAGGTTACGGCAAGAAAGCTGGCGGAAAGGCTGGGATGCTCGACACAACCGATATTCCGTGCATACGAGAATATGGATGAACTGAGGTGTGATCTGTTCTACATGAGTACGGATTACCTGATCGAGCAGATGTTATCGGCAAAGAGCAGGACTCCGGCATACATGGGACTGGCACTGTCTTACATCGAATTCGCAAGGAATGAGAAGAATCTGTTTCAGCTTATTGCCGCGGTTGATGATTTCGGAACACAGACAATATCTGAATTTTTAAAAAGCGAGGAAGGGGCCCGCATTTTAAAAAAGGTTTGTTCGGATAACGAGGCGAGCGAAAAAAAGAAGAAGGAACTTTTCACGATGTTCTGGATGTTCGTCCACGGGATGGCAGTTCTTATAGCGGGGAACCGTATCGAGTTTACGGATAAAGAAGTAAGAGCATACATCACAAAGGCGTATGAGGGTTTTATAAGGGAAGTATAAATAATCAATAAGGAGTAAGGGGAACAATGAGTGCAGGACGCAAAAAAGGGGTGCGGTACCGCAGAAAAGTAATCAGAGGGGTTAAGAAGACATTTATCAATCTGGTATTTGCTCCGGCAAGGATTCCGAAGATCAAACAGGACACGGTGGATATTCTTATGAAACTGTGTGAGATAGCAGCCGTTGGCTTTGTTGCCGCACTTGTGGCGCATATGGCTTCGCCGGAGTTTATCAGGACGGGTGTGGTTGTTGTGTTCGGGATCGCGTTCGCTGCCCTGATTGGTGCGATCAAGCTTTCGGACTATCAGGAGAAGATAGAACAGTACAGATACTACGGATTCAGGATTTAAGAGACCGGAAAAGGGGCCGGCTCTTGGACATAGAGGGTTAATATATATACTTCATAAGGGGGCGTAGCGTGAGGGAACTGCTACGCTTCTTGTTGTTATTTCGCCAAGCGAAATGACAACACGGCCAGAGGGTTTTACAATTCTATAGCCTCATCATACACAACAGGATTCAGTTCTTTGATACAATCCATGTGCTCATTCAGAAGATCGATATTGGAATCGTAATCCTTGTGGAAATACTTAATCAGATTAAANNAAAATATGCCCAGGCGCTGTTTCTGTCCGGATATACTGTGGCTTTTGTAAAGTATTTCTTGGCAAAGGGAATATTGATGTAATCGTGAAGGTGTACAGTATCCCCGGAGGACGAACGCACTTCCCCGATCATATAGAACAGTCCCAGCCTGTTGGCGGCATAGGGTTCGTATCTGTCGGCTGATATTGTCATATAGTGTATAAAATTGTTAACGTGAGCACTGATATCGCCCACACCCTTAACTATCATGTCAGCCTCTTTGGCTGCAAGGTTGTTACATGCGTAGACGTATCCTTCCTCGGCAGCCTGTTCAAAGCATTCCTCTGCGGTTACTTTCTCATCAAGTTTTTCGGCAAGAGAGGGGATTTCGTTGATCACTCTTCCTATAAGGTTGACTGCAGCCGGAGATTTACATACCGAAAGAGTAGCTTTTGCCAGATCAAGGGCGAGACTCAAACGCTCCTCCCTTGTAAGGTTTTCGATGGTATCAATCGTCTCGCATCTTTT
>DEEW01000146.1:17170-17472 GCA_002350465.1 Lachnospiraceae bacterium UBA2868
TAGTATGCAAGCGGGGTCCCGTCACCGGTACAGGTAATGTCGGAACCGTCGAAGGTGATATCTGCCGCCTCGCAGTACAGCGAAAAAGCTTTTTTATAATTATCATGACAGTTTATTTTCCTGTAGAAGAGAAGATCCGCATATGATTTAAGCGCAGCTTTGTTCCCCGTGAGGGCAAGGCAGATGATCTCCCGTTCGGAAGAGGGGGAGCTGTATCCGTACTTCTCGAATACGGATTCGTTAAGTATCTGTTCGTCAACCTTATATGTGTTGTTACATGTTATCTTCATTAATAACCTCCT
>DEEW01000146.1:17534-23356 GCA_002350465.1 Lachnospiraceae bacterium UBA2868
CATAGAAAACTTTACACCACCTCCCTAAGACCTCCCAGTATGGGCATGACGCAGAACATTGCGTACATATATCTGAACTCCGAATAAACCGGTGATGATACAAGAAGCGATAATACGATAGCAAGTATTGTGACGCTTGCAACTATTCCGGTCCGGCATTTTCGCGATACATATCCTGCAAAGTAAGTAAGTACGATCCAGACGTGAAGCCCTATGGAAGTGAATATCTGTAAAATTCTGTTGTTATAAAACAACCACAGGTATTCATCCATAAAATGAAGCATTGACGGGCTGTTGACCGTTCTTGTTATTCCGTAATCGTTTTGTTCAATATCCCAATACCAGATCCAGTAACTGTATCCCGAATTCCAGTAACCGCATGTGCTGTCAACCCATGCGATCACAACGGTCAGGGGATTGTGTATCACCGTTCTTAAGTACAGCTTTGCAAAATCCCCCATATGGGTGGAGAGATATTCCTGATTTCCGTAGTCTCTTATCATGTTTTTGACAGGATCGGAAATATCAGGATTGTAATTGTCTTTGATGGCGGAAACATCGATTATTTTCGAAAGAAACTGCATATCTTCATCGGACATCCTGCCATCTTCGGCAATAACTCTCGATATCTGCTGGAGGGGTATGCTCAGGGATTCGACGGTATCGGGCTGTGTTACGCTAAATGCCTTCAGGACAGGATGCTTAAGCACAAGGGCCGACACAATGACACAGATCATTACAGCCATTAACTTCTTTTGCTTTCGGGCAACTATCAGGACTGCGGCAAATACAAAAACATAGGCGAACAATCCGTTGCTTCTGATAAGGCATATGATAAGCGAGGATATCGCAAAACCCGTATAGTTTACGGCAGAATTACCGATACTGTTCGAAAGCCTTACGAAGAAAAGGATCATAAGAGTGACAAAAGCCCCGAACAGAACGTCTTTCCACAGGGTCACCGAATACATGATGTGAAAGGGCATAACAGCATACCAGACTGTTGCAGCAAAGCAGGACCACCGGGGGAACCCGAGCACTGCCATATTATATACAACAAATGCAAATGTAGCTGCCATTACGATTATCTGGAACAGAATATAGGATGCCACAGCCCCGTTTATGCTGCCTGATGCCGCCAAAAAGCATCGTATGAAAATCCCCAGCATCTGAGTGTGATAAAAAGGCTGATGATTCGAATATTCATGTGTCATAAGCTGGCGCACCTGATCAATGGAATCAACTGATAATAAACCTGGAAAGTAGCAGCCGACCCAGACCGGAATGTAAACCAGCAGTATCACCCCAAAAGGGATCAGGAAAAACAGGAAGTTTTTTTGAGGTAAATCCGCTCGGTGCGGGATGGGGTTACGATAGGAGAAAATCACATAATTCAGTATATTTTGAACACTGACAAAGGATCCTGCCATAATCACCATAATATAGACAAACTGACAGAACCTTACAAACAGGGGAGTTCTGACATCAAGTGATACAGGATGAAGCCATATGCCATAGTTGGCGAGGGTAACAAAGACGGCAACTACAAATGAAGCAGCCACTGTCAGCCGATAGGATCTGCTCCTGCGGTCAATATCCGCAGTGCGGTTTTGGTACAGACAGTACAGGGCAAAGACAGCTGCCAGAAGGTAGGGACCGAAATATGCCCTGCTGTCAACAAGCATCAGAGCACAGAGCAGTATTAATACAATGCCTGTATAGTATGATTTTTTCAAGAGAAAATTCCTTTCAGTTAAAATACAGGTTCGAGGTTATCGAATATGTTACGGTCAAATACCCAGATATATATGTTGTCCTGGAACTTGATCTCATCGACCTTGTGGGCGCCGAGAGTATCGGATGCGTATTCGATATCGTTTGAGTCAACAACAACAAAATAGCGCTCAACTCCCGGGACATCTTCGTATCCCGAGGGCTCCGACTGGTATTTTCTGACTTCGTAACTTCCATCCGGATATATGAAAATCGGGCTGACTGTAATCTCCCCGTCACTTAAGACGTTTGCGGAATTGGTTGAGTTCCAGAACGATGATGCGTAGCCACGGGTAAGTCCGTTGGCTTTGTATATTTCTATCAACTGATCGGTTTCGTTGGTGTTAATTGCCGAAGGAAGGTTCTTAACGGAAAGCATGCACAAAAGTGCGCATACGGCAAACACCGGAATTAACGGCATAAACCAGCGCACGTTCCGACGGGATTTTATCATATACAGAGTATACAGAAGAGTTGTCATCACAGCGGCGCACACAAGCCCGGCAAGTCGCCAGTTTGATACGAGAGCATAGCTTACCGAGTAAGTCAGCATAGTCGTTGCAAACATGAGCCAGTAGTAAAGTATGGTAAGACGCAGCATGCGGCTTTCGATTTTCCTGTATGAGATCAGGGCGAAGATGGGGACGATCAGTATAACAAGAGCCATGAAATACATCCCGAGTATTCTGATACCGTCGAAAGTCATCATCTGAACGTCTCCGGTAGAATCACCTGTCAGCACTTTGATCCATTCGAGAAGGAAGGGACTCTGTTTCCAGACCCAGCCGTCGGCAGGCAGAATGGCGGTAATGGAATTCTCATATTCGCTGCTTGCGAAAAAGATCATTTTGATAATATATCCCGCAAGCCCGCCTGCGGCAAAAATCGCTACGGTATGAATAAGGGAACGGTCGCCGGAGTATGTGATGGGGCGTTTGTCGATGAAGCGTTCCAATATAATGCACCCGACAAAAGGAGCGAAATATAGGATCAGGGTTGCCATTCCGTTTGTGCAGCACAGCATTAGCCATATGGCAATAATGACCGTATATATTTTAGCTTTTTTTGATGCTCCGCCGCCGGCAGTATCTTCGAAAAGAGTGGATTTTTTCAGAAAACAAAAAGAGATACACATAAACACTATAACAAGACTGTAGTGAATAATGTGTCCGTAAAAAATCATCCGTGTGACCTGTGAAGCACACATGAATATAACCGTAAGTCCGGAAAGTGTAAGTGCTTCCCAAACAGAACAGTCACAAGCCTTAAAGAATATAAAAAGTGATGCCGCAAATATAAAGAGAAAAACAGTCATTCCCAACTGATGGGAAAAATAGGACAATCCGAAGATCTTTACTATAGGTATCATGATGGGGATACCGGAAAAAGGCAGGAAATATGCATACCAGTAATCGGGGCTGCAGTATTTTCCGCTTCTTACAGCCGCATCCGCCCACAGGATCGTATCGGTAAAGTCGGCGTTGAATTCTCCGCGGCACCTTTTGTACAAATAGAATAATACGACAAGGATGCTTAGTACAAATACAGCGGCTCCGATAACGGAGCCGATGATTTTTTTGTGTTTTTCAAGTAAGTTCATTTTGTATCTTTGCCTTCTAGCACTTTACAATCGTGGAATCGTAGCTTGCGGTGGTTAATGTACTTGCAGCGGGTTTTGCCATTTCAAAAGTTTTATGGCATGCAGGACACGTCAGGGTTTTCCTGTAGCCTGTAACCCGGAAAGTCTCACCGCATTTTGGACATCTCACCTGTATGGTATCTTCTTCCTGCACTCCGCCGGATATTTCCGAAAGAGCATCTTCGTTAAGTGACATTGCATTGTCTTTGTTGCTGAAATCAACCATTGTGTGTTCCTCCTTATTACAGTAAATGGAGCATACGGGGTTCGAACCCGTGGCCTCAACGTTGCGAACGTTGCGCGCTCCCAGCTGCGCTAATGCCCCTCCCGAATTACTTATATATAATACCATAAATGGCAGTGGCTGGGAAAACAAATTATTCATTTACACGGAAGTTTCGGGGATTTGTGTTATAATACATTCCATGAATATGTTTCACGAGAAAAAAGAACTTAATATGGCATTCAGGATCGGCGTGATCGTTGTTGCGACGGTCATTTTTGCGCTTAATATCAACTCATTCGTTCATACGGCGGGGCTGATACCGGGTGGCGCTACGGGACTGACACTTCTAATACAGGAGATATTGCTTCGCTTCCTAAATATTTCCGTGCCGTTTACCCCGATAAACGTACTTCTGAATGCAATTCCCGTATATATCGGATTTCGTTATATCGGCAGGAAATTTACGATACTGTCCGTTGTTGTGATAGTTCTTTCGAGTGTATTTACCGATCTTTTTCCGCCGTATGCATTGACAAACGACATTCTTCTCTTAAGCATATTCGGAGGGATAATCAACGGAATCGCGATAAGTATGTGTCTTATGGCGGATGCAACAAGCGGAGGGACTGATTTTATATCCATTTATCTGTCGGAAAAAAGAGGTATCGACTCTTTCAACATTATACTCGGATTTAATGCCGTGATCCTCTGTGTGGCAGGAGCCCTTTTTTCGTGGGACAAGGCTCTTTACTCGATCATATTCCAGTACGCGTCAACAACGACTATCAGACTGTTATACAGAAAATACCAGCAGACTACACTGTTTATCGTCACAACCAAATACGAAGAGGTTTCAAACGTCATATTTGAGCTCACCCATCATGGTGCTACGATAATCGAAGGGGAGGGCTCATACGAGCATAATGACAAAAAGGTTGTGTTCTCCGTAGTTGCCAGCAACGAAGTCGGAAAAGTTGTAGCCGCGGTCAAAGATGAAGATCCCAAGGCATTTGTTAATATAATCAAGACCGAACGGGTAAGGGGGAAGTTTCATCAAGAGAGGGTGGATTAGCGGTGTTGTTATGACCGTTTCGGGAAGAAGCATGACAAAAATGAGAACTGTTTAAGTGATGATAGTATTTGCGTGCAGAAAATGTAAATATACGGATCTGTCGAATTCATTGTCCGACTATGCCTGTCCGCGCTGTGGAGGCCCAATGACATCGCTCGGGATTGATTCTGCAGCTTGGAACCTGTTGAGCCCGGAGGAGATGCAAACGAGGATTGATGAGGTTTACGACGCTTCGACTCATGATCCTTCAGTTCCAAATTCCCCCCAAGAGCCTGATCGTATTTCTGAATCCGCTTCGCCTGCCAGACCGGTTCAGTCAGTTAAGCGGGTTGAAAACGTAAGCAGGAAAACAAGCCCGAAAACAAGCGGGAAGACCAAAAATAAAACAAGCAGTAAGACATCCGTCAGACCGGGATTTATCGTTGCCGCAGCCCTGACTGTATTTGCCCTTGCTTCATTTGTGCTGTGGAACAATATAAGGGGTTTATTTGCAAGACCTGCTTCAAATATCATGGGCTCGGAAGATCAGGTATTGGAGATTCCGGCTTCGGCACCGGCAGGCGAAACCGGTGAGGATNNGATCAGGTACAGGAAATTCCGGAGCCGGAAGAGGTATCAAAAAAATCGGAAGCTTCTAATTATGACCTTACGGACTGCCTGTATTACAGTACTATGATCGACGAAGAAAGAGTTATTTACACGGCACTTTATGATCTTGTAATGCATAAGGATGATCCGGGGTACGTTCGGGAAGTAACTATGGAGGAATATGAATTTGCGAAGATAAAGGACAATTTCAAATTCATCTATATGGCTATGCTTGAAGATCATCCGGAATTCTTTTATCTGCAGTCGGATTCCGTCAGATATCTCGAAGTGGAGGAATACAGCAATAATTTTACCACCCATATAAAACTGTCATTAACGCCGGGACGTGATAATGAGAACGAGATGATCGCAAAATTTGAACGTGCTGCCGATGATTTTATGAAGGACATAGATCTTAACGCTTCCGAAGCCGAGATCGAGCTACAGATACACGATAAGCTGATCGATTATGTTTCGTATGACCGGGATATACTCAGTAAAATGATCGTGGAAGATCTGGCACA
>DEEW01000146.1:23557-25456 GCA_002350465.1 Lachnospiraceae bacterium UBA2868
CTTGACGGACAGTGGTATGAGACGGATTGCTGCTGGGATGATTTTGAACTGCAGAAGTCCATCAGGGATGTTTATGTATTAAAAGAGATAGAGAAGAATGAAGAGAAATACTATCTTACAACCCATCACTGGTATAACAGGACAACTTCACAGATGAAAAATCTGGCCGCATCCGAGCGCACACGATTTTTCATTGCAGGTTATGAGTCGTTCAATATTATTGAAGACAGCACGCATATTCGGGGAATGAATCCGCAAAGCGAAGGTTATGAATTGTATGAGTATCTGAATACACATCTTCCGGAAGCCTTCGGAACCGAATATGGAATGTAAGGTGAAAAAATGCCAAAGGGTGCCAATCAAAAACTTAAACTGTACTATCTTCTCCGGGTCATGACCGAGAAGACAGATGACGAACATGCTCTTACGATGCCGCAGATACGGGAGCAGCTTGAATTGTACGGGATAACAGCCGACAGAAAGAGCCTGTATGATGACATGGAGGCGCTTCGTGTTCTCGGAGTTGATGTCATCGGGGAAAAAGAGGGCAAATATTTTAAATATCACGTCGGGAGAAAAAAGTTCGATATTGCGGAACTAAAGCTCTTAGTGGATGCTATTCAGTCATCGAAATTTATTACAGAGAGAAAATCAAACGATCTTATCAGGAAGATCACGAGTCTTGCAAGTGACTATGAGGCAACGCAGCTAAAACGCCAGGTGGTGGTGCAGGGACGTGTCAAAACCATGAATGAGAGCATCTACTATATTGTGGATGATATTCATCGTGCAATTGCAGATAACCGTCAGATCACTTTTGAATACATGAAGTGGAACCATAAAAAGGAAATGGTCAGAAGGCGCGAGGAGCGTTACCGGGTAAGCCCGTGGGCGCTTACATGGAATGATGAAAATTACTATCTGATAGCCTATGATGAGGCGGAGGATACTATCAAGCATTTCCGTGTTGATAAAATGAAAGGTATACGTGTTCTCGATGACCTGCGTGCCGGGGCAGGCAGATTTCGCGAGTTTGACCTTGCGGGTTATTCGAAGATGAGCTTCGGTATGTTTGCCGGGGCAAAAACAAGAGTTAAGCTTGAATTCGCAAACAGCATGGCAGGCGTTATCATAGACAGATTCGGCAAGGACATAATTATCGAGGATTCCGATAAAGAGGGGTGGTCCCGGACAGTTGTTGAGGTAGCTTTATCCGACCAGTTTTTCGGATGGATATTTGCACTGGGATGCGATGTTAAAATCATAGGACCGGATGAGGTTGCCGCCCGTTTCAAAGAAGAACTCTATGAACTTGGCAGGCTTTATTCCTGACCTTTGTCCAAAGCCTCCATATACAGGGCGCCTTCATTTCTCAGCCACCTCCGGCAGGCTTTATAGTCCGGTATGATTGTTGAGACACAGTCCCAGAATGCGGGAGAGTGGTCCATATGCAGACGGTGGCACAATTCGTGAACGATAACGTAATCCCTTATATGCTCGGGAACTGCCATAAGCAGGCAGTTAAATGACAGATTACCCTTTGCGCTGCAGCTTCCCCACAGAGTCTTCTGGCTTCTTACGGTGATACGTCCGTAAGATACACCAAGTATATCGGCATAGTGTCCGACCCTTCCCGGAATTACATATTTGGCTTCAAGCTTTTGACGCGCAAGTTCTTCTTTGCTTATTGGATCGATTTTCTCGCGCTGCGCCTTTTTGTTCGCGGCTTTGGTCAGATGGTTATCGATCCATTTTCTGTTTTTTTCCACAAATCTGTCTATTTCATACAGAGGCATCCATTTGGGAGCCCGTACAAGAATTGAAAGGTCTTTTGTAATCTCGACACTGACTGTACGTCTTCTGCTTCGTATCAGTTCATAATCCCGATTCATCTGCCCA
>DEEW01000146.1:25725-25944 GCA_002350465.1 Lachnospiraceae bacterium UBA2868
GTATCCTGTCCGGATATTTCCGGTACTTTTTTTTCAGGACTTTCCGGCACCTGCTGCTCATTCATGCTATTGTCGGGAAGAGTATTCTTTTCGTCTTCAAGAGGTGCTTTGATTTTGTCTGCACCGTCGCGTATCCTGTCGTATTCGTTAACTATGTCGCGGACACTGCGCCTGTTCCATTCGCTGCGGTCTATTTCTTCGCTGGATACGCCATCGAGC
>DEEW01000146.1:25972-28890 GCA_002350465.1 Lachnospiraceae bacterium UBA2868
ACAAGTCTGTCGACCATCATTTTCTTGCCGGGTGAGATTCCCTGACTGTGGGCTTCGGTTATCTCGGCATCAGTGACTTTGAACGCTATTGGTTCAACATTCTGGCGCTGCTTAACATTGCCTTCAAGGCTTGTCAGAAGCGTGTCCGTATGTGCCTCCTCCTTTGTACTTGCGGCAAGCACCACATAGTTTCCGTCTTCATCCGAAAAATAGCCTTCCGCATCAATCTGCTCGATAGTATCTTCTATTGCGGCTTCGATATTTGTGTTGATAAGTTTTTTTGTATCAAGCCCGGAAAGGATGTCTTCCCCGTCGTCATTTATGCCGTTTACTTCCAGAACACGGTCAAAACCGTTTATTGTATATTCAATGGAGGGGTTTACATCCAGACTGACCGTTCCGTAGGGAGTGTAGTAAGCGTATCCCCCGATGCCGCCTGTTATGACAAGAGCGGCGGCAGCAGCGGCAACAATACCGGTAATACGATTTATTGAAGCACGCTTTTTCCTTCTGCGCAGTATTATTTCCTGTCCGATCTCATAACCGTTGTTTTTGATTCCAATGATATCGCCGCCTTCTGTCATTACGGTAGCTTCATTTTTATCTGTATCGAGTATTACCGCCTTCATCAGCCTGATCCCTCCTTTCTTACGTATTGCAGATAATCTGCCAGCAGGGGATATTCCCCGTTTAATATGATGACCGCCATTATTATGTATCGCCGGTAGCGGTCGAGTATTTTTTTGTTTACACCGGTTTTATCGGTTATTTCATTTATCGGAAGTCTGCAGTATTCGATAACATTTTCGAGTATTTCATCATTATCGAGAATAAATGATATTGTTCTTGCGCACGCTGTTTTGGTCTTTTTAGCTTTCGGAGATGCGTCTTTTAGATCCCGGAATGTAAAGCCGTATTTTTTGAGGCGCTCGTTTACATCAAGTATTTCAGACCGAAGATCCGCAGTCCGGTCGGTTTTTTCGGACACTTCACTGCTGTCCCGGTACAGGGCGCCAAGGACTTCACTGTTTGAGGAGTAGTCGCCTTCGCCGGTCAGCATTTCATCACTGACGGGCGTTTCGTTTGCATAACGTTTTTCGCTTCGATAGTAATCTATCAGAGCTCTTTTTATAACTACGGATGAGTAGGGCAGAAAATCACCGGCCGCTTCCGAGTAACTGTCAATTGCCTTATTAAAGGCGAAAAGCGCAACAGACCATTCGTCATCACTTCTTGTAATGAACTTATTGCATGCCCTTGAAGCGATTCGTAAAATGGTCTGTTCGCTGTCGCGTATGAAGTTTTCCCGAAGCCGCAGGTCATTCTTTGCGGCCACTGCTTTTTTATTCATACGCCTATTCTATCATAAATTGTGACGAAGAGTATTGCTCTCATCCTTTGCTGCAGTTTTATCATCTCGCAAATAGCGACTTGAACCAGTTTGCGATCTTTGAGATGACTCCTTTACTGTTTTTTTGCTGTGATTCTCCGCTTTGCTGTGCTGCCGCGTTCTGATGCGCTCCTTCTGTGTTCTGAAAGGACTCACGCCTTTCGTTTTCTTTGGGAAGTTCCGACATTTCGGATTCGGAAAGTTCAGGTCTTTCGCTTTCAGACATTTCCGTAGCATCCCCTTCGGGTTTTGCGGGCTTTGTGTCAATGCCCGCCTCCTCGAGTGCATCAAATAATGCTTTCATGGCAGTCATCTCTGCCTCACGGTATGAGTCGATATCTTCATCCTCGCTTTCTATTGCCGAATCAAGTGCCGACTTTGCATCCTCGTATGCGCTAAGTAGTTCTGTAAGACTTTCTTTTGTATCATCGTCTTCGAGAGCATCAATTGATTCCGAAATCGCTTCGGTATCTATGCCTTTTGCAAAACCGTTTTGTCCACCTTTCAATCCGGGCATTTTTCCCTCTTCTCCTTCGGGAAGTTCAGGTCTTTCACCTTCCGGCATTTCTCCTTCGGGCTTTTCGGGCACTTCACCTTCAGATAATTCCGGCAGCTCACCTTCCGGCAACTCCGGACGTTCTCCTTCGTTAAATTCAGGCATTTCACCTTCGGGACGCTGCATTTCCTGCATCATACCGCCGCCCTGAGGGCCTCCTCCGAATCCCTGACCACCCTGAGGACCTCCGCCGAATCCGCCGGGTGCAGCCATTACAGCCTGTGCCATGAGAATTGAGAGTGCTCCTGTAACTGCGAGCGTTGTGATTTTCTTTTTCGTGTTCTTTTTTAACATATTATTTTCCTCCGTTCTGTATGTGAATTATCTTCGGGTTTTTAACCCTCTGATACATAATACGGAGGACAAAAATAAAAAAATGGGGTCGGAAAAGAATTGCTGGCTATTCTTTCAAAGGCAAAAACGGAAGATGAAAGGCATTTTTACATATCTTTATGCGTAAAGGAGAATTATTCGGTCAGAGAACTGTCAAGGCAGATTGATAGCGCCTATTACGAGAGATCAGAGGAGCAGAGGGAGGCGAAAAGGGATAGGCTGCAAAAGCAAATATTGGCATCAAAAGCGATAAATGATTCTCCTACATATTGATATTCTCCTAAAATGAGATATAATTTAGGAATATAGAAAGGAAATAGGGGAAATGCGAGAATTCAATTATAAAAAATATAAAGAATACCGCTGGGACAATGAAATACTGAATTACCTTTCACAGATTCATGAGTATAAAGGAAAGCAGGAGCTGTTTCTTCGCCAAAAACCTGTCGAAATGGAAAAGCTCGTTGAAGTAGCCAAAATACAATCCATTGAGTCTTCAAACAGGATAGAGGGAATTATTACCACAGCAACGAGGATTGGGAAGCTTGCAAAGGAAAAGACAACCCCTAAGAACCGCGATGAGCGTGAAATTGCCGGATACAGGGATGTACTAAATACCATCCATGAAAATTATGAGTA
>DEEW01000146.1:28910-29231 GCA_002350465.1 Lachnospiraceae bacterium UBA2868
CCAACTGCACCGTGATCTGATGCAATATGCCGAGACAGGAAACGGTGGCAGATATAAGATAACTCAAAATTATCTTAAGGAAACTAAGGAGGACGGATCTGAGGTAATTCGGTTTACACCTGTTCCGCCATATGAAACTGAGCCGTGCATCAATGCGATATGTGAAAATTATAATTCCATGATGGAAGATATATCAGTTGATCCACTACTGATTATACCTGTATTTCTGCATGATTTTCTTTGTATTCACCCTTTTAATGATGGCAATGGCAGAATGAGCAGGCTTATGACACTTTTGCTTTTGTATAAATCCGGATATCT
>DEEW01000188.1:0-141 GCA_002350465.1 Lachnospiraceae bacterium UBA2868
TTATATTACAGATATAATGATGATGGGCTAATATTATGATATGATTTCTTAGAGATACTAAGCAGAGGAAAAGTACCGTTTTATTGCTCCGCCCTTCTCTTTCCACTATAACACAGCTCGAACTTATGATATAGTAATACA
>DEEW01000188.1:344-2620 GCA_002350465.1 Lachnospiraceae bacterium UBA2868
CGGAGTTATAGCACTTCTCGGAGATCTGTTTGTAGGTGCACTCAAAGCAATTGCTCCGGTTCTCGTATTTGTTCTTGTTGTTTCTGCTCTCGCACAGGGCAACGACAAGCTTGACAGCAGGTTCGGAACAGTCATTGCACTGTATATGATAAGCACATTCCTCGCATCTGTCGTTGCGGTTATCGGAAGCTTTATCTTTCCCCAGACCCTCAAGCTTTCGGCAAGCGCTGAGGCAGAGTCGGTTCCCACCGGGATCGGCGAGGTACTTGGCAATCTGCTCAAAGGAATGGTAGGAAATCCTATCAATTCAATCGCAGAGGGAAGATATATAGGAATACTTTTCTGGGCAGCTGTAATCGGAATCGCTGCCAAAAAGCTGGCCTCAGATACAACCAAGAAATTTATGGAAGACATTGCGGAAATAGTATCATGCGCCGTCAGATGGATAATCAATCTTGCTCCTTTTGGTATTATGGGGCTTGTGTACAGCAATGTTTCCACAAACGGATTATCCATTTTTACCGACTACGGAAAACTTCTTCTGCTCCTTGTAGGATGTATGCTTACGGTTGCCCTTGTCGTGGATCCGTTCATTGCGTTTCTTACACTTAAGAAGAATCCGTATCCCCTTGTGTTCAGGTGCTTAAGAGAATCCGGTATTACCGCTTTCTTCACAAGAAGCTCGGCGGCCAACATTCCGGTAAATATGGAACTGTGTGAAAAGCTTGGTATGGACAGGGAGATGTATGCGGTATCCATACCACTCGGGGCAACGATCAATATGGATGGTGCAGCTGTAACCATAGCGGTTATGAGCCTTGCTGCAGCAAATACTGTAGGTATATCCGTTGATCTTCCTACCGCACTTGTCCTTAGTCTTATTGCTACTCTCGGAGCCTGCGGGGCATCCGGTGTTGCCGGAGGGTCCTTGCTTCTCATTCCCATGGCCTGCTCACTGTTCGGTGTTCCGGCTGATGTAGCGATGCAGGTTGTAGGTGTGGGATTTATCATAGGTGTTGTTCAGGATTCGGTTGAGACAGCGCTTAATTCATCCGGTGACGTTATGTTTGCTGCAACCGCAGAATATGCCAAGTGGAAAAAAGACGGCAAATCCCTTCCCACCTTCCTTGGCGGTGATACCAAAGTAGATATCTGAACATGACGGAAGACTCTTCTCTTACAAGTACATACCCCGCAATTCTCGTCGGACTAAGGACAGATGAGTCCGACGATGAATTCCAACACTCAATGGAAGAGCTTGAAAGCCTTGCCGAAGCATGCGACTTAAGTGTAATATCAACTCTTACGCAGACACTTCCCCATCCCGAAAACGCCACGTGGATCGGGTCCGGAAAGGCAGATGAACTCAAATACCTTGTCCGTGGAACCGGGGCAGATTACGCGGTTTGTCTCGGAAACCTTACACCCAACCAGATGAAAAATCTCCAGAAGATCATAGAAGTGGAAGTATGGGACAGAACGCGGCTCATACTGGAGATCTTCTCAAGGAGGGCACGAACCCGCGAAGCAAAGCTTCAGGTTGAATCCGCATATCTGCAGTATATGCTTCCCAGGCTCTCCGGTATGTGGCAGCATCTGGGCAGACAGTCGGGAGGTGGCGGAAGCCGGGCAAATAAGGGTATCGGCGAAAAACAGATAGAGCTTGACAGACGCCAGATATCAAAGCGTCTGGCGGAGCTTAGAAGAGAGCTCGGTGAAATAGACAGAACAAGAAATGTTCAGCGAAGCGGAAGACTGAATAACAGTCTCATAAACGTCGCCCTTGTAGGGTACACAAATGCCGGCAAATCATCTCTTATGAACCGGTTGTTATCCATGTGCGAATCATCGTCCGATGCTGCTTCCGATAAAAAAGTCTTCGAAAAAGATATGCTCTTTGCCACTCTCGACACATCCATCCGGAAGATTGACATACCCGGAAGAAGACCTTTTCTTCTGTCGGATACCGTCGGTTTTATAGAGGATATACCCCACAGCCTGATAAAAGCATTCAGATCAACTCTGTCCGAAGTAAAGTTCTCGGACATTCTCCTGATAGTTATGGACTCCGCTGACCCTCACCATAAGGACCATAAACATGTGACCGAAGAAGTTCTTCGGGATCTTGATTCGGATTCGATACCCCGGATATATGTATATAACAAGTCTGATCTGCGCGACAGTATTCCGAGGCCCGTCTCGGACGGCGAAGAAAATGCCGTATATATCTCTACCCGGACCGGTTACGGTATAGAAGAACTCCTTGATAAACTGTT
>DEEW01000188.1:2647-14157 GCA_002350465.1 Lachnospiraceae bacterium UBA2868
TCTCCCATGAAAGCCAAAGCATCGATGTCATCATCCCCTATACCGACGGGGAAGTCATCAGCCGTATACACAGTGAAGGTGTAAATATATCCGAAGAATATGAAGAAGCCGGAACTCACATTTCTGCTGTCGTTCCGGCTTCTCTTGCTGGTTATATCAACTCAAAATATACTCCATTTGAGTCTCTTTAGGCTTCATTCCCATGGCTTTGTAAAATGCCAGAGCCCCGTCATTACCTTCCCATACATTAAGAGTAAGCTCATAACATCCAAGCTTTTTTGCCTCTGTTTTGACATGCTCAAATAATCCTGTTGCCACATGCTGTCCGCGGGAATTCTCATCAACGCATATGTCATCAATATACAAACGCTTTCTGGGAATCATGGTACTTGTAAAGGGAGGGGGCTGTAACTGGCAAAATGCATAGCCCATTACATGATTTTCTCCGTCAACAGCAACATAAACAGGCCTGTCATCATCAAGAAACATTTCCTCAAGTTCATCACTGCTGTACTTCGTCGTACCGGATATGAAAATATCCGGGCGTATCTTTGCGTGTACTTCCAATACCTGGGACAGAAGATCCAGTACACCCGGAATGTCCTCTTTAACGGCTCTTCTGATATTCATGACGATCTACCTTAATCTGTCCTTGGCTTCTTCGAGTGCATCTATTACCCTGTCACAAAACAGATCAAATTCAGGGTCCGGAACCTGACATTCCGGATGGGACAGGCAATAATCTATGGCTTTCCTGACTCCCTGATCAAACCTTACCGTACACGTAAATCCCGGTACAGCCTTCTTGATCTTGCTGTTGTCAAACACTACGGAATTCGACTTGTCTCCGAGAAGAGATCCGAAATAATCGTAATCACTTACCGAAGCGAGAAACTCGGATGATACATAATAGGGAATATAATCGACATCAAGTGCATCGGCAATCGCCTCATAAATCTGATTCCAGGTAAGTGTTTCATCACTGGTAATCTGGAAGCTCTCTCCTATTGCATGAGGATTACCCATAAGACCCACAAATCCTTTTGCAAAATCCTCATTAAAAGTCATGGTCCAAAGTGATGTTCCGTCTCCCTGAACAAGTACCGGCTTGCCTTCAAGCATCCTCTTTATAACCTGCCAGCTTCCCTTCTCTCCGTGAACACCCAGGGGTACGCTTCTGACATCGTAGGTATGGCTCGGCCGCACTATCGTTGCCGGAAATCCTTCCTTTTCATATTTATCCATCAAAAAGCTTTCACAATATATCTTGTTTCTTGAATATTCCCAAAACGGATTCGCAAGCGCCGTCCCTTCGGTTATTATATAATTCCTGCAAGGCTTATTGTATGCCGAGGCAGAGCTTATATAGATGTACTGCCCACACCTTCCCCGAAACAGCCTGTAATCCCTTTCAACCTGTTCGGGCCAAAACCCGATAAAATCGCACACGCAGTCGAATCGAAGCCCGTCTATTGCCTCTTCTATCACTTCCTCATCATTGATATCGGCATTGATAAGATTTACATTATCGGGTATCTCATCCGCTCTGCTTCCGCGATTGATCAGATATAATTCCCAATCCGGGTTTTGTGCCACGGCTTTGGTTATTGCCATTGAAATTGTTCCCGTTCCGCCTATAAACATTGCTCTTTGCATTTTAATCCCTTTCTACTGATTAACAGATGTCTCGTTAAGTATTTCCATCATCTCACGGATCATTTCTTCATCCCTTAATCTGAACAGTATCTCCACTCGTCTTGAAGCTGCGGCATCCACAGATCCGTCAGCTTTGTATACAGGTTCACTGAATGATTTTCCCACCGTGGACAGGACTTTTTCCAGCTCTTCCTTCTCCCTGTCCGTCAGAAAATCACTGTTTTTGCGTGTACAGTAGTCCGCCACGGAATATGCCCTTTGCTGCGAGAGTTCAAGGTTTGAGAGATAATCTCCGTCCGTATCCGTATGACCTTCTATAACAATCTCCGAAACATATTTGCTGTATTTCGGGCTGAGGAGGATCTTTAAGTATCTCGGCATGAACTCTCCGAGAAAATCCTTTCCGCCGGACTTGAGTGTTGCTCTGTTATACTCAAACAGAATATTCGAATCCATTGAGATTGCGCCGGTTTTCTCATCAACAGCTATGCTGAGAGATGAATTCTCGAACTCACTTCGAAGAGCTTCTATGAGTTCACTTCTGATACCAATGATATTATCAAGCTTTGCCTGCTGCTCTCCCATAAGCTTTTCAAGCTCTTTGAGAAGCTGTGACTGCTCTTCAAGCTTCCTCTGCTGGGCAAGAAGCTCTCCCTCCTGCTCGGAAAGTTTTAGTTCCTGGGCGTTAAGCTTCGCACCCTGCTCTTCTATAGTAAGCCGTTCATTTTCAAGCTCTTCCGACTGGATTATGAGTTCACGCTCTTTTCCCGCAAGTTCATTCTGCTTCTCGTCATACTGGACCTTGGACCGCAGCATCGTAAAAGCAATTATGAGCACGAAGCACAATAGCAGCCCCGCCATCATATCGGAATACGAAAGCCAGTATGTGATCTCTTCATCTTTTTTATGTGCTCTTTGCCATCTCATAAATATCTACCGCTCAATTGCTCTGATTTCTCTTATCGTTCAGTTTACGCAGGTAATCGATTCCGTTTGTAATCTCCTCAAGAGCATCATTCATGTTCTCATTTGTCTCGGCTGAATACTTTGCCATATCGGTAACCGATTTCTTGAATTCCATGATCATATTGCCCTGTTCAAGGAGCATGTTCTTCTCCTGCATGATAAGATCCCTTACGGCCTTATCCTCTCCCGACATTCCCGAGAGCGTTCTTTGAAGCTCGTTCTGGATCGTCTGTATACTTGCCGTATAACTGTTAAGCGTAGTAACAAGTCTCTCTGTTTCCTGATTGATATTATGAAGTGTATCCTTACCGCTCCCTGTTTTTTCGAGGAGCTGCCCCATCATATCTGCCGTTTCCTTCTGAGCCTTGTACTGCTCATTTACGGATTCGCTAAGCTGATAGAAACTGTTTCCGAGTGACGTATTCATCTCTTTTATGAAATTGTCCACTATCTGCCTGATTGCCTCTGTCTCGTTTCTTACCATAATGGTCTCGAATTCGGCAACAGTCCTGTTAAGCCTGTCAAACTGCGGCTCAATGATTTTTCCCAGTTCTTCCGCAACCCTTTCATACATTCTGTCCATGGCGGTAAGCTGTTCTCCCTGAAGCGTGATCAGCTGGTTCATACCGTTGTTCTGGGTGTCGGGAAGAACAAACTTTTTAAATGCCGTGGAAAACTCGGAAACTGCACATTCTCCTTCATACAGTTTTCTTTTATATATGGCGTTGAACGTAAGGGAGAAAACCATACCGAAGATAGACGTGTGAAAGGCTACCTTTATTCCGCTCATCAGTCCGTCAATACTGTCCGTCATCGTCTGGATGCTGCCGGAAGTATTAAAATGCTGCAGTCCTATGGACAGGCCTATAAATGTCCCAAGGATTCCGAGACCGGTCAGCATTCCGGGAACCTGGTTAAGTTCGTTTCTGTGCATTACAGTATCGACCAGATCTTCATTGATATAGTCATTAATGCTCGGACGGTAATATGCGTTCTCCGCATCGTCCTCACGGTTTAATTCAAATATGAAATCCGTAAAGAGAAGGTTTAATTTTTCATTTTTGAACAGTTTGATGTTGCTTGAC
The DNA here is from genome assembly GCA_002350465.1 of Lachnospiraceae bacterium UBA2868. Next base: position 6,355 of record DEEW01000188.1, read on the forward strand.
TGGTACGGCTCCCAAAGGTATGTATGTGCATTCATGGCATCAGACCTTATCTTATTGGTTGCCGCCTTAAGGTCCTTGATAATCGCATTCATAGGAGCAAAGCTGCCAAAATCAGCCGCTAAAAATACTATGGCAACTATCAGAAACAAAAAAGCATTAACTGCCATGGTAAATGAATTAAACGGTTCCCGATTCTCCGGCTTAAATATATTCCTGAACCACTCAAGATTCAAAGCAATACATAATATAACCATTGCAAAATATACAATTGTCAGAAACCATTCATACCATTTTCTCTTAAGCATAATGTCCTCCCCGATATATGGTCAGGCCTTTTGTGATCTCTTCTTCATACAAAACAGGAACGCTATCGTAAGTACAACTCCCATCGGCAGTGAAAGCCACGTTACACCAATCTTATCAAACAGACCGGTAAATATGTAGCAGACAAATGAGATTGCAGCAACAGATATCGCATAGGGAAGCTGGGTCTCAACATGGTTAATGTGATTACAATGTGCACCTGCCGATGACATGATCGTTGTATCCGAAATAGGTGAGCAGTGATCTCCGCAGACAGCACCTGCTAGACAGGCTGAAATCCCCACAAAGAACAATGAACTTGTCTCCGGGAAGATTGCGGAAACTATGGGAATGAGTATTCCGAATGTTCCCCAGCTGGTACCTGTGGCAAAAGAAACAAGACATGCCACGATGAATACAATCGCGGGAAGGGCCCACTGTAACCCTTGAGCTCCGGCCATTGCATTTCCCACAAAATCCTTGGCTCCAAGCAAATTGGTCATGTTTTTAAGTGCAGTTGCAAGAGTAAGTATCGTAATAGCGGGAACCATAGCACAGAATCCCTTCGGAACACATTCCATGGCTTCATTAAAGGTCACAACCTTTCTTGCCATCATATAGATCACTATTATTACAAGAGCAAGAATGCTACCCCAGGGAAGTCCGACATAGGCGTCTGTTGATGAAAAAGCTTCGATAATTCCCCCTTCCTCTATTGCGGAAAATCCGTTGAATAAAAGACCCCATACACAAAAAACTATAAGGATAACAACAGGGATAATCAGATCTATAAGTTTTCCTTTCGGAGATTCGATGGGGCCGTCATGCTTAAGCGTATACTCTTCATCTTCCGACAGACTCAGTATGCCAAGATCTCCTGTCGATTCGGCTCTTTCTTCAAACTTCTTCATCTTGCCGTAATCAAACTTTAAAAGTGTAATTGTTATGATGAAAACGAATGTTAAGATCGAATAGAAATTATAAGGAATAGCCCTTACAAACAGCTCAATTCCGGAGTACTTTTCACTTGTAACGCATCCGCTGACAGCAGCCGCCCATGAAGAGATCGGTGCTATCATACATACAGGCGCCGCAGTTGCATCAATAAGATACGCAAGCTTAGCTCTTGAAATCTTTTTTGAATCTGTGATAGGTGCCATAACCGAACCCACAGTCAGGCAGTTAAAATAATCATCTATGAAAATCAATACACCGAGTACAAATGTTGCAAGAGCAGCTCCTACTTTTGTTTTGATGTTTTTTGAAGCCCATTCTCCGAATGCTCTTGAAGCACCTGATTTGTTAATAATCGAAACAATGATTCCCAGTATCACAAGAAATATCAGTATACCTGCATTCCCTGCTACCGCATCGGACAATCCCTCAACAGTTATGTAGTTAAGTGTTCCGGTAAATGATACTCCGGATGCCATCAATGCTCCGAGAACCACTCCGACGAACAATGAAGAGTACGCCTCTTTTGTAATGAGAGCCAGTACTATTGCAACAAGCGGAGGTACAAGTGCCCAAAATGTCCCTTCAAAGGAGAATGCTCCACCCGCTGACACTATACCGATCAAGATAACCATTACCACGAAGATTATTCCGGCAAGCACTGCCGAGTTCTTCTTTTTCATAACACTTCCATCCTTTCATCAATCAAGATTCGGCTGACTATTATTACCCCTTTTTCAATCTTGCGATTGCAAGCTTCTGATTCAGACTTTCAAGCGATAGTGACAGACTCTCCACGAAACTTCTGTGTTTCAGTCTTGTGAAAAAGTCATCTTTGTATGGCATCACGATGTATCCGAATGTCTGGTTATTACTGCGTAAAGGTCCGAATAAAAATACTCTGTCTTTATTTCTCCACTCAGGAGGATACAAATCATTACTCCGTTTTATCTCGGTTTTATTTCCGTCAGAGAAAAGGATCATATCCTCTTCAAACCCTACCACATCCATATCGGGATCACCCTCAAAGAATGAGTGATTAAGGCATACGGCAACGTCATCGATCTTAACCATTTCCTTACACTCTTCCATTGCCTGTGCATATTCATCCATCGTCCTGCATTTAAACAGTATTTGCTTGATATATGAATGTATAAGTCTGGCTTCGTTCTCTTTTTTGCCTCTTTCGATCAGTTTATTGTAATCGTTCCGAATATTTCTTGTTTGTTCACAACCGCAACTTTCATTAAAGCTTACATACCCTTCAACAAAGCGGGTATCAACATCCATATCCCCCTCCATAGCCAAAAGAAGGGCATCCGTAGCGTCAAATCCAAGAGCCTTACGGTTTCTGTTAACACTGGTAATTGAAGGAGAATACATCTGAGCTTCTTCTATATTATCAAATCCGGTAACCTTCATATAGTCCGGAATAGTGATTCCGTCCTTTAATGCTTCCTCTACAAAGCCAAGCGCCATATAGTCATTTGCGCATATAACCGCATCAGCCATATGAACTCCCATCTCTTTCCACTCGTTGTAAGCGTTGGCACCGTCTGTTTTCCAGAATCTTTTATGAAGTACTCTCCTCTTGGATACTTTAATATCATGCTCGTTCAGACAATCACAGAATGCCCTGAATCTTTCATTACTTTCAAAATTATCTTCCGGACCTCCGAGATAATTAAATATCCTGCAATCATGTATAGTGATCATATGCTCAACGAGCTGGTACATTGAACGATAATTATCAAGACCGCAAAACAGAGCATCATCACACCTTGTATCAATGCTCACCACAGGCTTATTATGGTTTCTGAACTTTTCGGTTATCTCACTTACGTACTTGACGGAATCCAGACTGCTGAGTGCAATTATCAGGCCGTCATATCTTTCGGGATCAGGTAATGAATAGATTTCCCTTCCCTTACGGAAAAAATCGGTTTCCATCAGATTGTCGTAAGCATTGCAGATGTGAAGTTCGACATCATCATTTCCTATCCTGTCCAGAATACCGGAAATAACGTCCCGACTGTAATCACTGTCCCACGTGCTTGTCAGCATCAATATCTGTTTTGTCATTATCATTCCCCAAATTACTATTTGCCGAAACCTGATCGTTCGTTTTTTTCCTTAGATTTCTGAACAGATCAATCATACTTTTTTTCTCCGGAATGGCCACTTCATGGATAAGATCCATAACATAATCCCCATCCCATAAAACAATGTTCAGTTTATCAGCAAATTCCTTTGCTGTTTTGGTAAAACTCTGATTGGTCATTACTGCGCCTATCATGGCGTTGTAATAGTCTTTCCCGGCATACGCCTCCTGAATTGCCTTGATCCCGATGGGATCCGAGTAACATTTACACTGTATGGCATAGCTTATGCCGTCTCTGTCCGCAATAATATCTATTCCGTAATCGTGGCTTGGCGGTGTCATCTCTACATTTTCAAAGCCTTTCGCTTCAAGCAGTTCAGCACAATACTGCTCAAATTCCGCACCATCCATATCATCGAACATTTCGTCATCGTCCGATGAATGTCTTCTCATGTACCAGATCCACACGGCAAGTAGGGCAAGAACTGCTATGCCGATTACAATTATGATTATTGTTTTGATGTCCACTCGCGGTCCCCCCCTAAGCTACGATAGATTAATGCGGTGACTCGCCCATTTTATGTCATGATTGCGTAGCAATCCTGACACGGCGACATCTGCTACGCAGATGTTGGAAGGGCTCGTCGTGCCCTTCGCCAGGGTGGCATCCCGAATGAAATTCGGGATAGTAGACAGGGTCCCCCCTATCTACATTCAACAATAGCCGGACGGGTCATGCTAAATTCAGGCGCCCTCGCGGCACACAAAGACATCCGTTTAGTGCTGCTCCATTCCTGGCCTGACACGATTCGCGGCGCTCTGTTGCGCAAGACCCGAATCTCAACACACAACCTGCCGGCTACGCATTTGTAGTATACACGTAAATTCGCTAATCTTCAATGATTTTCGTCTTTTTTTCCACCCTCATATTCACCGCAGATAAAATGTTTGACCGACATCACAACCAGTGCCGCCCCCGCTACGATAAACAGAATAACGGCCGCCCACATCCATGCACTTATCTCATTTCCGGATGTTATTATCTGGTATGCAAGATAAACAAGATACCCTCCTACTATTGTTCTGATGGTTAATACAACCTGGGTCGGATAAGCACTCCCTGACGGCTTATCGGGTTTGGCTTCAGGTTCGGGATCAAGTTCTTCAAATTCAGCATCTTCTATCTGATTACTATCCATATTTCCACCATGTTTCCTTTCAGATCAGTGTTTATATATTTCTCAAATACTTAGCATCTTTGATATAGTTCCATTAAGATATTAACATGGTATAATGATATAAGTAAATTACAAACCGCAATTTTGATTATAAGAAGGGGTACATATGCCAACCGATAAAGAAATTGAAGAAGTGATCAATATGCTTGATGGAAAAACAGAAGAAGGAGTCAGCCGCATCGGAGTTCACAGGGTAGAAACCGAACGTGAAGACTTTGTCAGGGAAGTTCATCACCATGGCAGATGCGATGTTGGAAGCCCTTTTGCGGACGGCAGTGTCGGAAACTTCTGTGATTGATACCATGCTTAATATTCAGGGACTTCAGAAAACAACATTACTTGATTATCCAGGGTGTGTTGCTGCAACGGTTTTTTTCGGCGGCTGCAATATGCGCTGCCCATTTTGTCATAACATGGACATTGTGGAGAATTGTCAGAAGCCGCAATACAGCGATAGGGATATTCTGGATTTTCTCTCAAAAAGAGGCGGGATTCTGGACGGTGTATGCATAACAGGCGGTGAGCCTACATTGTACCCGGAATTACCTTCCTTTATCGCGAAGATTAAGGAGCTTGGCCTTAAGGTAAAGCTTGACACAAACGGAACCAATCCTCAAATGCTTATAAATCTTGTTAAAGATAATCTTATTGACTATGTAGCCATGGATATCAAGTCTTCTCCTGCAATTTACGGTAAAGCCTGCGGGATTGAAAACATCATTCTGACCCCCATTAAAGAGAGCATAGATTTTCTGCTTGGCGGAAATATCGAATATGAATTCAGAACTACAGCTGTGGATGAATTCCTGCCCTTCGAAGCCATATCCGACATCGGTACACTGATAAAAGGGGCAAAGCGTTACTATCTTCAAGGTTATGTGGAATCCGAATTTGTCCCTGACAAGTCCCTCCATGCGGTATCCAAAGAAAAACTCCTGCAATACGTGCAGGAGCTGTCAAAATCCATTGATCTCGTTGAAATCCGCGGGATGGATTAATCCCCGTCATTTACATACTTCATATAATTAACAACCATAAGAGCGATCTTGAGTGTGAGAGCATCATCAAATACCCTTACATCAAGACCTGTTGCTTTCTGAAGTTTTTCAATTCTGTAGATTAACGTATTTCGATGGATAAACAGTTGTCTTGATGTCTCCGATACATTCAGGCTGTTCTCAAAGAATTTGTTTACCGTAGTCAGTATCTCATCATCAATCTCCTCCGGTATATTATCACCGAATATCTCCTTGATAAACAGCTGGCACAGATTGACAGGAAGCTGATATATGAGCCTTCCGACCCCAAGATTACTGTATTCGATAGTCCTCATAAGAGGGTAAAAGATCTTACCCACATCGAGTGCCATTTTTGCTTCTTTGTACGACTTGGACACTCCCTTAATATCCTCGGCAATCGTTCCGTATGCAACCCTGACATCGCTCATGGCCTCGGATCCTGCCATATCAACAAGCATTTTTGCCGTCTCCTCAAGGTCATCCTTATCATCATCTTTATCAAGGGCTTTAATAACAACAACATGATTTTCATCTACAGCAGTAACCTGATCGCCGGCTTCGGTATAAAACAATTCCTTTACCATCTCGATAAGATTATTCTCTCTTGATACAACAGGTTCCACAACAAATACGCATCTTCTCTGTGACGCTTCGATATGAAGCTTACGTGCCCTGTTGTAAACATCTACTAGAAGCATATTATCAAGGAGAAGATTCTGGAAAAATGAATTCCGGTCTATCTTATCAGTATATGCCGCTACAAGGTTCTTTAGCTCGGATGCCGCAAGCCTTGCACAAACTGTCTCCTCCCTTCCGGTGTTTGTGATCAGTACAAACGCTGTGTCCCCATCATCCGTTACCCTGATAAATGTCTGCCCCTTAACTTCAAGGGATTCTTCATTGCTCATGGCAAAATCACAGATGCTGTCCCTGTCGGGTGCGTCAATTGATCCGGTTTTTACGATCACTCTGCCTGTTGTATCCGTTACAACAAGTTCTGTTCCGGAAATGCTGTATACCTCTTCCATGCAGCTTTCAATCACTCTGTCAGTTATCATTTTGAATACAATCTCCCAAATTGATGCTTTTCTCAGCCTTATTCCTTATTCTCAGCTCTTCAAAAAACTTTGTCAGCAGCCCGCTGCATTCATCGGCAAGAACATCTTTTGTAATCTGTGTTTTATGATTGAATCCATCCATCTGTAACAGATTAATGACGGACCCGGCACATCCCGACTTCGGGCTCATGCACCCTATCACGACTCTGTCGATTCTTGACTGAACACATGCACCCGCACACATCTGGCACGGCTCAAGCGTCACATACATCGTACATCCCTCCAGACGCCAGTCACCCATTGCTTTGCTTGCTCTTTTAATGGCTGTGATCTCCGCGTGACACAATGTGTTTCTATCGGTATTTCTCCGGTTGTATCCGCGTCCGATGATCTTCCCGTCATAAACTATCACACAGCCAATCGGTACTTCTCCGAGCCTGTATGCCTTTCTTGCCTGAGCAAGAGCCTGCTTCATATATTTTTCATCTTCGCTTAATTCCATAATAATAATTTACCAAAAAATCCCCCGCAGGTAAATGCGGGGGATAATAATCATATGAATTACTTAAATGATACTAGTTTGTAATGATCATCTCGGTATCCTTATCGAATACGTGGATCTTCTCAACATCAAATGCAAACTTAACAGTATCGCCGGGTCTTGCTGTTGTACGAGGATCAACTCTTGCTGTGATCGGGAACTCTTCAAGATCAAAGTACAGATAAACTTCAGCACCGAGAAGCTCGTATACCTTAACTGTTGATTCGAACACGCTCTGAGGAGATGCTTCGATATACATTTCCGAATCATATACATCCTCGGGACGGATACCGAAAGTAACAACCTTTCCTGCATACCCGCCGTCAATAAGCTTTTTAGACTTAGCAGGAGGAAGAGGTACTGACTTGCCGGCAAACTTGAGGCTTGCAACATCACCCTCAACATCAACGGTTGCATTGATGAAGTTCATCTGAGGAGATCCCATGAATCCTGCAACAAAGAGATTGCAAGGCTTGTCATAAAGATTCTGAGGTGTATCAACCTGCTGTATAACACCATCCTTCATAACTACGATTCTCGTTCCGAGTGTCATAGCCTCTGTCTGGTCATGTGTAACGTAGATGATGGT
>DEEW01000188.1:14297-14449 GCA_002350465.1 Lachnospiraceae bacterium UBA2868
GAAAGAGCCTTGGGCTTACGATCAAGAAGTGCTGTAAGATCCAGGATCTTAGCTGCTTCCTTAACCATCTTGTCTATTTCATCCTTGGGAACTTTACGAAGCTTTAATCCGAAAGCCATGTTGTCATATACTGACATATGAGGATACAGAGC
>DEEW01000188.1:14501-26865 GCA_002350465.1 Lachnospiraceae bacterium UBA2868
ACCATCGCGATATCTCTGTCCTTGGGCTCAACATCGTTAACTACACGATCACCGATCTTGAGTTCACCTGAAGATATCTCTTCAAGACCTGCGATCATACGAAGTGTTGTTGACTTTCCGCATCCGGAAGGACCAACGAAGATGATGAATTCCTGATCTGCGATCTCAAGGTTGAAATCTTTAACAGCCTGGAATCCGTTAGGATAAACTTTGCAAATGTTCTTAAGTGATAAACCTGCCATTTAATGTAACCTCCATATAATTAATCATTTGGTGCACCGCACCACGCTAGAATGATTATATCAAACACCTTATTAAAGTGTGAATGCCAAGGTTGCCCAAAGATTTTGTGCTTTCGTGTACAAATTAACCAATCGGTTATTATTCTCTGTTGTCGGAATCAATCGGCTTGGGCTTTCCGGCTTTCTCGGCTTCAAGTTTATCCTCCTCTGTAGCCTCGGAGAAAAATGCAAGCTGGTTCTTGCCGCGCTTCTTGGCCTTATACAATGCAGTGTCGGCAGCCTTGTACATGCTTTCGTAATCCACTCCGTCACGCGGATAAATTGCAGCTCCGATACTTGCTGTAGGCGAATATCTGGTATATGTACCAACCGTAAAGTCCTTGAAAAATCCCGCAACTCTTCCGGCTTCTCTCTCTATTATGCTGTCGTCCTTCAGATCCTTGAGGAATATGATGAATTCGTCACCACCGGTACGACCAATAATATCCGTAACACGAAATTCCGTTCTGATCCTCTTACCCAGAGTAGCTAATACTTCATCACCAAATGCATGTCCCATTGTATCGTTTATCTTCTTGAAGTTATCTATATCAAGAACACACATCATACAGGTCTTGTCCTTGCCCTCCCCGCTAAGATATTCCTTGATCTTGTTTTCTGTTGATATCTTGTTGAGAAGTTCCGTAAGAAGGTCCGTTTCGGCCTTATTCTGGAGTTCCATGTTTTCTTTTGTGAAGTTGACCCTGTTAATAATGTAGATGACTATGATAAGTCCGACAAATATTCCTATTGATATCAGGACTTTCATTATCATGCTTCTGGTATCCCGATTCTCTTCCTGAATGCTTCTGTTTATCTGGTTATCCCTTACGGATACTATAACACATGCTCCGGTTGTTGCTATCGGCTGATGACATATGTAACAGCTTACACCTTTCCCGTCGTTTACATGAACTGTTCCGGCCCTTCCGGATTCTATGCTCTGCATGAACACTGTGCTGCTTCCTTCGTCAAAAGTCAGCTTATCCACAACTTCAGACAGTCTGTCTCCGGGCTGGTAAATACCGGACTCGGCACCATACACCTCTCCTATGATGCCATTCGCATATACAAGCGCATAACTGTATGCCGTTGAATCCATCTGTTTTGCGATCTTGTCGGCTTTGTAGACCAGAATCAGGTTTCCCCGCCACTCGTCTTCAGTTCTTATAGGCGCTGAAACCATAAGAACAGCTCTGTTTTTCTCATCTACGATCGCCGCTGAATAGTCCTTCGTACCAAGAAGTGATTTGAACTCTTCCGATGAATTGACTGTCTGATATGTATTTCCATATGAATCTATGGCATTTCCGTTACTCTTGACTATATATGCGTCAACAAGACCCATATGATTATCAAGATATTTGATCAGCTCGACTGCCCTGTCTGAGAAAATGTCATCTTCATTCATAAGATAATCCGCGATGGCATCCGCTCCGTTAACAGAGCCTTCATACAGTCCCTTATAATAACCGGCAACAGAAACAGCCTGACGGCTTACCCTGTCAAGCGCTTTTATCTTTGAATTCTCCTGCATGGTTTTGTTATAGCTGATAAGTGTAAATACAAGAAAGACCATCAGGATAATTGTGGGAATAGCCCACTGGGTCGTTATGGAATTGCTTTTGTTCTTCTCAGCCTTCCCCATTTATATCCTCCGCCGGATCGGAACTGCTATCCTCCTTCGGCATGTATAATACAAATATCTTATTAAACAATTTGGAATTGAAATATGCAGTCGCGGAAAACATTATCAGCACCAGTATAAACAGCGCCGGAAAAAACCATATAAGCACAACCGGGATCGCCGTTATGACCAGCATAGCAATCGTATATGGAAGATGCCTGATGCTGATAAGGAACGCATTTTTGGCTGTGTTTGTGATGGTGTTATCAAACTGCGCCAGAATCGGGAATATATACGTACCAACCATAAGAATAACAATCCCCATCAGGAAAACAGCAACCATTATCACGTTGCCCAAAGCCGGGCTGCCTAGAATCTCAGCTGTGTTACCACTGTTAACGATCCGAAGATCTGTTATCATTATCATTCCCACAACAAGAAAACCTATCCAAATAACTGTGGCCTGTTTAAAGTTTTCTTTAAAGGATTTGAAGTAAGACCGTGTGATATACCCCTCTTCATCTTTTGCCATCTTAAGTGTCACATAATAAAGTGCCGTTGTAGCCGCTCCGATCGTTATCACAGGTATGCAGCATACTATAAACAGCAGATTCAGCCAGAATAAATCTGCGAGTCTGGACAAAAATGTAAACACCGGGCCTTCAAAATTAAATGCTCTGCTCATTTTATGCAAACCTTAAGGCAAGAAAACACACCTTTTTTATTATAATTTAGCGTAGAAAAAAAAGCAATCAAAAGAGTTCTATCTTCATCGGGGTATATCTGATACCATCGGCGGTCTTTTCCCCATCCAGATCGGTAAACCCCAGTTTGTGATAAAAATCAACGGCAAACGGTGCCGAAAACACTGTCATCTCTTCTACTCCCTCAGCGGCAGCATCCGTAAATGCCGTCCTGAGTAATTGGGTTGCTATTCCCTGATGATGAAAAGCCCCATCCACAAACAAAAGTGATATGTGCCAGTGTTTACGGATACCCAGAATACCGATAATCACATCATTCTCATCAAATGCACCCAGTGCATAATAATCACCGAGCACAAACATATTCCTTAGTTCATCACCTTTTACAAACTCATGAAAGTTCTTTATTCCTTCATCGTTATAATCAGGCGCTTCATAGGTCAGAAAAGTATCCCATGCCAGCTGCATGGCCATATTCCATTCATTTCTTTTTATATGTCTGATCTCATAGGTCATTTCTTGAACAATCCCGAGAAAAATCCCGCAATACTGTTTCCTATGCTTTTAGCAGTGTTTGTGATGGCATTTCCGATTATATCCGTCAGTCCAAGATCCTTGATATCTACTTTGTTGATGTCAAAAGTCCCCGCTTTAATATCATCCTTATACTTTGCATAGATATCATCGGCCTGCTCGGCAAGCACCTTATAATCAATGCCCATTGCCTTAACCTTCATCATAAGATCCACTATCTGTGCGATCTCCTCTTCCGAAAGAGTAACTTTCAGATCAACCATTCCCTTTCTGATGGCGGCGTCTATCTCTTCCTTTGTGTTAAGGTCGTTGGTCGCAACAACAGTTTTGATATAAGCAATAAGTTCTTCTGCCTGATCATCACCTACCGCCTCTTTTATCTGTCCGGTAGTCACAAGCTCATTAAGGGATGTGTCTATTGCTTCATTACTTACCTCTTTACCGCTCATACTCTCATAAGCCTTCAGGGCACCGATCAGAGCTGCCGTACCCGATATGGAAGTAGGTCCGCATACAAATATATCCGCATCGGTAACTCCCGCGGTAATAAGGGCATTTCTGTACATATTCGTTGTACAGTAATTGATATTGTTTGTAGTAACAACAACTCCGTGTCCGGTTTCTTCGGGCTTGACAAGTACCGACGAAAGAGATTTTGTTCCTATTATTGAAGATGCTATATACTTATCAAGTGCTGCATGTTCCTCGGCATTGGTGGTGATTACAACTTCATAATCTCCCAGATCCGATTCCGATACACCCATTTGCGACAGAACGTTTGTCCTTTGCTCGGGTGTAAGATCTGCTCCAAGAGCTATGTACCCCTTTTTATCAGTCTTCTTTGATCCTTCATCCGCTTTGTCTGACCCACCGAACAGTGAATCTATGATCGAAGTGATCCCGCCGCCCTCAGAGGGTGCCTGCGTAGGCGTAGGGGTAGGTGTTGCGGTGATGATTGTCGTAGCTTCCTTGGCCTTTTCGGTAACCGTTCCGTTCCCCGAATCATCAAATGTTATAGTCTGCGTTGCCCCGACACTTACGGTCATTCCCAGTGTAAGTGCCATAATAGTAATCATACTGATAAATTTTTTCATAATTTTTATTCTCCCTTCTATGTTTAAACAAATCAGTCAATAACTCTAAAGAATTTCCGAACCTGATTTCATGTCCTTTTCCGGTGTCATTAATGACAGGTTTCCTTCATCATCCTCTGCGCAGAGAATCATTCCTTCCGACTCGATGCCGGCAAGTTTTGCACTCTTTAGGTTAAGCAAAACCATTACCTTCTTCCCCACCATTTCTTCGGGCTTGTAGTAAGCCTTGATCCCGGAAACTATCTGCTTAACACTGTCTCCGATCTTAACCTTTGAGCACAGGAGTTTTTTGGATTTCGGAACCTCCTCGCACGCTATTATCTCACCGACTACAAATTGCATCTTTGCAAAATCATTATATTCAATCTCGTCTTTTGCCTCTACATGCATTTCGGAACTTGCAGCATCTTCATCCGGCAGGATTCCGTTTTCTTTTTCATATTCCGCTCTTTGGGCTTCCTGTATTTTGGAAACCTCTTCCATTACATCCTCGATCTTTTTCCTGGCAAAAAGCATTTCCGGATTATCGGTGACTTTTGTTCCGCTTCTGTAGATTCCGAATTCCGAAAGAAGTTCGAAATCTCTTTCGGTACCGTACAGCTCCATCAGAATCTTATCCGCGGTTTCGGGCATGAACGGCTTTAACAGATTAGCTCCTATGCATATTCCCTCAACAAGATTGTACATTACTTCGGAGAGTCGGTTTCTGTCAGCTTCATTCTTTGCAAGAACCCAGGGCTCTGTCTCGTCAATGTATTTATTGCATCGTCTGAATATATTGAAGACTTCCGTGAGGGCATCAGCCATATGCATCTCATCCATCTTCTTTCTGACCTTCTCGGCAGCCCCTGTACACACAGCCTTAAGGTCATCATCATATTCACCTGTCGCTCCCGTACTGCTCACAAACCCGTCAAAATACTTGTTGCTCATGGTTATCGTACGGTTGACAAGGTTTCCCAAAACGTTTGCCAGATCAGAATTGTACCTCTCAGTCATAAGCTCCCAGGTGATCGTTCCGTCATTGTCATACGGCATTTCATGAAGAACATAGTATCTGACAGCATCAACACCGAAGAGCCTTATAAGATCATCCGCGTAAATAACGTTTCCCCGGGATTTACTCATTTTCTCTCCGCCCTGCAAAAGCCAGGGATGTCCAAACACCTGCTTCGGGATCGGAAGATCAAGACTCATCAGGAATATCGGCCAATATATTGTATGGAACCTGATTATATCTTTGCCGATAAGATGAAGGTCTGCGGGCCACAGCCGGTTAAACTGTTCCGTAGAATTCCCGTCGGCATCATATCCTATTCCCGTTATATAGTTTGAAAGCGCATCCAGCCAAACGTAAACAACATGATTATCATCAAAATCAACGGGAATACCCCATTTAAATGATGTACGGCTGACACACAGGTCCTGAAGTCCCGGTAGAAGGAAATTATTCATCATTTCATTTTTACGTGATACAGGCTGTATAAATTCGGGATGGGTATTAATATACTCTATCAGTCTGTCGGCGTACTTGCTCATTTTGAAGAAATACGCCTCTTCCTTTGCAGGCTTTACTTCTCTGCCGCAGTCAGGGCATTTACCGTCCACCAGCTGGCTTTGTGTCCAGAATGATTCGCAGGGAGTACAGTACATTCCCTCATAGGAGCCTTTATAAATATCTCCTTTTTCGTACATCTTCTTAAATATTTTCTGTATCTGTCTCTCATGGTCCGTATCGGTTGTTCTGATAAACCGGTCATAACCAACATTTAAGCTGTCGCATATATCCTTTATCTGCCCGGCAATCTTATCCACAAACTCTTTGGGAGTAATACCCGCAGCCTTTGCTTTTTCCTCAATCTTCTGTCCGTGCTCATCGGTTCCGGTCTGAAACCATACATCTTTTCCCTCAAGCTTTTTAAATCTTGCAATCGCATCAGCCATAACTATCTCGTAGCTGTTGCCTATATGAGGTTTCCCCGAAGTATATGCGATAGCGGTTGTTAAATAGTATTTTTCTTTTTCCATTATATCAGCTCCTTATATATCTCTCTTTTTGAAACGCCTCTGTCTGCCGCAACTTTTTTCATTGCCTCTTTACGGTCATAACCCTGCGCTTCGTATATTGCCATATGTTCATTGATATCCTTCCGGTTCCATTCGTCTTTTTTCTCTTCTTCTATCTCCTCGCGTGATCTTCCTTCAAGTATCAGAACAAATTCGCCTTTGGGTTCATGTTCATTATAATAATCCAACGCCTCACAAAGGCGCATTCGTTTGACTTCCTCAAATTTCTTGGTAAGTTCCCTGCATATGGCAATCTTCCTGTCTCCGAGCCGGGCATACATCTCGGCAAGCGTACTCTTTAGGTGATGCGGCGCCTCATACAGTATAATTGTCCTTGTTTCGTTTATAAGGTCTTCGTACACTTCCCGTCTTGATTTTTTGTCCGAAGGAAGAAATCCCTCAAACACAAAACGCCTTGAAGCCAGTCCCGACAATGAAAGAGCGGTAACAAATGCGCAGGGACCGGGCAGGGAAGTAACCCGTATTCCTTCCTTATGGCACATATCGGTAAGGACTTCCCCGGGATCCGAGATCGATGGGGTTCCGGCATCGGTTACAAGTGCTACCGATAAACCGTTTTTCATTTTATCTATAAGCTCTTTCGCTTTATCGTACTTATTATATTCATGATAGCTTGTCAAAGGCACCTTTATCCCATAGTGATTAAGAAGCTTAATACTGTTTCTCGTATCTTCCGCAGCGACAAGATCGACACTTCTGAGAGTATCAACCACCCTTTCCGTTATATCGGACAGATTTCCGATCGGTGTCGCACAAAGATAAAGTATACCTTCTTTTCCTGTTTCTTCCATGTTCAGTATCCGTAAATATCATAGATTTCTTTCGTATAGCAGTTCGGCGACTCATATACGATAAGCGGACGCTCAACGGTAAGTCTTCGCCTGCCTCCGAGTCCCGCCTCTATAAGCACCATATTCGGCTCCCGGTTAACATATGGATATACCAGTTTCATCCGCTTTGGTTCCAGACTGTACTTTGTCAGTGTTTCAAATATCTCCGTAAGTCTGAATGGTCTGTGGATCAGAAACATCCTGCCTCCGGGCTTTAACATTCTGGAAGCTACTCTTGCAACATCATCGAATGTGCACAATATTTCATGTCTTGCGATAGCTTTCGGAGAATCGGGATTTTTGATTCCGTGATTATCTATCATATATGGCGGATTGCACGTAACAGCGTCAAAAGCTCCTGCCTGATAGTACTCTTCCGCATCTTTAATATCTGCACACAGTATATTTACACGGTCGCTTAAATCATTTGCTTCAACACTTCTTTTTGCCAGATCCGCTATATCTCTTTGTATTTCTATTCCTACTATCCTATCCGCCCCGGTTTTGGCTGCCAGAAGGATCGGTATGATCCCGTTTCCCGTACACAGATCAAGAACCTTATCCTGCCGTCTTATCGATGCATAACCCGACAGAAGTACCGCATCCATTCCGAAACAGAACTTTTCAGTGTTTTGAATTATTTTGAATCCGCAGCGCTCAAGATCATCTACCCTCTCGCCCTCTTTTAATTCAATCGTCGTCCAGTTTGGATTTGCCATCTTTTTGCTCTAATCTTTCAAGCTCCTCAAGTTCAAGCTCTTCTTCTATCTCCTCATGTGATTTCCTGTTTTTATTATCTTTGTTCTTGCCCCGTTTTTGACCCTTTTCGGCTTTTTCATCCTGTGATTTTTTATGCCTGGGCTTAAACTTCAGATCGGAAACCGCATATTCCCTAAGTTCCTTCTCATCATCTATTTCCACCACAACCTTAACAAGCTGCTTCAAAACGTTGGTTTCTCTTACTTCTCCCTTTAACCCGTCCGGGGTTGTGACCGTCTCTCCCACTCTCGGCAGCTTGGAATTCAATTCCTCATAAACCTCCGCTTCATTCTGAAGACAGCACATCAGCCGCCCGCATATTCCCGATATCTTAGTCGGATTAAGGGACAGGCTCTGTTCCTTGGCCATTTTGATCGATACGGGCGCAAAATCAGACAGATATGTATGACAGCAGAGAGGCCGACCGCATATACCCATCCCGCCGAGTATCTTGGTCTCATCCCTTACTCCTACCTGCCGAAGTTCGATCCTTGTACGAAATACTCCCGCAAGGTCCTTTACAAGTTCACGGAAATCCACTCTTCCGTCAGCTGTAAAATAAAACAATACCTTATTATTGTCAAAGGTATATTCCGCATTGATCAGCTTCATTTCCAGGCCATGTTTAAGGATCTTCTCCTGGCATACCTTATATGCATCCTTTTCTTTTTCCCTGTTTCTCTTTTCACGCTCGTCATCATCGTTGGTTGCTTTTCTGATAACATTCTTGAGAGGCTGCGTTATCTTGCTGTCATCAACTTCCATATTCGGAAGCACTACAGTCCCGTACTCTACCCCTCTTGCAGTTTCCACTATAACGTGATCGGCGCGTTTGAATTCTATGTCTTTCGGTCCGAAATAATAAATCTTTCCCGCCGTTCTGAATCGGACTCCTATAACTTTGGTCATTCTAACTCTCCTTTATTGTTAGCAGCATCAGTTCCATTGCCAGTTCGAAGTTTACATTTGCTTTAAGCCTGCTCTTTGTCTTGTCGAGAATCTGCAGTATTTTTTCTATTCCCTCATATGAACTGTCTGCAGACTCTTTTGCTATACTCTCCTTTTCATCGGAAAAAACGATCGCATCGGAATCCATCGTGGCCTTATACAGAAGCACATCCCGATACCAGATCATCATTATATCCAGAAAATCACTAACATTAAGCTTATATTCCTCAAGTGTTTTAAGAGTTCTGATCATATCGGCTGTATCCATCTTTTTGATGAATTTCAAAACCCTTACCGCCTCTTCCTTTATATTTTCAAAATCCTCACTTATTGCAAGGCTTCTTGCCTTTCCGATATTTCCTCTTGCAAATGCAGTACAGATATCGGCCCGATAATCCGGAATACCCACCTCTGTCATAAGGTATTTCTTAACCGTTTTATCTTCCACAGGCCTCATGTCAAGCTGCACGCATCTGGATATAACTGTGGGAAGCATCGCTGTTTTGGATGTTGTAAGAAGCATGATCACAACATATTCCGGAGGCTCTTCAAGTGTTTTAAGTAGGGCATTTTGAGCCTGAGGCGTCATCTTCTCGGCCTCGTTCATGATATATATCTTCCACTTGCTTTGGTAAGGCTTAATCTGTGCATCGGAAACGATCTGCTCCCTGACATCATCCACCGATACAGTTCCCGGTTTATCATGGGTAACCGTGATTATATCGGGATGATTATGGGTAGCGGCCTGTATGCAGGATCTGCATTTTCCGCATGGATTGACCCCGTCCACGGGATGTTCACATACAAGTGCATTTGCAAATATACGTGCAATGAATTCTTTACCCTGCATGCTCTCACCGGTAATCAGATATGCCTGGCTGATCTTTCCCGACGAAATAGACATACGAAGATGTTCTTTAATATGCTCTTGTCCTATTATACTGTCAAAATTATCACTCATGTCCGTTACCCGTCAGGTAAGTATATCAAGCAGCAGTCCGCGAATCTCTCCGACCTTGGCAAGTATCGCAAGATGATCCTTCTCATCCTTCATCAGTTCCTGTGCAAGTTCATCCAGGGTTTCATCAACCCGCCTTATAATACCGTATACCCTGTGCCTTCCCTTTCTGTCCAGGAAATTCTCACGGGAAAATTTGTGGGATCTGTTGACAATCTCATTCATGAATTCCTTGATCAGTGTACGATACCTCTTCATATCGGCAACGTCCATATGCTTTGTGATTTTCTTGCCCTGCATGGTAATATCTTCATACATGAGCCCGAGCCTTTCCTGAAGGCCCTCTTCCTCGATCGCACTCATCAGTGTGAACCGGAATGCTTCATCTGTCGGAGCATTTGCCTGATTGGTATCCGTAATCTGTGTAGGTTGTATTACCTGATTGACTTTAATATCCATTCCTTAATCCTCTTGGCACAAGCCTCAAGATCGTCATTCTCAAATCTGACATCATCTGTTATGCCCAGTTCCCTGATTCGCTCTTCGCGAAAATCATTTGCATCGGATAAAAATCTCCTGCACATTTCCGCATATCTGCCGTTCTCCGGAAGTCTTTCTCTCGTCAGCGCCCGCATAAGCCGCTCTCCGTCATCCAGTTCTATATATATCGGCAGAACTCTTCCGCTCCCATAATACTCTCTTGTTCCGGCGAAGGATTCCAAAACACCTATTGCAAGATAATTCTTATTATCTATATCAAGGGTTCCGTCATCAGCGGTAAAATAATACCAGTCGCCGTGAACAGTGTGATACACCTGTTCCTCAATAATCTTTCCGGAACGCTTGAAATCTTTGTATCCCTCGATATCCACAAAATGATAGCTCTCTCCGTCTGTCTCTCCGTCCCTGATAGGTCTTGTGGTATAACGGATAACCGGATTAAGTCCCAGCGTTTCATCCCTTATTATAATGTTGTATAAACTGTCTTTCCCTGCACAGCTTTTGCCGATCAGGTAGAAGATTTTTCCCATATTACCGAAATCTCTCCGTTTGTTAATCCGACTACATCAAGGCCTGTATTAATTGCTTCAAGTATTCTGCCGGCCGACTCCTTCGTGATCTTCTCTCCCGGGATCAGTTCGGGAATCCCCGGAGGATATACGGATACAAAATCCGCGGCAATCCTGCCTGCGGAAGCTCCTACCGGAACTGACTCCGCCTCCGAGAGCATCGCTTCTTTCATATTACCATCCAACAATCCGGTATATGTGCTCATCCCGGTATCGGATACTTCTGTCGGAGCTACTCGGCCCCCCGCTGTTATTATCTCATCAATCCTGCGAAGCGCATCATACAGTTTTTCAAACGCCCGGGCAGAATCTGCAATGCTCGTCATCAGTATCACATATTCCTTCGTCGCCATCTCGGCGCATATTCCGTATTCTTCGCGCAATGTCCGGCTTAAACACTCCCCCGTGTATGTTGCCGTAGAATCCCCTATAACGATTTTCCCCATATCATGGTCACAGGATCCGGGGGCACTTAGTTTACTTCCCGTCAAAACAGCAAGGCTCCTAAATCTCCCTGCTTTTTTATAAAAATCATTCAGCTTTTTTGTATAGTCATCGAAAAGTTCCTTTTTCCGGTCCTCCAACAGCGCCGTCATGGAATCTATTGATGCCATAAGAACATATGAAGGGCTTGATGTGGAAAATACCGGAAGCATTTTCCGTATATGTTCCTTTGAGCGGCACATCTTGTTAATGTGTATCAGTGCAGTCTGTGTCATTGAAGGAAGGGTTTTGTGAACACTTGTAATAACAACATCCGCACCCTCACTTACCGGACTTGCAGGAAAAGCATCCGATAATCCGAAATGTGCTCCATGAGCTGCATCCACTATAAGAACAGCTCCGCTTTCATGGCATATTGCCGCTATCCCGGCAATATCGCTTGTAATACCTTCATAAGTCGGGTTTGTGATAACAACCGCCACATTGCCTGTTTTGCATTTTGTATCTTTTAATGCCCCGGATATCTGCTCCTTTGTTATCCCTCCGAATATCCCGAACAGTTTTTCCTTATCCGGTGTAACAATATACGGCTTTGCTCCGCTTAGCATAACCGCGTTNNTGGCAGTTTCCCGCAACGATGATCATATCGCCGCATGTAACGGTTCCGCAAACGGAAGCCAGTATTCCTCCTGTTGAACCGTTTACGAGAAAATGTGTCTCATCGGCTCCAAATAACGCGGCAGCACGTTCTTCGGCTTCCTTAATAATACCCTGTGCATCATGAAGATTATCAAAACCTTCCGTTTCGGTAATATCTATTCCATATACTTCGGCAAGGAGGTCATCATTTGAAAGAACTCTTTTATGACCCGGCATATGAAAAGGATATGGTCCACTATCCCTGTTTTCTTTTAATGCTTCAATCAGTCGCATCTGCCGCTTCTTCCGTTGTTTCCTCCGCTGTTACTTCTACCGCCTCTTCTACTGCCTCTTCAACCGGCTGCTGCACAGCCTCTTCTTCAAATCC
>DEEW01000058.1:0-312 GCA_002350465.1 Lachnospiraceae bacterium UBA2868
ATATTATTTAGCCGTTACAGGCTATATTTGCCATATATCGTTAAATAGCGTAAAATTGACCGGGGTTGAATAGAAAAGCATTATCAGAGATTGCATAAAAGAGCTAAGGATCAAAGGCTCTTTTTGTTTACAGCGGATAGTTTAGGGCTCACGCATGATATACTTGGTAAGACACGGAAAAACAGATAAGAACAAGGCAAATGTCCTTCAGGGCAGGTCCGATCAGCCCTTAAATGCCGAGGGTATAAAAGAGGCGGAAGATACGGCAAAAAAACTTGGCAGCATTAAGTTCTCCCACGTTTATTCAAGCCC
>DEEW01000058.1:393-2008 GCA_002350465.1 Lachnospiraceae bacterium UBA2868
GTACCCGGCTTTGAACCCACATTGGATGATCGGCTTATGGAGATGGATTACGGTCCATATGAGGGTGCGGATCTTAAAAAACCTTCTCCGGAACTTATTGCGTTCTTTTCTGATTTTGTAAACACTCCTGCCCCGCCCGGCATGGAAAGCCTTAAATCCGTTGTATCACGTGTCGGATCATTCATCGAAGATATAAGGCATCTGTCCGGGAATATCCTCATATCAACCCATGCGATTGCAATGAAGGGCGCCCTTGAATACCTGACACCTGCATCAAACGGGAGCTACTGGAGCAAATACATCGGCAATTGTGCCATATATGTCGCAGATAACGATAACAGTAATCTCACCGTACCGTATGAGCTTTATTAGACGAGGAAGGTGAGCTGATGCCTGTTTTCAGACATCAATTGCTTTATTGAAAAAGAATTTATGAAATCACAAATTAAATCCTGTAATAAGCGCATGATAAAAAACATATTGGCGGTGATCATTGTCTCTGCCTGCTTTTTATCTTCATGCAATACTGCGGAAGCCACAACGGAATACACAACAGAAGATTGGATCGATTCCATTACAGACGAGAACGGGGTATATATCGGGCAGGATAAGGAAGTGGTCGGATACTATAAGCGTATCGGTATTGTTAAGATCGACGGAACATATGAAGATATGCTGGAATTGCACGATACAGAAAAACAGGGATATCTTGTTGCCAATGACGATGGTACAGCATTCTTTGAACTTGATGGTAAGAAAACGGAATTTGTATTTGACAAAGCGTATTTCTATCTGAGCGATGATGCGAAAAAAACCAATGGATTTCACTATACATGTATAAACGGAAAGCTTATCATCAATGACGGAACAACAATAACACAATATTTAAGGCTTACGGATAAAGAGCTGGCATCCTATCTGGCGAGCAACAAAACAGGAACAGAGCAATAAATAGCGTTTGATACGAAAAAAGAGAGCTTGTGGAGAGTTTATTAAAAAGAACGGAGGAAAATCATGGCAACACTTGTAACGTACTTTAGTGCCGAGGGCACTACAGCAAAGGTAGCAAAGGATTATGCAGAAAGTATAAATGCTGATGTTTTCGAGATAGTGCCGCAGGAACCTTATACCAAGGCCGATATCAACTATATGAATCCGATATCGCGTTGCAATCGAGAACAGCTTGGGGGCAAGGATGTTCCGGTAGCAGGCAGCATTGAGAATTTTGACAAATATGATACGGTCTATATCGGATTTCCGATATGGTACGGCCAGGCACCGAGAGTTATTCACACATTTGCCCGTGGATACGACTGGACCGGCAAGATGGTGCATTTATTTGCAACTTCCGGCGGAAGCGGTATCGGAAAGACCTCTGAAAAATTGTCCCCTTCTCTTAAAGGCGTATTATCTGTCGATGCAAAACTTGTGCATAATGCAAGTGAGATTTAAGAGTGCGATAGAAACTATAGAATCTTCGTTCGGTTCGTGAGGTCAGTGACGAGCGCATATGGGTAATCAGACATAACGGAAAACATCTATTGTATATTGGGATTCTGTGATAAAATTACTTTACTATCCGTTCATAAATATGAGTGCGACTTTTGTCGTATAC
>DEEW01000058.1:2071-8030 GCA_002350465.1 Lachnospiraceae bacterium UBA2868
GTTCGAATCCCGTATGCTCCATGAGTTAAAACTATGAAAAACACACTAAAAACTCCGACAATCGGCAGTGCTCTTCTGCCTCTTATAATGATTCCGATAGTGATAATCGTGGACATCATATTGGTGTTTATCGGGTACAAAGTCGATTCTGCTATTTATAATCCCCCTGCAGATACCGCGTCATTTATGGTGCCTGCATTTACCGTGATCTTTATGATCATTGCTGCAATCATCAGTTTTATAGCACTTATTGTTATGATTATTCTTATCGCAATACGCGTATCAAAGTATAATAAAGCAAAAAACATAAACAGAAACGGAGGGATATCTCATGAGTGAAAAGAAACAGTTAAATGATAATGATCTTGATGAAGTTGTCGGTGGAAGAATCTTAAATGCCACGGGTATGCCGGGATCTGACATCAATAATCCCTGGGAGATCGTAGATAATAAGACCGGAGCTACCCTTTATCGCTACAACTGCAAGGAAGCAGCCATAGTTGATGCAGTAAAGAAATGGGGCGGTTCCGACTACAACGATGTAAGGGATATCTCACAGGAAGAGGTCATTTCTTTGCGACGGGCTGCAGGGATCATGTAATCTGTATCTCCCTTAGCCCCGGTCGCCTGAAAGAACCGTATTTACATCAGCTTCAAGATAGGGATTGATCCTTTCCGTAAGATCGGCATCCTTAAGCATCTGTGATATATCATATCCTATATCCTCGGAAAGCCCGACAACTCGATCTTTAAGGTTCGGACGGTTCGGATGGTATTTTGTCCCTTCCCAGGCTTCCTCGTTACTGTGAAGCCTTGCAAGTTCCTCAATCCGGGAAGTGAATTCCCCTTCCGTATCAAGATTTTTTAACGCTCTGTAAGACCATTTATAAAATGGCATATATGTGCGCCTAAGCAGGAAAAAGAGCTCCATGGCAGCCGTCATTCCCTTTATCCGGCACTCTTCCGCCGCAACCACATCGCCCCTTGCCATGCTCCTTTGGTAGTTTATCTGCAAAGCGGCGGAGTATTCATGCATCTTCTCCGCTATCCGGATACGCCATGCCCTGTCCGGGTAATAGTCAAGAAGAAGCCTCCTAAAGCGCGTGAACACACCCGCATCGTCCCTGAAAACCTCTCCGTTTACCGCTGTCGCAAGACACGTATGGTCAAGCAGGAGCCACTGGTCTTCTGTCATCACACAGTCAGCCGTATTACAGTCTATGCGAAGGATATTCGAGTAAAAATCATGAACCGCCATGACTCCCCGCCTCTCCCGGAGTCTCTCTGTATAATAAGACCTATCTTTAGCATCCACCAACTCTTCATAGGCAGCCGAAAGGTCTTTACCAATCTCTTTCACATCCTCATCAACGAGCCACAAGCATACACCGGTCCCGAAGTCATGATCCCTTGATATGGCATCATCATAACCGAAGCAGTCGCTCCCCTCCCCTGCGATCCCCACAGCTATCCGTGATTCGTAGGAAGAGAACCTGTCATGTATCATCTGCTTTACGTAATTCTCATAAAATCTCTTACTGTCTTCTATCATTTTCCATTAACATTTTTAGGATTAATATCTGTCTGATCTTAACACACAAATCGTAAGATTTATATTACGAAATTGCGGTGTGTATGTAATGATCTTATGAAATGATTCTGTCTGTACGTACTGCCATATCCGTACTATGATGATCGTGTGATTTTATCACTTACGTTCCAGTTATCGACGTAAAATCAAATTATGAACAAAAGGAGAATCAATATGCAGCAATCAAACTGTAACCCGCAAATGCCGTACGCTGCCGTCTGCCCCCGTTCTGACAACAAGGCTTTCCTTTGGAGCAAGTTCGCACCCTTCAACCGTTATCGTATCTTCGGAAATGTTCAAGTAAAAATCATATGATTTTTCATCATCCCTTCTCCTGTGATACTCTATCCCTTTTGGAACATCTTTTGCTTCTATTCCGGCCGCATCAAGGATTGCCCTGAGAAACTCCCTGATATCCTCCGGATTACTTCTGGCGGCCTGATAGTAAGCCACACCTTTTCCGTACTCCTTGTATGTAAGTGCCGCAAGATCCCGGTAATAGTCCTGCGTATAAACACCGATTATGTTTGCGCCCTTTACCTTGATAACTTCGGCATAATCCTTAACGGTCCAGTCCGATTTTCCGAATCTGTCATCCGTAATGTGAATGGCATTTGTGTCGGTAGGATACAGTGTATCGATCTCCTCACTTATGATTCCGAATACATCGGACAGCCCTGCCCCGGGAAAACCGCCGAGATGGCACAGGCAGTTCTCATTTATATATCCCATCATGTATGTGCCAAGTATGGTTCCGCCACAACTTACATATTCCTTGATTTTGTCAGCTGCTTCCTCCCTTAGCAAAAACATCATGGGCGCGATTATCAGACTGTATCCGTCAAACGGATCTTCGGCCGATATAACATCTGCTTCGACACCGAGTTGTGATAGCGTCTTCCAATACCCTATGCATGTTTGCGGATAATTTCTGGTGGTCTTCGCAAAACCTCCGGTACCCTCAATTGCCCACCAGTTGTCCCAGTCAAACAGTACCGCAGCCTTTGCATCCCAAAGTGTGCCTTCAAGATCCGAAAGTTCTTTCATCATCGCTCCCGTACGGGCAACTTCCCTGAACACTCTCGTGTCGTCCGTACCGGCGTGGTCTACAACCCCTCCGTGGAACTGCTCGGCAGAACCCCTTGATTTTCTGAACTGGAAATACTGAACGGTGTCAGATCCCGATGCAAGTGCCTGAAGAGAAAACTGGATATGAACACCGGGACGCCTGAGTTTATTGTATTCCATCCAGTTAACAACACCCGGCGTACTTTCCATAAGCATGAACGGCTGTCCTCTTTTAAGTCCCCGCATCAGCGCATGATCGAATGCGCTCTCACGCATAGTGTCCGCATAGCTTTCCCGGTCATTATGAAATTCCGGATAGCTGTCCCACGATATGGTATCGATCTGCTTTGCCATCACTCTGTAATCTATACCGTCGTACTGTTTCATCATGTTTGTAGTTACCGGAATGTCGCATCTTCCGGAATACTTCCGTACGGTATCAATCTCACAGGCGGCAAAATCCGCAAAATTCCATGTGGTAAAACGCTTCCATTCAAGATTCAGTCCCATAACAGCTCTCTGACCGTTATCGTAAGGCGGTTCAATCTCATCGAAGCTTTCATATCTGGCACTCCAGAAAGTAGTCCACCACTGGCGGTTCAGTTCCTCTATGTCATCGTTGAATTTCGCTCTCAGATACTCTCTGAATCTGTTCTTGCAGTTATCGCAGAAGCACTCACCGCCAAACTCATTGGATATATGCCACATAAGAAGACCGGGGTGAGATCCGATACTCTCGGCTAACTTCCTGTCTATGATCCCAGTTTTCTCCCTGAAAACTTTGGAGCTTAAACAATGATTATGACGCATGCCGTGTCTGTTCCTGATCCCCATGCCGTCAACACGCATAACCTCCGGATACTTCAGATCCATCCACGCCGGTCTTGCTCCGGAGGGAGTTGCGACTATGCTGTATATCTCGTTTTCATACAGCCTGTCCATAGTGTCTTTTAACCACTCAAAATGAAACTCGCCCTCGCGAGGTTCATATACGCTCCACGAAAACACTCCCAGTGTTGCCTCGTTGATTCCGGCCTTTTTCATAAGCTCAATGTCAGCTTTTAAAATGTCCGGTCTGTCAAGCCACTGCTCAGGATTGTAGTCTCCTCCGTGTATCAGTTTGCCAATCGGTCTGCCGAAAATATACTTTGACATTATTTATTGCTTTTCAGCCTCCTCTACGCTGCTCGTATACACGCTTAAGGAGCTCGGAGTTATTGACTTCACGGCTTCCTTCTGTCTTCTCTGCCTTAGAGCAAAAATCACCTGATGTGGGAAATGCCAGCCCTTTTTCATTCTGGCACATACCGATACCCTCCGGGTTTACAAAAAAGTGTTTACAGTTTTCGCACAGCGTTACGTCTTTATACATCTTATTCCTCCAAAATACACACTCTAACTTGTTTCGGTTTGTATTATATATAAGAACCGGGTCAGATGATGACTCTGTCTCTTCCGCCCTGTTTACCTTCATAAAGCTTATCGTCAGCACTCCTTATCAGGTGGTTAATGGGAACGCCTTCTATCTTCTCTGCCGCACCGAATGTCATTGTCACTTTATGTATCTGACCGTCATATTCCACCTCCTTGTCGTGCAGTGCCTGACGGATCAGCATAAGGGCATCATAGGCTTCATCGATCCCGCAATTTGAAAATACAAGCAGGAATTCCTCACCGCCCCATCTTGCAGCATAGCCGCCGTCGGGTATCATGCTTATGAAAAGGTTTGCCACATAAACCAGTACCTTATCGCCTGTGTCATGTCCGTAGGTGTCGTTGATCTTCTTGAAGTNNAATTCCTCACCGCCCCATCTTGCCACAAATCCTTCTCTTCCGTTCATTCCTTCATTAAGCAGGAGCGCTACTTCACGAAGTACAACATCACCGCATTCATGACCGAATGTATCGTTAAAGTTCTTGAAATGATCTATGTCCCCGATTGCCACGCAGTACTTAACTCCGCTTCCTTCAATATCATCAATTCTCTTCTCGGCACTTCTCCTGTTATACAGTCCCGTCAGTACATCCCGCTCAATAAGACGTCTTAGGGCGATCTGGAGACTGTTAAGGTTCCTTCCCATCTCACCGAGTTCATCTTCCCTCTGTGCAACAGTGGCATCAAGTTTAACGTCCAGACGGTTAGCCGAAAGTGCTTTCATAAAATCAAGCATACGCTTTATGATCGTTATGATACCGTTTGCAAATCTTGTGATAAAGAATGACGTAACCAGAATACCAAGGATCATCACTAGAATATTCTTGTTTATTAAGCCGCTGATGGTATCCTTTAACGCGTCCGAAGGCTTGGCAACACCTATCATTCCCAGACACTCGCTTCCGTCCTCTGATATGATCGGCGCATAATACGCGTAATAATCCGTCGAGGCGATCTTGACATTATCATAGAAAACACTTGCCATGCCGCGATACACATCATCAACGATTTTCTCGCTAGCAACAGTCATCTCAAGCCGCTCCCCGTCATTTCCGCGGATCGTTGTCAGAAGCCTTGTATCCATGTAAAAAATGGATATCTCAAGCTGACTTTCCTCGCTGATGCTGTCAATAAAATCATACTTGCCGGAAACCGGCTCCCCGCCTTTATACAAGGTTACAGCTTTTACATCGTCCCCCTCGCTCTTAACATTCCAGTTTCCCGGATATCTCATATCATATGCCAGCTGTATCGTATGTGCCACATTTTTAAGATTATCGGACACATCATCTTTTATGGCCTTTGACATGGACCGCGAGCATACAATGATCATAACAATGCCGCACACGATAAGAGGCGCCAGTGTCATAAGCATGAACTCAATGTAAAATGATTTATTACCTTTTTTTGTAACTCTTGCAAGCTTCATAGTCTTCCTCCGCAGGCGTCCCAGACACGGGTTCCGTCCGTTACACGGTAGTCATCCGCACCGGCACCTTTTATAACCGATACAAAATCATTTATATTCTTAAGTTTTCTCAAAAATGCCATTCCGCCTCCGATAAGATTCACGTTGTGTATGTCACTTCCGCCTGTTATTACCTTGCCAAGCCTATGTGCGTAATCCAATGCCTTTTCATTAAAAGCCGTATTATCCGGCAGTCCGTTGTAAGGGCAGTGTGCAGCATTGACACCCTCTACCGCATCTATGTACTCCGGATACAGCCTGATCTCTTTAATATAAAAGGCCTCCCGGAAAGGATGGGCATGAACAACGATACCTCCCCCGGCATGTACTATCTCAAACTGTTCCTCTACAGATGCATCCCTGATCTCTGGGTGATCGTGCATCCATTTGATATCAA
>DEEW01000058.1:8059-9525 GCA_002350465.1 Lachnospiraceae bacterium UBA2868
GACCGTAGATAAGAAACTCTGTTCCGTTGTACCCTGCCTCATATCCCGGAAACACCTGAAAATCATTATCATCTCCCCACCTCTTTGCAAGATAGTAGGGCTCAAAAAATGCATCGAGAAAATCATTCCATGACAGTTCACGGCTTACGGATGTATTACCTCCCCAGTTATGGTTGGTAAGGATCATTCCCGTATATCCCGCCGCCTTATGTGCTTTTGCCATATCAACAGCCGAATCCCTTGCACACGCACTTGATTCCTTCGAATGCGAGTGGGTCTCATACATATAACCGTAACCCGGAATAGATATTATTCTCTTATTCTCCATATGTTGTCTCGTACCTGATCCTGAATTGTACTTCCTGTGTCATTTCATAATACTGTGAAGTATTCCAGTCCTCCCTGCCGGTTTTGTGATTTTCCCCGTCGGGTGGCGTTGCAAAGATCCTAAGGGGCACATTTGTCCTGCCCGTAAGCGGTCGCTCAAAAAAAGCAGGCATAAGATCAATTTCACATACTCCGACTCCTTTGTAAAACCATCTGCCGTTAAACTCAAGCATAAGGCTAAGGTCTTCCTGCAGGGTCACTTCACAAAATTCGGGAGTATGCTCAAACTCCGTCACGATCTCAATGCCGTCAGCATCCTCACTGCCGCCCCAGCGCAGCGTTGCCGGATAGGATGTCTCACCCTGTACGGTAATTTCCGGTGAAAAATAGGAATACTGCATGATCCTTTTGTATTCCTTCAAAAGAGGCTGTGCAATCCCGACGGACGCGTTGTTCGGATCCTGAATTTCAAGACCGAGTCTGCCCCTGTCCCGAAACTGGTACATGGATATTCCGGACAGCCATCGCGCATTTTCGTCTCTTACCATATTGTAATAGGACGATACGATCCCGCCCTGCTGCACCGGTCCGGTAACATCCCCGTCTGCATTTAATTCAGCCTGAATAAACGGTTTATTCCCGAACTGAGAACANNNNAGTCTTTTGTAGGTTCTGTCAAATGTCTCAAACACTTCACTGACAGGCTGTGATTCATATCTTCCGCCGCTTGCTTCGGCCTTATCGTACGGCCATCCGTAGTGAAGGGCAATGTACTTATCTGCCGACCATATATCAGCCGCACGGTAAGCGTCTGCAAACACATCCTCATGCTCCACCTTCCCGTCTTCTGCGACAAGGCCTGCACAAAATACAACTCTAACATTCGGAGCATGCTCTTTTATTATATTACAAAAGCGTACAAAAAACTTCCCGATCTCCTCATATGAAAACCGGCGGTTGTGGGTGAACCAGTTACCGTTACACTCATGATTTATCCGAAGCATCATGCGTCCGAAAGTCGATAACTGCCGGGCTATGTTTATGAGTTCATTGTCATCAAGAGAGCAGTCAATAGTCAGGGTTAACATAACATCCTGACCGTGCCTTCTGATGTCGCGCATCTGCTCAAACTGCGCACC
>DEEW01000058.1:9542-10464 GCA_002350465.1 Lachnospiraceae bacterium UBA2868
TAAGGATAATCCCACGCAAAATTTACTTCCATATCGGCACAAGCCTCTGATATCCGCTGAGGCCACTGTTTGTCCTTTGGATAATATGTGTACATTATGTTAACCGCTCTGTGAGGACGGCCAAGCACATTCAGGATATAATCCTGATTTACATATTCGCCTCTTTCGCTCCCGTCACCGAGATCGAGAGCACATTTAGCAGGTCCCATGTGGATCTTGTTCGGCATATATACAGANNAAAATTCCACCAAGAACACAGAACCCAAGCAGAATGTTATGCCTTGGGTGTCCGCAGGGATGCCGCAAAGCGAGTTCCGCAGACGCGAGTGATTTTGACGAGCGGCGAGGACTGTTTGAGCGACCGGCGCCCTGTCAGACAGGACCCGCTTCTCGCGTAAATAATAGTCCAATTAATAATCAAATAATAACACTACACTATATCGAACAAAGAAAGCTGGTTTGACTGCGGCAGCCCTTCCAGAAGTCCCAGCTCCACCATATGATCCGTAACTGTTTTGGACACCTTGGTTCTGTCGATAAAATCATCGATTGACAGGAACGGCCCGTCGGAAGCCGCATCCGTAACACCGTCCGCCGCCTTGTCTCCCAGACCGTCAATGCAGTCAAGTCTCGGCATTATCTTACCGTCGATGATCTGGCAATGATGGGCTCTGGCTTTGAAAATGTCTATAGGGCAAAAATCGTATCCCCTTGCATACATTTCCTCCGCTATTTTCAGATCCTTCAGAGTATTTTCCTGTTTACTGGTCATCTTGACGGATGAATCCGATGCCATCTTGCGGTAGCGGGCAATCTCTTCCGCAAGTACCTCACGTCCGCGGCACATGGTCTCATATGAAAACGCCGACGCCCTTATGGAAAAATACGCTGCATAATACGCAAGCGGATACTTGATCTTATA
>DEEW01000058.1:10494-11024 GCA_002350465.1 Lachnospiraceae bacterium UBA2868
TATTTTATCTTCTCACAGGACCATACATACCAGTCCGGCACACCATGGTCAAGCATTTCCTGCTTCCACTCCGGCCATTCGGCACATTTGCCTTTTGCCACGGTACCTTTTCTGACCTTCTCCATGATATTAAATGCAAGAGAGCTCTCAAGACCCATATTGATCAGATAAGTCATTATGTCGTCTCTCGTACATATGGCTGTCGATATTGTAGCCTTGCCTTCTTCGATAACAGTCTGGGCATTGTTCAGCCATACATCGGTTCCGTGAGACAGTCCCGATATTCTGACAAGATCGGAGAATGCGGAAGGCTTTGTATCAACAAGCATCTGTAT
Source organism: Lachnospiraceae bacterium UBA2868 (assembly GCA_002350465.1). Next base: position 10,830 of record DEEW01000058.1, read on the forward strand.
GACAAAATCCGTTCCGAATTCAGGTATTCCGAGACACCCCAAAGGGCACCCTCCTATATCATCCGGCGTTATTCCCAGAGCATCGGTGGATGCAAACAGACTCATAACCTCAGGATCATCAAGTGCCACCTCTTTAGGATCCGTCCCTGTAAGATCCTGCAGCATCCTGATCATTGTCGGATCATCGTGTCCGAG
>DEEW01000058.1:11145-13304 GCA_002350465.1 Lachnospiraceae bacterium UBA2868
AGAACTATAATACCTCCGGGATGCTGTCCCGTAGTACGTCGCACACCCGTACATCCTCTTGCAAGTCTGTCGATCTCGCAAGGTCTCTTGTCAATATGTTTATCTTCGAAATATCTTTTTACATATCCGTATGCAGTCTTGTCAGCAAGTGTTCCGATTGTTCCGGCTCTGAATGTCTGTCCCGCACCGAAAATAACTTCGGTGTACTTATGGGCCTTGGACTGGTACTCACCGGAAAAATTCAGGTCAATATCGGGCTCCTTGTCGCCTTTGAATCCGAGGAATGTTTCAAACGGAATATCAAAACCGTCTTTTTTAAGAGGTGCCCCGCATTTGGGACACAGTTTATCGGGCATATCGCAACCCGCTCTTCCGGCATAGGCTCTGACCTCGTCGGAGTCAAAATCCACATAATGGCAGGAGCTGCAATAATAATGAGGTGGCAGGGGATTAACTTCGGTAATCCCGGCCATTGTGGCAACAAAGGAGGACCCTACCGATCCTCTCGACCCCACAAGATAACCATCCTCATTTGATTTCCATACAAGCTTCTGGGCTATTATATACATCACGGCAAATCCGTTTGTGATGATGGAATGAAGCTCCCTATCAAGCCTTGCCGATACCTGCTGAGGCAGATCATCTCCGTAAATTTCCCTTGCTCTCCGGTAACATATATCCGTAAGTATCTTATCGGAATTCTCAATGACAGGCGGACACTTGTCAGGACGCACCGGCTCTATTGTCTCGATCATATCTGCGATCTTGCGTGTATTGGTAACTACTACTTCATACGCCTTGTCGAACCCCAGATAATCAAACTCCGCAAGCATTTCCTCGGTTGTACGAAGGAAAAGGGGGGCCTGCATATCCGCATCCTTAAATCCTTTTCCGGCCATAAGCACACGACGGTACACTTCATCCTCGGGATTAAGAAAATGAACGTCACATGTTGCAACAACCGGTTTGCCGAGCATATCGCCTATCTCAATTATCTTTTTGTTAATGTCCTCAAGATCCTTTTCGGAATTGATATCCTCAAAACGATCCTCTCTGATCATGAATTCATTATTGCCGTTAGGCTGGATCTCAAGGTAGTCATAAAACCTAGCAATACGGAGTATCTCGTCTTCGCTCCTCTTGCTTATTATTGCCTGATACAGTTCTCCCTGTTCACAGGCCGATCCGATTATGAGCCCCTCACGATGCTTCTCTATCAGACTCTTCGGAATCTTTGCATGTCCGTTGTAGTACCTGATATGAGATTGGGATACAAGCTTATACAGATTTATCCTTCCGGTCTCGTTTGCAGCAAGAAGAATTATATGATTGCTCGGTGATTTTCTGATCTTCTCATCTGACGCGGCACATAGATCGTTTAAGCCCTTTAGAGTATCAACATTTTTCGCCGCAAGCCTCTCTATGAGTTTCAGGAAAATATGTGCGGTAGCCTCGGCATCGTCTACAGCCCTGTGATGATTTTCAAGGGAGATCTTGAAGAATTTGCACAGATTGTCCAGTTTGAATCTGGCGATCTCCGGCACGAGAAGCCTTGCCATACCGAGAGTATCCACATAACTGTACGGACGGACTATGCCCGCTGCCTCTTCCTTTGCCTTGATAAATCCCATGTCAAAGTTTGCATTATGGGCAACATATACCGCGCCCTCGCAAAACTTTGAAAACTGCGTGAGTGCATCGTTTATGAAGGGAGCATCCTCCACCATGGAATCGTTTATTCCGGTCAGTTTTTCTATCCTGTAGGGAATAGGCTCTTTGGGGTTAACGAACGTGGAAAATCTGTCAACTATCCTGCCTTCTGCGATCTTGACCGCTCCGATCTCGATTATATTGTTCACCGTCGGTGAAAATCCCGTCGTCTCAATATCGAATACCACAAACGTATCATTTATTGTATGATCTTCCGGATTAACCGCGATCTGTGACGTATCATCGACAACATAACCTTCCATACCATAAATGACTTTAAAATCATTTATCTTCTTGTCTCTTATATGATGGAACGCTTCGGTAAAGGCCTGGACAACCCCGTGATCGGTTATGGCTATCGCTTCCATTCCCCATTCCCTTGCACAGTCGATTATATCCGAAACATCGGACACTCCGTCCATATCACTCATCTTCGTATGGCAGTGAAG
>DEEW01000058.1:13329-17117 GCA_002350465.1 Lachnospiraceae bacterium UBA2868
GTTATCCATCCGCTTGGTTCTGAAATCACCGGTTTTCTTGATGCCGTCTATGTACCCGAGGGAGAGTATTCCGTCATATTTATCGATGCCGGTGGTGCCTTTTATCAGCACGAACTTTCCATCGCCTATATAATCAAAAAGCCGCTCCTGCTGATCCTCTCTGGGGAACAGTTTTACATCTATCGTATCTGTAAAGTCAGTCACGGAAAATGTGACCATCTTCTTGCCGGTTCTCGTATCCCTGACTTCAAACGCACCTACCTGACCGCGAATAATGACCGTCCCGATATCACCGTCTATATCGCATATATTCATGGGACCTTCGGTAAAATCCTTGCCGAATATAACATCCGGATTGGAGGGCTCTTTTCTCTTACTGAATTTTCCTCTTGCCGATTCCCTTTTAACCTCTTCGGTTTTACCCGAAGGAGGTGTACTCTCCTGAGCATCGGAATGGATATCTGCTTCCGGCTGAGGTATTGTCACCGGCCCGCCGGAGTATATATTATAGACATCATTATCGTTTGCCATCTTTTCATACATCAGGAATTCTTCATCCGATGCTCTCTGGGGTATAGGCGTACGATCATCTGCCTTTGATTCCGTCCCGGCTCCTTCAAGTGTTTCAAAGGATATTTTCCTTACTTCCTCAAGCATACGTTCTCTTGAATGAACGTAACTCTGGCGGGTCTCTTTTTGCTTGAATGCAACTGTTATTCCAAATGCAGTCCGGCATCTTTCATTTACGGCATGATCGAGAAAGTCCGCTATCTCCTCGGACATATCATGCGCGATCGGTCTGTCCTCAAGCACAAGGGTCATCGCATCACTGCCTTCATCAAACTCAAAATCGGCATGCTTGAGCAGATCCACCCATGCAGGATTAACGTTTGAAGCCTCTGTTATGATGCTGCTTTTGTACTGGCTGATGATCGCCTTTGCGGTATATGTGCCTGCAAGATTAAACTTCTCGATTATCCTGATGCTGACAGGAGAATTCGGGTAATACTGTTCGCGTATCTTGCGCTCCATTTCATATATTCTGTCCTTAGGAATAATGTAATCGCTGACAAGATGAATATGAAGCTTATCACGACGTGAAGAAGAGACCAACCTTGTAACTTTGGTCTCTTCCATTAATTCTCTGTCATCATCGGAAACAACAAGCGATGAAAAAACGTCAAAAAATTTCTTTTCCATTACTATTTATTCCAATTATCCAATTCGTATTTAAGTACCGCGAGCAATTCCTTTTCGGGAACCTTTCTGATTATCTCGCCCTTTTTGATAAGAAGGCCCTCACCGTTTCCACCGGCTATACCAAGGTCGGCCTCCTTCGCTTCTCCGGGACCGTTTACAACGCATCCCATCACGGCAACTTTAATATCCAGATCGTATCCTGCCGCAAGTCTTTCAACTTCGTTTGCAAGGGGGATAAGGTCTATGTTTGTCCTGCCGCATGTAGGGCATGATACCACATCGATACCGCCCTTACGAAGTCCCAGACTCTTAAGAATGAGCTTTGCGGTAATAACTTCTTCCACCGGATCTCCTGTCAGGGATACCCGTATCGTATCTCCGATTCCCTTATTGAGAATGATACCCAGTCCCACAGATGACTTTATACTTCCCGAGTGAAGAGTCCCCGATTCGGTTATCCCAACATGAAGGGGATAGGGACATACGGGCGCAAGTTCCTCATGGGCGGCAACCGTCATAAGCACATCCGATGATTTTATGGAAACAACTATGTTGTCATATCCGCAATCTTCGATCATATGGACCTTATCAAGTGCTGACTCGACTATTCCCTTTGCGGTAACCCCGTTATATTTTGCAACAATATCCTTCTCAAGAGAGCCGCTGTTTACACCGACACGTATCGGAATGTTTCTCTCTTTTGCGGCACGTACAACTTCACCTAATCTTTCTCCGGACCCTATGTTTCCGGGATTGATCCTTATCTTGTCTGCCCCGTTTTCTATTGCCGCTATCGCCATCTTGTAATCAAAGTGGATGTCCGCAACGATAGGAATGTTTATCTCTTTTTTTATGGCGGATATGGCCCTTGCAGACTCCTCATCCGGCACCGTTGATCTGACTATCTCACAGCCCGCTGCCTCAAGACGCTTTATCTGTGAAACCGTAGCCTTAACATCCCCTGTCTTCGTATTGGTCATGGACTGGATCAGAACGGGATTGCCCCCTCCGATAACCCGGTCACCTATTTTTATAACTTTAGTATTATCTCTGAACATGATTATAATTTACAACGTTACGACCGAATAGTCAATTTGCTACTTACCCGATAAATACGTTCTGTAGGTCAGGCCGAAAGTACCGGAAAGTACGGAAGCAAGCCCTAAAAGCAGCCCTCTTATATCTATATCCTCGCCCCGGTCAGGTGATGCCGATATTGTTTTTTCTTCAACCGTATAGCCGTCAAATAATCCTCCATACATATAGCATTCCGTTCCGATCTTCGTATCTGTAATGTTTCCGGCCATATCACATGCTTTAATCTCCAGATCATACTTTCCGTATTCGTTTACCGCTATTGTTGCAGTATTGTCCTGATCTATCGATATGCTTCTTCCGTTAAACTTTACACTTGTCAGACTGTCACCTTCCTCAAGAAGACCGACAGACAGAATACTGCCCTTTTTAATATTTCCGTTTTTGTCAAATCCGGACAGAACGATCTGCGGAGCAGTATGATCCACGATAAAAGAAACAGTTTCCTCCGAAACATTTGATGCCGCATCCTCAGCTATAACCGTAAGAAAATATTTCCCCTCCTCTATTACAACGTCACCCTTTTTGAATTCAGCGTCGTTCAGATAAGCTTTTGCACTAAAAGGCGATGAATCACTGACATAATCCGCTATCCTTCCCGCAAGTGAAAATGACTTTACAAACTTTCTGTCAAATCCCGATATTTCCGAAATCACGGGAGGAGTGTAATCAACAGTAAATGCCACCGTCTTTTGGGATGTATTGCCGCTTCTGTCTGCTGCCGTACATGTCAGCCGGTATTCCCCCTCCTTATCCACTGAAATATCAAAAAAATCCTGTGCCGATCTCATCACATGGGCATCATTTAAAACAGGAGTAAAACCCTTAGCCTCCCTCTTCTCAAGCAGCCATGACATAACTGTCGAATCATAGAACATCTCTCCCGCCCTGAACCTTAAAGCACTCTTTTCATTTGTGATCTCCCCCTCATTTATTCCCGAAACCGCAATGTCGGGAGCAGTCTTGTCAATACGGAATCTGCAGTCCTTACGTGTAGTATTTCCCACACCGTCCGTAGCCGTGACATGAAGCTCATACTCTCCATCTGCATTTATGTCAACCTCTCTTTCATCCCGGAATGCATTGAGTTTGTAAGAGTTTATCGGTATATTCTGGACATTCCACGGTGTAGTCCGTGTCAATATTATGTCAACACCTGTATCTTCATACAGATTATCCCCAACCTCTATTGATACCCTAGCGTCTGATTTTATGTCAACCCCTTCGCAGACTCCGCCGATCTCTATATGGGGTGCGCTACTATCTACCGCAAAGCCAAGCCGCTGCCTAACGCTCTCATTACCGGCACTGTCGGTCGCATACAAAATAACAGAATATGCTCCGTCCTTGTCAAATGCAATTTCCGTATCAGCAGGTAAATTGTACTCCGAAACCGATATTACCTCATCACCTGATACCCGCTCGGCTATATAGTTTACATAACATTCAGATTCCCCGTCAGATGCTTTTACCTTTAATTTTGCGCCCCGGCG
>DEEW01000058.1:17181-20915 GCA_002350465.1 Lachnospiraceae bacterium UBA2868
AGATACTCAAATGATAATACCCTTTGATTACCCGCAATATCCTCACATATTATTTCAATGCTGTCCCCATACTTTGCCCTGCCTTTAATATTAAGCTCCGGTTCATACTCTGTTATCTGTTCACTCTCGTCAAACACTTTCTCGTCTGCTTTTGTATCTCCGATATTTACAACACACCTCTGTATTCCGGTATCATCGCTTATTGTAAGCTTCCCCTCCCGGTCAATTTCTGTTACGGGCGGCGTAACATCAAAATGTATCACATACACTTCCGAATCCTTTTCAGTCCCTTCCGATACATTGGCAAACCTTATCTGCCACTTCCCTTCGGGCGATGTTTTATCGTCCGGGTAGAGAGTGACGGAATCACTTTCCATTTTCACATAAGTTCCGAAGGATATCCCGTTGTCCGTACTTATGCTGTAATAGCTGTCTCCCACATTATCCGGTATTGTAAAGATGACCGGAAGTGCCGTGTAAAGAGTATGACCTGATTTAACAAGAACGGACTCCCCGTTTTCCTGTGTTATGTTAACCATAAGTCTTTCGTTCTCCTCAGCCATTATATCTTTACCTGTCATCAAATATATGCACATACAGATTATTAATCCGATAAATCTTTTCATACACTCCTCCTTATATTTTTGCGGTACATAAGCATTCCCCTTCCTGCAGGAGCACAGGTCTCTCCTTCATATATTCCCTTTGATTTGCCGGTAATGTCCCACTCGGCAAAAATCAGCGCAAACAACAATCCGATATGTAGCTTTACTACCGCATTTTCATCAAAAGCACATCCCAGGTTCACTTGCCAGCTGCCTTTGTGCCATTGCATAAGCCTTATGCCGCAAAGTTCAAACACTTCGTCATGCTCTTCAACCTCTCCGCACACAATTACTCCGAAAAAGAGGAAAAACATTATCAGGATCAAAAGCAGAAGTGCCGATACACCGATCACTAAATAACCGGGAGTTGTACTCCAAAAACTCTTTTCCTGCCGGGCACTGTACAGATTACCTTCAATTGCAAGATCATCCGCCGAATACTCACTTACAACTTCCGACTCCTCACTCCTTATCTCTTCACCTCCGTTTTTTTCACCGGAATCTATGGCCGTATCATCGTCATCAACTATATAGAGCACACCGTTTTTCATAACGTAATTCGCTCCGGGGCTTTTGCGCGAGAGCGATGAGGATGATGCCGATGCTGATTTATCGTCTCCTGCCGGCAAGCGTCCCGTCGAAGAAGCGGGTCTCTTTTTGCCTGATGTACCGGGCGATGTCCCAGATATTAAGTCAGTGGTGCTGATTTTTTGATCTGTGCCGCTTATTGCGGGTGTTATAATATCTCCTTTGTATGTTCCGCCACCGGAGGTGCTGCTGTGTGATGAACTTGAAGCAGCCGGTTTGATTTCATTGGATGATGAAGGCTGAACATAGGCCGATGACGAAGCTGATGGTTTATACTCTGTGCCGGAACCCGGTGCGGGAGTTATGGCCGGAACAGTGGTCACAGTCGGTGGCAGTGTAGGCACCGGATTATACTCTGACAGCATAAGCCCGGCAGGCAGTGAAAACGCCTTCATATAATTGGCTCCCTTGAGCTCGCATCTGAACTTGCTCCCGTACAGATCCCGGCTGATGTTTGAAACAGTCAGATGATTCGTATCGCTTCCTTCATACACGGTTCCCGTACTGCTGACTCCGTCTTCAACCGGACTCCATTCTCCTTCTTCTCTCATGATCTCCCATTTATAGAAATCTAGGCTGTCTCCCAGTGTATTTCTGTAGGTGGCCAGTCCCACCGTAAACTCGGCACTTCCTCCGTATGTGGCCGGAACAGACTGCGGATGAGAAGAAAAATCAACACAGGTCATTCCCCACTTCAGTCCGTCAACTATGATCAGATCTCCCTTGTGTCTCTTGCAGTACGGACAGTACTCTCCCGGGTATAATGTAATCTCCAGTCCCACTCTTATGGGGGTTGCCAGATTCTCAAAATCAAGACCCGTACTTTGAAGGTCTTCCCTCGTCAACTCGTATCCGCTCTTCCTGCAATATTCATTCCCGTTGTCATCTTCCAGAAAGATCTGCATAGAATACCGGTTACCGTCATCCGACAACAGTTCGCAATGATTACAGCACACTACCTCGGGTTTCCCCCAGCATATACTTTTGGCATACCTTGGTTTGATACGCCTTTCCTCAACGTAAGTTACCGTCTCCCCATTGCTCATGAATTCGAAATGAAAACTCGCTTCCTTGGACACAGTTGTATATCCGCAGTCTCCGTCCGATATAGGTCTTGAAACATCGTTCAGATAATAATTACCATAAGACCCTGTATAGGGTGTTCCCGCAGTAACCATAGCAATACCGGCCTGTGTTACGATCCCGAAAACGGCCAGAAATATTGCGGTGACTGTTATTAATCTGTTCTTTTTTCCTTTAATTCTCATAGTCTCTTCTCCCTTTTTTATTGATAACCCTCATTCTTGTCCGCTTTACCGCTGACAGTTCCTCCAGACGTCTGTATATTCTTTCGAATTCCTCCGTCTCCGGCAAGTCCTCATCCTGTCCCTTTTGATCCAGTTCACTTTTTGCCGCATCTATAACGGCTATGGCCTTGGATAAACCTTCAGCTTCGTTCGTCTCATAATTCTCATAACACTCCGCCACAAAAATCAGTGTTTCGTACTTTTGTACCGATGGTCTGTGTCTGATGGTTTCCGCAAACAGTTTTCCTGCAATGACAGCTGTATTATCCCTGTCGAAATCAAACCCGTTTTGTATTTTGCATATTTTTATATAGTCGGAGGCGGCAGGATATGACCCGGAATCAAGCTTGGAAAAATACTGCACCGCTGTCTTGTAATCTCGTTCCACAAACATTGCATTTAATGCCACTTCAAATATAAAATCCTGCTCGCAGTCCTTCGGCAGTACCTTGCTTGCTATGGCGGTCTTGATGATTCTTATTCCTTCAGGCGTGTACTCTCCGTCCTTCATATGCAGGGATGCCGCTTCATAAAGGGACCTGGCGGCTTGATTTTCACTTATTCTGCTATGTATACGGATACCTCCGTAATACGCTGCAACGATAATACCCGCCGTTATGATCGTAAGCTCGGCACACTTTTTTATTCTTTGCGGGATCGTCCTGATATGTCTGATCTGTTTTAATACTTCGTTCGCATCGGTATATCGTTCTTCTCTGGATAGTTTGCAGCACTTAGTCAGAAATGTTATTTCGGATTGATTAAGAATTTTTGAATGTGCAATATTATTAAGTGCTTCCTGATGATCCTGGGCGGGAACCAGTCCCGACCTCATTGTATAGTACGTCATTCCGAATGCAAAAATGTCCGCTCCCGGATCGAGCTTTGCATCCTTGCTGTACTGCTCCGGCGGAGAATACCCTATTGTTCCCACAGGTATATGATGATCCGCAAGGCATCCTGCTATCCCAAAATCTATTAAATGAGGCATATCGTTTTCATCGATTATTATGTTGTCCGGCTTCAGATCCAGATACAGCATCGGCTTCTTCATATGGTGAAGATATACAAGCGCCGAACAGATATGCTGCGCGATGGCAAGACTTCTGGTCCGGCTCATCCCCTTTGGTTTACACAGTTTTCCCAGGGAATCACCCTTTACATATTCACTGACTATGTATATTTTTTGCGAATCGTAAAATGCATCCCATATAACGGGAATCAACGGATATCT
>DEEW01000058.1:21005-25078 GCA_002350465.1 Lachnospiraceae bacterium UBA2868
ATCTCTTTCCATTGCCTTCATGGCAAGTGTTCTTCCGATATGGCGGTCCAGCACCAGATATACACAGCTGGTTCCTCCCTTTGCAATCAGATTCACGATCTCGTACCGGTTATTTATCGTTTGACCTTTTTCAAACATTTCCCCTCCTACCTTCTTGAGAGCCGCGACCTACGTGCTTTACACCACCGGAATCAGTTATGAAGAAATCCTGCGGTGTATAACAGAAAATAAACCACTTTCTGATAACAATCAATACACTATATTTTTTTCTACAGTCTTTGAAAATCACCTGTAATTTATATGATTTATGTAACTTAATTCCGGCAAAAAACCATACAAAAAAACCGATACCCGATTATTCGGATACCGGCTTTTTGTAAATATTGTACAGAAGCCAAAATTACTCAATTAAGGCTGCCGAGGATCATCCCATAAAAAGTCTTGTTATATCGTTGTACATTACAAGCACCAGAAGTGCAAGAAGAAGTCCTACTCCGATAAGCTGTATCGTCCCTTCGACCCTGCTGTCCGCAGGCTTACCACGTATCGCTTCGTAAATCAAAAACAGCAGCTTTCCGCCGTCAAAAGCAGGAAGGGGAAACAGATTAACGATTCCGATGTTAGCCGACAGAAGCAGGGCGATATTGAGCATGCTCACAACTATCAGCCAGCATGCCTTCTGACTTGGCACTTTCATATTCATCCCCCACGATCTGGGCGGCACCTACAGGTCCTGCTATATCCGAGACTTTCGCCTGTCCGGAAAAGAGCATCCTGAAGCTTGAAAAGGTCATCTTGACCATGTACCTTACATACAGATAACTTGATTTTACTATACCGCCTATGCTTTTTTGCGGCATCTCCTGCCCACCGAAAACAACACCTATCATGAAACGGTTATACTCACTGTTCATCTTCGGAAGCAGCTCTGCTTTTATCTTCTGTCCGTCCCGCTCATATACAACCTTTAAGGGCTTCCCGTAGCCCAGTTCCACCGCGGTTGATACTTCCGGATACAGATAGCAGCGGCTTCCGTTAACGCTTATTATCTTATCTCCCGTGCGTATTCCGGCCTCATATGCCGCTCCATCCTGCATAATATCGGTTATCGTTGTGTCAGCTATATCAATATAATTCATCAGAAAAAGGCCGAGAATAAACGCAAGCAGGAGGTTGAAAAAAGGTCCTGCCAGAGTCGTCGCTATCCTTGACCACACATTCGCTTTTCTGAAAGAAGAGTTGGCAATTACCGAAGCAAAATCGGTATTGCCGTCATCGACCTGAGCATCAAGATCATCAAAAACGCATGCGGCTCCAAACAATATGAGCCGTATGGAAAACTTCGTTCCGCCCTTTGTCGTCCATCCGAAAAGCTTTGGTCCGAAGCCTACGGTAAACTCAACTACTTCTATTCCGTTTAATCTGGCAATAAGAAAATGCCCCATTTCATGGACAAAAACTATTACCGCCAATATCAGTACAGCTATAAGTATTTTCACAATGATTCTCCTGTGATCCTTCTCTACTTATCCATCAGTCCGGCAATTATATCCCCTGCTGCCTTCTCGGCCGCGAGTATCTCATCCACCGTGGGATTTTCAATTCTTTTTGAAGCATCCATTACCTGTTTTATCAGTCCGGCAATGTCCGTAAACTTTATCCTGCCTTTTAGAAACAGTGCCACCGCTTTTTCGTTGGCGGCATTAAACACTGTTGGCATGATCCCGCCAACCCTGGCAGCTTCAAGAGCATACTTAAATCCCAAAAATCTTTCCGGATCAGGTGCTTCAAATGTCATGGACCGGAGTTTAAAAAAATCAACTCTTTTAGTATTAAGATATGGTCTGTCAGGATAGAACAGGGCATACTGTATCGGAAGCTTCATATCAGGGCTTCCCAACTGGGCGATTATCGCGCCGTCCCTGTACTGCACCGCAGAATGAATGATTGACTGCGGATGTACCACCACCTCTATATCGTCTACCCCTACGCCAAAAAGATGGCACGCCTCCATAACCTCAAGTCCCTTGTTTACAAGTGTTGCGGAATCTATAGTTATCTTGGCACCCATATCCCAGTTAGGATGCTTTAGGGCATCAGCCGCCGTAACATTTTCAAGTTCCTCTGCGGTTTTCGTTCTGAAGGGGCCGCCTGATGCAGTCAGGATAATGCGTTCCACATCCTCATGATTTTCTCCGTTAAGGGACTGGAATATGGCACTGTGCTCACTGTCCACCGGATAAAGCTTTACACCGCATTCTTTGATCAGCGGCATTATAATATGCCCCGCGCAAACCAGGGTCTCTTTATTTGCAAGAGCGATATCATGGCCTGCTTTGATCGCTGCGATCGTCGGTCGTATACCGATCATTCCGACCATTGCGGTAACAACTATGTCTGCCTCTTCCATTGATGCGGCAGCAATCAGCCCATCCATTCCGGAGACGACCTTTATGTTCTCACCCTTAAGCTTTGCACTGACAGTTTCCGCAGCAGCCTCATCATTCATAGCCACCATTTTCGGCCGGAACTCAAGAGCCTGTTTAACGATCATATCAACGCTTGAATTTGCCGTAAGAGCTGTTACTTCAAGCTCATCCCTATGGTCTCTTACTATTTCGAGAGTCTGGGTTCCTATGGAACCCGTAGAACCCATAACAACGATTTTTTTCATCTCAGATTAACCCAAAAAAACTCCAGAAAACAACCTGCCGTAAAATATATCATAGGCGCTGTAAATATAACACTGTCAAACCTGTCGAGAATACCGCCGTGGCCGGGAATTAGACTCCCGTAATCTTTTATTTCGAAATTACGCTTGATCGCGCTTGCACTAAGGTCGCCTATCTGCGATACGATCGCTCCTATTGCCGTAAGGGCGGTAAACGCTGCCACCGGGAATCCCGAAGATACATATCGGTTGATACAGTACCCGTACAGGGCACCGAAAATTGCCGGAAATACAATACCTCCCACAGCCCCCTCAACGGATTTCTTGGGTGAGAGAACGGGAGCCAGCTTGTGCTTCCCCGTGAGCATTCCGGTAAAATATGCAAACACGTCGCAAAACCATGAGCTGAAGAAAATCAGCCATACAACATATATGCCTTCCGGTAAGGTCCGCGTCAGATAGATAAATGACAGCATAATACTTACATAGAAAAATCCGAAGAATGAAAACGCAACTTCACCCGCCTTATACTTCGGAAAAGTAAACACATAAACCGCCATAAGTACAACAAGAGTAATGACCGGAACAAACATCATTAGAAACGCATCTGACGCCGGTATCAGAAGAAACACGTAATAAAAAAGAGTTCCGCCAAATCCGATTGCCGGGAGGATGCCCCCCTTCATGCCTCCGGCAATGACCCCGGTGGCACGGTAGAACTCATACTGGCCGATAACCGATACACACATCAGAAATAAACCGAGGTACACACCCCCGAGCCAGGTGAATAACAGCATAACCACCGCAACGATTGCTCCGCTAAGTACCCTTGTCTTAAACATCACTCCTCCTTAGAATGGCCGCCGTAGCGTCTGTCTCTTTTACTGTATGCCTCACAGGCCTTAATAAGCTCCTCTTTGGAAAAATCGGGCCAGTGAACATCAGTGAAGTAAAACTCCGCGTATGCCAGCTGCCACAGCAGAAAATTGGACAGCCTCTGCTCTCCGCTTGTCCTGATCAGAAGATCAGGCGCAGGTATGCCCTTCGTATCCAGATAATCCTCAAAAACACTTTCGGTAATCGGTGTATCGACCTTACTGTTTTGCACATCTTCCGCTATACGGTTAACGGCACGGATTATCTCATCACGGCTTCCGTAATTAATGGCAACCTGAAAATGAAGACCGGTATTGTTACGTGTTGCTTCTTCGAGAGCCGCAATGGATTCCTGCAGATCTTCCGCAAGTCCTGTCTTGTCACCTATGACTCTTACGCACATATTATTCTTCCTGGCCGTCTGCTGGCAGGTCTTCATATAATTGCGCAACAGTTTCATAAGCTGGTCAACCTCATCGGCAGGCCTTGACCAGTTTTCCGTTGAAAAAGCATACACCGTCAGATA
>DEEW01000058.1:25202-25509 GCA_002350465.1 Lachnospiraceae bacterium UBA2868
TTGGCCCATCTTCCGTTTCCGTCGAGAATTATGGCCACATGATTCGGAACATTCATAAAATACCTCTTGTACAAAAAAGGGTCACGACTTGTGACCCTTATCCTTAAACAGTCATTATGTCTTTCGACTTGCCGTCTATCATTGAGTCGATCTCTTTGATGAACTTATCNNGAAAAAGCATACACCGTCAGATAGTTAATACCCATCTTGTATGCTTCCTCGCAGATTACCTCAACAGTCTTGGCTCCCTGAACATGCCCGTAGTTTCTCGGCATTCCCTTGGCCTTGGCCCATCTTCCGTTTCCGT
>DEEW01000058.1:25666-26028 GCA_002350465.1 Lachnospiraceae bacterium UBA2868
TCGATCTCTTTGATGAACTTATCGGTTGTCTTCTGAAGTTCATCTTCAAGATCCTTAACTTCGTCCTCGGAAATATCATCGGACTTGGATAATTTCTTGAATGCGTCGTTACCGTCACGTCTGATGTTCCTGACGGCAACCTTGGCATCTTCACCCTTTTTCTTGATATCCTTGACAAGTTCCTTTCTTCTCTCCTCCGTAAGTTCGGGGAACACAAGACGGATAACCGTTCCGTCGTTTGTAGGATTGATACCTATGTCAGAAGCCTGAATAGCTTTCTCGATATCCTTCAGTATTCCCTTTTCCCATGGCTGTATCTGAATGATACGGGGATCCGGAACTGATACGTTACCGACCTGCTG
>DEEW01000153.1:0-395 GCA_002350465.1 Lachnospiraceae bacterium UBA2868
TCGTTAGGGTTCATAACCGAACCACGGACCGTAGGTCTGATGCCCATGTGACGCTTACGTCCTGCCTTACCGAGATTGATAAGGTTATGATCGCCGTTTCCTACAACACCGATGGTAGCTCTTGCAATGATCGGAACCATTCTCATCTCGCCGGAAGGAAGACGGAGTGTTGCATACTTTCCTTCTTTTGCCATAAGCTGTGCTCCATTGCCGGCGCTTCGGACAAGCTGTCCGCCCTTTCCGGGATAAAGCTCGATGTTGTGAACCATTGTACCAACAGGAATTTCGGAAAGAGGTAAGCAGTTACCTACTCTGACCTCGGCTTCGGGGCCGTTCATAACCTTCATTCCGTCTGTTAATCCTTCAGGTGCAAGGATATATGCCTTCTCGCCGTC
>DEEW01000153.1:483-2797 GCA_002350465.1 Lachnospiraceae bacterium UBA2868
AAATCGATGATCCTGTATTTTCTTCTGTTACCGCCGCCTCTGTGGCGAACCGTTATCTTTCCCTGGTTGTTTCGTCCCGAATTCTTCTTAAGAGAAGTAACAAGTGACTTTTCAGGCTCGTGTTTTGTTATCTCGGCAAAATCAGAGCATGTCATCTGTCTTCTGGACGGTGTATATGGGTTATATTTTTTGATTCCCATGATTTTGTCTCCTTTGTTAAAATAATTATCAGGTATTTATCCTATAAGGTCGCTCGGCCATAAGAATCGCTTTGCGATGAGGCCTCGCGGTGCAAACGCGGACTTCCCACTTCGTGGGCCCCTCCCATTTGCATTAATCATAGCCCTGTGAACAACTCTATATCTTTGCTGTCCTCGGTAAGCGTTACGATCGCTTTCTTGGATTTGGCGGTTCTGCCGAATACCATTCCGCGCCTTTTCTTCTTGCCGTCAAGATTCATTGTGTTGACAGATCTTACCTTTGTGCCGTCAAACATTTTTTCAACAGCTTCCTTGATCATTGTCTTGTTAGCTTCGGGATGCACAAGAAAGGTGTACTTCTTTTCACCCATGCCCGCCATACTCTTCTCGGTAACTACAGGCTTTAATATCACGTCATAGTAGTTTATTGCTGCCATTATGCGTACACCTCCTCAATCTTGGCAACGGCATCCTTTGTTGCGATGACCGTGCTGTACTTCATTATGTCATAGGTGTTGATCGTATTGATGGATGCCGTGATAACTCCGGGAATGTTCCTTGCAGAGAGAATCACGTTCTGATCATCATCCGCCAATATAACAACTGCCTTTGAAACCTTAAGGTTATTAAGTACATCCGCAAACTTCTTGGTCTTGATCTCATCAAACTTGAGCTCGTCAAGCACAAGGAACTTGTCCTCCTGAACTCTGGATGAAAGTGCGCTCTTAAGAGCCGCTCTCTTTTCCTTCTTGTTAAGCTTGAATGAGTAATCTCTCGGTACAGGTGCGAATACAACTCCGCCGCCTGTCCACTGGGGTGATCTTGTGGAACCCTGTCTTGCATGACCGGTTCCTTTCTGTCTCCAGGGCTTTCTTCCGCCTCCGGAAACCTCACCGCGTGTCTTGGCCTTCTGTGTGCCCTGACGATTATTGGCAAGCTGCTGTACTACAGCCATATGAACAAGATGTTCATTGACCGGAGCACCGAATACGGCATCGGAGAGTTCCATCTTGCCGACTTCCTTGCCTTCCATATTGTAAACAGATACGTTAGCCATCTGTATGTTCCTCCTTTCCTAAGGTCCTTACTTATTTAGCGACCTTTACACTCTCTTTTACGGTAATTAATGCTTTCTTCGGTCCGGGAACAGCTCCCTTGACAAGCAGCAGGTTCTTGTCTGCATCTACGCGGACAACTTCAAGATTCTGAACCGTTACTTTAACGCCGCCCATCTGACCGGGCATTCCTTTTCCCTTGAATACTCTTGAAGGTGAGGAACATGCACCGTTTGAACCCTGATGACGATGGAATTTTGAACCGTGCTTCATGGGTCCTCTGTGCTGACCGAGTCGCTTGATCGTACCCTGGAATCCTTTTCCCTTTGAGATCGCAGATGCGTCAATCTTATCGCCTACTTCAAAGATATCTGCCTTGATCTCCTGAGCTACCTGATATTCATCACTGTTTTCAAAGCGGAACTCTCTTACAAATCTCTTTGATGAAACTCCTGCCTTGTCGAAGTGACCTTTAAGTGGCTTGTTGACACCGTTTCTGTGAACGACCTCTTTCTTGCCCTTTGCATCCTTGTTTACGATGCGGTCCTTCTTGTCGATAAAACCGACCTGAACTGCCTTGTAGCCATCATTTTCTTCTGTCTTAACCTGTGTAACCACGCAAGGACCTGCCTCAAGCACGGTTACCGGAATGAGTGATCCGTCTTCATCGAAGATCTGAGTCATTCCGACTTTTGTTGCCAAAATAGCTTTCTTCATTTTTGCCTCCTTCTTTCGTCAGCGGAATATGCTGCATGCACATTCATACACGCTGAGGTTACTTATTCTTCATTTTGATGTCGATATAAACACCTGCAGGCATCTCAAGCCTTGACAGGGAATCTACCGTCTTCTGGGTAGGTGTAAGAATATCGATGAGACGCTTATGCGTTCTCTGCTCGAACTGTTCACGGCTGTCCTTGTANNGATGATGGTAACTACTTCCTTCTTAGTAGGAAGAGGTACCGGGCCCGAAACCTCGGATCCGTTCTTCTTAACAGTTTCGATGATCTTCTTTGCTGCGTCATCAATGAGGACATGATCATATGCCTTCAATGTGAT
>DEEW01000153.1:2901-10639 GCA_002350465.1 Lachnospiraceae bacterium UBA2868
GACAAGCGGTGACTGTACACTCTCCCGTGTGTGTCCTGTTATTTCCAAACACGATCACGGCTTCAATGTTGTAGTCAGTGACTTGTCGCCAGTTTCCTAACTTGACATTCGCTCCGCCGAATTATCTGTGCCCCTATATATGAGCCTTTAGTAACTTCGGGTTCACAGCTATCAATGTCACAGCAATGTCGAGTATACATCAGCAATTTTGTCATTTCAAGAACTTTTTTCCCGGATTTGATATGATTTTTTCAAAAAATTGTATTTTTTTAAATACAATAGTATAAACCTCCCGGCAAACTACAACATATTGAAAAATTAGTCTTGACAGCCGACCCGTCTTGTATTATTGTTCTATTGTATTAGTCGTTTAGTACAGATAGTCAACACCGCTATCGCGCTGCACCACAATAAATAGGAAAGGAGAACAGCAATGTCTTGGAATCTGAATTCTGACCGACCGATTTTTGTTCAGATAATCGAACATATGGAGTTAGACATTGTATCCGGTGAACTCTCTCCCGGTGCCAAGGTTCCCAGCGTAAGGGATCTTGCATCGGAAGCTGCGGTTAACCCGAACACTATGCAACGGGCCTTAAGTGAAATGGAACGCAGGGGGCTGATGCGCACAGAGCGAACGAGCGGCCGTTTTGTTACGGAAGATGAAGCCAAAATAGAAGCTCTCAAGAAGAGAATTGCATCCGACGGGGTAAACAGCTTCCTTACGCAAATGAAGAAGCTCGGGCTTGGCAAAGATAAAATATTGGATCTGATAAACGAAAACTATTGAGGAGGAATTATGAGTTCATTATTAAAAGTAAACTCTCTTACTAAGAAATACGGTAACCTTACCGCACTTAACAATCTGAACTTTGAGCTTGAGAGTGGGCACATCATCGGACTGCTCGGTCCTAACGGAAGCGGAAAGACTACGCTTATCAAAATTATATGCGGCCTGCTTGTACCGTCTGCAGGTGAAGTTACAGTAAAAGGCAATCCCATAGGAGTAGAAAGCAAGAAGGTTATATCCTATCTGCCCGATACTACCTACCTTGGCAAATCCGCTTCGGTTGAAGGGACTATCAACTATTTTAAAGACTTTTACGAGGACTTTGATGAAAACAGGGCGTACGATATGCTCGGAAAACTGGGTATCAATCCCCGTGCAAAGTTTCGAACACTGTCAAAGGGCACGAAGGAAAAGGTACAGCTGATACTCGTTATGAGCCGCAGGGCTGACCTGTATATTCTCGACGAGCCCATAGCCGGAGTTGACCCGGCAGCAAGAGATTACATATTAAATACTATAATCTCCAATTACGACGAGAATGCCTCTATTCTCATATCCACTCATCTGATTTCCGATATCGAAAACATTCTGGACGAGGTTATATTTCTCAAGCAGGGAAATATAGTTCGGTTTTCTTCGGTAGATGAGATCAGGAGCAGCGAAGGCAAATCAGTCGACGGATTATTCAGGGAGGTATTCAAATGTTAGGAAAACTTGTTAAGCATGATTTTATTGCTACTTGGAAATTACCCGCCGCATTAGACGTGCTGGTGATCGCGCTTGGAATAATGACAGGATTACTGATACAGTTAATCCCTCATGTAGAGGGCTCTATGGGCATCGGTATTTTCATGCTCTCATTTATAGGTGTATTTTACATAGGTATTATTGCTGCCAATATTGTTACTATAATACTCATTGTCATGAGATACTACAGGAACCTATATACAGCCGAAGGATATCTGACGTTCACTCTGCCTGTCAAAACAGACATGATCGTCCATTCAAAAGTCATTACCGGAGCTGTGTGGATGTTTCTGTCCTATGTCAGTACGATCATATCTATCCTGATAGCCGGATCAGGTTTTATCGCCGCATTCGATGTTCCGGGCAAAGAGCTCCGTGAGTTCATAAGAGAACTTTACTCCCTGTTTGGTGCAAACAGTCCCGGATTTATAGTTGTCATAGTGGTTACGTTTCTGATAACCCCTGCAGCCTCAGCTCTGAGCATGTATTTCTGCGTGAGCGTCGGACAGCTTTGGCACAGTCACAAGATACTTGGTACAGTGCTTTGTATCATCGGTATCTATATCGTTAATCAGATATTTTCACAGGTGTCCTTCTTTGCATCGGGATTCTGGGGAATGATGACAAACACCGGAGCAGATATTGATGCCTCCTTCGGCGGAATCTACCTGCGGATGCTTATCATATTACTGATCTTTACAATAGTTGAAAGTGCTATATATTATGCGGTATGTCTTATCATCAACAGGAATAAGGTTAACCTCGACTGATACATGAGACAAATCATATTATAAGGTAAGAAAATGCAGCGGAACATTCCGCTGCATTTTTATTTCTGTCAGTCAGCCGGTTACGATTAACCCTCTGCTTTAACCTCATCAAATTCTTTCGTGATCTCATCGGACGGTGCCTTAGTACAAAGCGATGCTATCACTATTGCAATCAGACTTACGAAAAATCCCGGAGCCAGAGAATAAAGGCCCGTGACCGTTCCTATTGTCTCACCTGCCATAAGAGGAATGTAGTCCCAGATTATGATGGTAAGTGCTCCTGTAATTATACCGGCAAATGCTCCGTAAAAGTTCGTTCTTCTCCAGAAAAGCGAACACAATACCAAAGGTCCGAATGCTGCTCCGAATCCTGCCCACGCATCCGATACAAGCTTCATTACGGAACTGTTCGGATTCCATGCAATGATAAGCGCGATAACAGCAACAACAATCGTAGCAAGACGGCCGACATTCAGTACTTTTGTTTCGTCAGCATCCTTCTTTACTATACCTTTGTAAATATCCTCAGAAACAGCAGATGAAGCAACAAGAAGCTGTGAGTCAGCTGTTGACATTATAGCTGCAAGGATAGCCGCAATGAACAGTCCGGCCAGAAGTGCCACATTCATATCCTGAGTGAACACCTTCTTGATCATTTCAATGAAGACTTTCTCGGAATCCTCAAGTACTCCTTCACTTGCTGCAAGGTATGCTCTTCCAAGCACACCGATAAAGCAGGCGAACCCAAGGCCGAGTACTACCCATATAATTGCGATGGATTTGGACTTCTTGAGCTCCTGTTTGTCTTTGATCGCCATGAATCTGACAAGAATATGCGGCATTCCGAAGTATCCGAGTCCNNGCGCCGAATGCGCCCCATGCGTTCTCTACCAGGTTCATGATAGCCTGTGCTCCGGCTCCCTTTGAGGAAGCGATCAGGTAAGCGATAATAGCGATAACTACTACTACGATACGTCCTACAAGTACGGCTTCCTTCTCGCTTACGTTCTTCTTGAACTGTGTGTAAAGGTCAGCTGTGAATGAGCTGGAAGCTACCAGCAGCTGAGAGTCCGCGGTCGATACCGATGCAGCGATGATAGCCGCAAGCAGCAGTCCGGAGAGCGCAGCCGGGAAGAACTTCCTTGCCATTGTTATGAACACGATCTTCTGCATTCCGTAAGGGAGCAGCTCGTCTGCTACGAGCATTCTGCCCATGTAAGCGATGAGGCATGCGCATCCGAGGGAGATCAGTACCCATACGATAGCGATAGTCGATGACTTTTTGATCTCGGAAGGCTTCTCGATCGACATGAATCTTACGATGATGTGAGGCATTCCGAAGTATCCGAGTCCCCATGCAAGGGATGAGATGATCGAAACCGCAGAAATATTAGTTCCGTTCTCCATTATCGGATTAAGAAAAGTTGCCGAATCAACTCCGGTAGAAGCAAGATTTGCTCCGAAGTTTGAGGGCCCCATGATCACAAATGCTATAAGCGGAACAGCAAGTACCGCAACAAGCATGAGCAGACCCTGGAGAAAGTCGGTAGTACAAACCGCAAGAAATCCTCCCATAAACGTATATACGAGAATAACCACAGCAACGATTATAAGTGCCAGATGATAATCAACTCCGAATACCGAATTAAACAGTTTTCCTCCCGATGCAAATGCCGAAGCTGTATACACTACGAAGAAAAGAACTATTACAGCCGATGACACGCCGAGCAATATCTTCTTATCATCCCTGTAACGGTTTACAAAGAATTCCGGCAGAGTAAGGGAATTATTTGCATGAATCGTATATTTACGAAGCGGTCCCGCTATAAACAACCAGTTGGCTATAGTTCCGAGCGTAAGTCCGATTCCGATCCATACCTGCCCCGTTCCCATTGCATAAATACTTCCGGGAAGTCCCATCAGCATCCATCCGCTCATATCGGATGCTCCTGCGGAAAGAGCCGCAACAAATCCGTTAAGAGAACGTCCTCCGAGGAAGTAGTCCTCAGAATTGTTGTTCTTTCTCATAAACATTGCTCCGATAAAGATCATCAGCAGCAGATAAACCGCAATTGCGATCATGATCCAGATCATTGAAGATGTAGTCATAATTTTTCCTCCTCTTTCTTACCCAAGAGCCACACCATTAGGAATCTCCTTTGCTCTCATAGATTATATAATCAGGCAGTGTACCTGCCGGATGCTCCGCAAGGCAGCACCAGGTTGTTTCCCGTGACCGGAAGACCGACTTCCCCGGCTTCAACATGGCCCCCGAACCGGTTAACGAAAACAGTATTCATCATATATGAAAGAACCGCCGGCTGCAACCCTGTAGTATAGGAATTAACAAGAACAAACAATGGATTATCGGCAAGAATTTCAGCCGTCTTCTCAAGGAGCGGAAAAACACAGTCCTCAAGTTTCCAGATCTCACCTTTCGGGCCTCTGCCGTATGATGGGGGATCCATAATTATCCCATCGTATTTGTTACCCCGCCTGTTCTCACGTTCAACAAACTTTACACAGTCATCAACGAGCCATCTGATAGGGGCATCTTCCAAACCGCTTGCTTTTGCATTCTCCTTCGCCCAGCCTACCATTCCCTTTGCCGCATCGACATGGGTGACCTTTGCTCCGGCCGCTGCAGCAGATATTGTCGCACCACCGGTATAAGCAAACAGATTAAGAACTTTTATCTCTCTTCCCGGATCTTTTACCAATGCTTCCTTTATTATGGAAGAAAACCAATCCCAGTTTGCCGCCTGCTCGGGAAACAGTCCCGTATGCTTGAATGCAAACGGTTTAAGGCAAAACGTAAGCTCTTTGTACCGGATAGTCCACTCATCCGGAAGATCAAAGAATTCCCATTCGCCGCCACCTTTATTTGATCTGTGATAGTGTCCGTTTGGCCGGCTCCAACGCTTATCCGTCCTTGGGGTATTCCAAATAACCTGCGGATCAGGGCGTACCAGAACATAATCACCCCAGCGTTCAAGCTTTTCACCGCCGCTTGTATCTATCACTTCATAGTCTTTCCAGTTATCTGCTATAAACACTTGCTTACTTCCTAGCTTAATAAGGAGTGTCGCGCATTAAGAGTCGCTTTCAGCGACAGGGCGCTCCACGTGTAGACAGGTTCCTCCCACTTCGTGGGTCCCTCCTATCTACAAAATTTAGCAGGTGTGGCGGAATGGCAGACGCAGCAGACTCAAAATCTGCCGTAGGCAACTACATGTGGGTTCAAGTCCCACCACCTGCATATTGTGTTTTATCATTTTTCCAACACCAATATCTATGATACTCATTTCGCAAGACTATTTCAAGAAATATCTTCATATTTTAACTGTTCGAAGATCGGAACAAATCCTTCGTTTATGGCATTTTGGTAGTCATCATTATTCCTGATTGTCCATACCGCAACAGGTACACCTCGTCTGATAGCGGCTCTGGCAGCAAATACATTCGTATCCTCATATTTATATGCTATAAAATCCGGTGATATCTTTATATTGAACATCATGTTCTTAAGTATTATCGCCTGCCACAGTGGCAGGCCTTCGCGGTTCTTTACGAAGTCCTGCGAAAGCTGTCCCACGGCTGTGTCCGGAGAAATCTTCCTTACTTCCATAAGCGCCCTCGGATCAAAGCTTTCAATCACGTAAGGTCCCTTGTATCCGGCAAGCCTGTTACATACTGCATCCGCAAGTGCCTTATGGTTTCCACCTGCTGCCTTGAGTTCTATGAGAAGCGAAAGTTGAGTCTTATCAAATAAATCAAGAACCTCGTCAAAGGACGGAATCTTCTCATCCGTTCCCTCAAGGCGGTATCCTGAAAGCTCCGAGAAGGTCCTGTCCTCAATCCGTCCTTTTATCCCGGTCTCTCTTTCAAGATCCTCATCATGAAAAACTACCAGGCTTCCATCTGCTATAAGATGCACGTCAAACTCCACCGGAAATCCGTGTTTAACGGCTCTTTCAAATGCCGCCATTGAGTTCTCCGGTATGGAAGGCTTGTCATGAAAGCCCCTGTGTGCGTAATGTTTTGCAAGATCACATTTCTTCAAAGACGTCAATTCCTTTCTTCACATTAACCTCGTTATCCCCGTGCTTAACTCTCAGCATGGTCACAAAACTTGCCGCAACAAATACCGTCGCATAGGGAAACAGTATCCTGTAATCGACGTTTCTCATCAAAAATCCCGCAAGTATCGGTGTTGCCACCTGTGCAGCCATTGAAGCCGTATAATAATATCCCGTAAACTTACCGATATCCGAGCCCTTGCACATCTCAACAACCATCGGAAGGGAGTTGACGTTTATCGCTGCCCATGCAAATCCCGTGAATGCAAATACGATAAACATCGCTGCATTAAGCGTAGACGATAACGTTGTGAGGAAAAAACCCGCAAGAAAGCATCCGGCAAGAATCGCGACACCAACGAGGATCGTACGTTTCCTTCCGATCCGAGACGACAGGCTTCCGATCGGGATATAGGATACGATCGCACCTCCCGATGCTATAAGAAGGCACGTCGAAGCACCGCCAAGCCCCTGGCCCATGACTTTATCTATATATGTGGTAAACCATGTCGTGATACCATTATAGCCTATGAACCAAAGCGCTATTGAGACAAGAAGATAAGCAAGACTTCTCTTTACATCCCCCGGAAGAACTTCTTCGCCTGATGAATCCTGCGTGGCAAGGTTCCACTCGGGGTGTTTGTTCTCAAGCTCCTGATTTTTGAGTGTAAGTTCCCTCTCGCGGACGGTGACAAACATAACGATGACAGATACTGTCATAATAAGGGAAACCGTAATAAACAGCGGCCCGTAGTCAACATGTTCAAGACCCGCGATCCTGGAGTTCGGATACATCACGGCCGCAACCGCGAGGTAGATGATTCCTCCGAGAGCGCCCATGAGATTGATTATCGCATTTGCCTTTGACCGAAGGGGTTTGGGTGTAACATCCGGCATGAGTGCAACAGCCGGTGACCTGTACGTCCCCATCGCAATGAGGATCAGTCCGAGAACAATGATAAAGGTGAACAGTTTGACGGTTGACGGTGCCTTGTAATATCCGTTATCAAGAAACGGAAGACTGTTAATAAGCAGTACGGCACCAAACGTTCCCCCAAGAATGTACGGGGTACGCTTTCCGAGACGCGTATTGGTTCTGTCCGAAAGTGATCCGAAAAATGGCAGAAGTACCAGAGCAAAGACATTGTCAGCTGCCATCACGGCGCCCGACAGTGTCTCGTTTATGTGAAAAGTCTTCGTCAGCATGAGTGGGATGACGCTGTCATACATCTGCCAAAACGCACATATCGACAAAAACGCCAGTCCCACCAGAATTGTTCGTTTATTGTTTAGTTTCATATCTACCAGTCACTATCCCAGTCCGAACCGCCGGAATCCCATGAATCCGAATC
>DEEW01000153.1:10671-13056 GCA_002350465.1 Lachnospiraceae bacterium UBA2868
AATCCGAATCGGATGAATGGTCATCCTGATATAACGTACTGTCTTCTACATCGGTAATGTTCTTAATACTGCCGTCCCCATTTTTTGCAATGTCCTCATCTGTTGATTCCCAATCAACATCCTCATAGGTCCTGCCCATAAAATAAGGGTCGGTGTTATTTTCGTCATACTGTACGGGAACATCGGAATAGAACCAGTCATCGTAGTAATCATCGAAATAATACCAGCTGCCGCTGTCGTTATAATATACTACGTTTCCGTAATTATAATAACCGTTATGCCGTCTGCTGATTGCCGGTTTGATAAAACCATCCAATGCAAATATGACAACAAAGGCAATAACAGCGATCGTTGATACAACGGAATGAATCCTTTTGAATTTGCTGTCTGTTTTCGACTGCCTCTTTCTGTTACTGTTTAACGATTTCTGATGGACTATTTCATCCTTCAGCTTCTGGTACAGTTCATCAACAGCATAAGCCTCGTCATTGCCCTTATACCTGATGGCGCGGCTGCCGTCGGCTTTGTTTTTGTATACGACAAACTCTCCGGTGTTACCGTCCTTATAGATACCAAAAGCCCTGGGCTCCTTGTAGTCGACTCCGATAAAGAATCTTGTTGTCTCCGGTGGCGGAAGTTGCCTGTCCTCGTACCATTTTTTCAGTTCTTCTATTGTACGTGGCTGTTTGTCGCCCTCATGGTGTGAAGGATTGGGAGCGCCGCAGGACGGGCACTTGGGCAGATAATCCTCATAAGTATTGCCGCAAAAATCGCATTGTACCTTCATATTAGCCTATTCACTCTCAATAAGTTGTCAAAAAGAACCGTCCCCTTTGACACGTTTATGGACAATAACGATACTGACACATCCGGCTATAATTGCTGCCGCGCCAAGTGATATCAGCAGTATGGGAAGCCATGCGCCGGTCCATGCCCCCACGTCCGTCGGATCATCGGGATTATAGTCAACCGTAACCGTGGAACCTATCTTCATATTATCTCCGCTGTCAATTGACCCTTCATATTCCTGTCCGTCAACGGTGTACTTGATATAATTCCTATATACTCTGCTATCAGTATTATCCTCCGAATCATAACTTCCACTTAAAAGTTCGGAATCTGTAACTGTTGCCTCACACCTTGGATAGTCCTTCCTGTCACCATAAATAGTACTTGCATAGATACCGATTGCGATCACTATTATTCCGATGGGAATAACAGACCTTGCAAAGACATAATCCCTCATAAAATTAACAAATTTGTTCATCTTATTCATATTCTCCTCTTATCACATATTTCCTTCATTATTTTTCATTTTATCAAGTGTTCCAAGTATAGCTCCGTAGGTGCCGCCCTTGTCATCACCGGCTCCGCTTCTGGCGAAGGCCATAAGAGTAACAAACAGCAGGTCAAGATATACCTCTGTCGTCCAAATACGATAAAATCCC
The DNA here is from genome assembly GCA_002350465.1 of Lachnospiraceae bacterium UBA2868. Next base: position 12,120 of record DEEW01000153.1, read on the forward strand.
GGAATAGGTATCTTGCCTTCCACTTTATGTGCTTCTGTATCTTCCTCATGGGGGAACTGACTTGTCTGCACAGCGCGTGCAATTTCTTCTCCGTCCCGCAAAATGCGATATTCCATTCCTACAAGCGCACCCTCACCCGCTGTGACAGATGACTCGACACTTATACCGTTTTGCTTCAAATGCTTCCATATATCCACGCCGTCAAATTCAAATGTATCATGAACATCGGCAAGAAGAGTACCCCAGGTGCTCTCAAGCACCTGTCCTACGAGATGTGGAACAGTCTTTCCATGTTCATGGTCTATGAAATCAAATTTATAGTCAACAGCCACACCGAATTTTGTCATTTTTGCCTCATAAAGCACTCTTCTGTTTTCATCTTCAATTCGATGACCCGCCTTGGGGGTGCCAAGATCGGTAAGGAAATATAGTTCTCTTTTCCCTCCCGCAACATGCGGAGCATAACCTGTATATCCACTTAATTCCTGACGTTCCTTATTCTCCTGTCTTTCCCTTTTTCCCTTGAAAATGGAGATTAAAACAAATACCAGAATAAGCGGGCAGACGATCAGCAGATAAATGCCCATCCCGTTTTTGCCATAGGCAAGCTCCGGGTTTGACGGATCGTATAAAACAGTGATCGTATTACCTACACTGTCGGCTTTAACGGAATTATCAAGCTTAACGTTATAAGTCTGGCCGTCAACCTCATACTCCACAGTGGGCCGATAGGTTGTATCATCGCCGCTTCCTTCCTCTGTAAGGTCTGTAATCACGGCTGTTGTTTCCGCAAAACCCCGGGTCTGAAAAAAGGTGACGTTCACACCAACGCACAGACCTATAATTGCCAATATCCCGGCAATAATTTTAACCATAGACTGATGAAAAATCATATCCTAACCTCCGTTTTACCGCTTCTTAGTAAACTCCTTCACGA
>DEEW01000153.1:13163-15156 GCA_002350465.1 Lachnospiraceae bacterium UBA2868
CTCCACAGAGTCAAAATCGTCAAAAAGCACAGAGCCTGCCGGAACTGTATCAGGATCCAGATCATCAAGCTGCTGCATATAATTAAGATAACCGACACAGAATTTAAGTGATTCCGGATCCCCCTCGCATTCCGTTCTGTCTTTGTTATATTTTCCTTTGATGAAACGTTTTGTAAAATCATCTGTATCACTGTACATTCCGTCAGAGATATCGGCGATGACTTCATCAAAAGTAGCACCCTGATGCATTTGGGTAAGCATAATACTGAGTCCCTCACGCAGTTTTTTGCCGGATACAGATTCTATCTGTCCGTTATTATCTATCACCACCGCGGGACTACCTTCGGTTTTCTGGTAAGCCAGATTAGCCAGATAGAGGCAGGCCATATATCCGGAAACATAAGTAGCTGCGTTCACATGCCCGTCAGAATTGTCCTCCGCCGATGCTTCCAGATCATAACGTTCATCCCCCGTTCCTTCCATGTAGCCCTGGTTGGCATATATGAACGTAAGCTGATCGTTTGTACAGGTGTCGGTATAGTCTTGTTTCTCGCAATCGTATCGATATTCCTGAAAAATATCAATATCAGCCTGGTAGATATTTCCTACACAACCGGCGATTCCCTCAATGAACCAGTTAGGAAAACATGTCTCATTTATCAGCTTTTCATAATCTTCATTTGAAAGATGATCTCCCACAACCGCGTTATAGGTAGCAGAATCAGATAATCCCGTCATCCCGGTTCGGTTGTAGTCATCCATGAAAGCATGGAAAAGTTCGTGACAAAAAACGGTGTCCACCGTTGACAGCGCATCATCAAGCTCAAGGTCCGGATTGCCATTGTCGTCAAATTCACAGAGTGTCTGGGCATCAATGCAGATCATATACTCATAGTTCTCGCCACCGTCGCCTTCCCCGCTAAATCCTCCATTAACATATGCAATGGCACCGGGCGCAACATACTCATGCTCTTCTATTCCGTCTTTGTCTCCGTTTTCATAATAGATGTAAAGGCTCATATTCTTACCCAGACCGTCTTGTCTGGCTGCTTCTGAAAAGCAAGGGAAACTGTTTGCCAGCATATTCACTGCCTGTGGTTCAACGGATGTCGTAATATACGCAATCAGTTCCGCCAGTTCATCGTATCCAAGGGCATCAATTGCCGTCTGAGAGCAGTGTACATCCACAAGAGGATAAAAATCTTCTAAATTTATTTCGTCTATGTCAATTTCTTCAATCTCAATTTCCTCTGTCTCAGGCTCTTCTGCCTCTGTATCTCCCGTCACTTCTTCATTAGCATCAGACGGCTGAACTTCAGCGTCATAATCCTGCTTTGAGCCACAACCCGAAAGCATGCTAAAACAGAGTGACATAGCTGCAATCAACGCTATAATTCTTTTATTTAAAGTATTCATTTTCGCTATTCCTTTCAGGATAATTTATTGGGCCGGCTGAAAGATCCCGGAGGAATCCATCTCAACGGTTTCTCCTGCCTTGACGCTTAAAATATATCCGTTAGCCGGATCCATCAGCATCGCATCCAACTGCTCCATATCCTTCGTATCAAAAACATCCCATCCGCTCTCCCGGTGAGCTGCGATCAGACTCTCTCCTGTTTCCCTGTCTATCATTTCAAAAGCGAGATAGTAATCTCCTTCCGGCACAACCGCCCTGATGATCTCGGACTTCGCATCCGGATAGGTTAGAACACCATAATCGGATTCCGTAGCGGCAAGGGATGCGGTGATATCATAGCTCTCCAATTCTCCCGGAGCGGAAAAATCCACGGCGATCATCCCCATTCCTTCCCCGAGGCTTTCCGGAAGTTCCTTGGTTTCCATCCTGGTATCCCTGATGGCTTCTTCAATGACACTGACATACTGAGGATATCCCAGATGATCCATTATAAACGGAAGGAGCTGTGCCATCTGGGGATAATCCGTACGGGGTGTCATGGCAAGAGCAACATTCATCCAGTAATAAAACTCGTCA
>DEEW01000153.1:15206-19789 GCA_002350465.1 Lachnospiraceae bacterium UBA2868
GAATTGGTATGGACACCACCGTTGTCATTTTCATCCGTGCTCTCCATGGCCTCGGGAAGATAATACATGTCCCAGACATATTCCGGCTGCCAACCCTTATGGGGATCATTCATGTAACGAACGCCATTTTCCAGTTTTTCTCCCATCACATAAGGAACATCCGTCTCGTCCACCATCATGGCACAAAGATTTCCAAAGATATCACTCATAGCCTCGTTGATGGCACCGTAATCATTCATATAGAGATTTGTATTCATGGCCTTAGTGGTAAAGCAGTGGGTAAACTCATGTCCCATCACGTCCACAGCCTCTCCGTATGGAGCCGTGGAATCAAAGGCAAAGACCTGAAAGCCCTGAATCTTACCGGCGTAAAATGCATTGTCGATGGGAATCCCCTCCTCATCCACAGCATCCACCAAAATCAGGCAGGGCGTACCTTCTGTGTCCGGACCGTTAAATTTGGTGCTTCCGTACAGATCAAAAATCTTGATAAAGTTTTGGAAGGTTAAGATCCATTCATCACTATGCTCACCCCCGCCTATGACACAGGGGGTTAAGGTATTATTATTCATAAAATCATTAAAATCCGCAACAAGTATCTGCCTTGTTACATCCCCCAGCAGCAAGTCACCCGTATCCGGGTCAACCATTACGGGAACTTCTACCTCCTGTTTCTGCCCGGAACAGGTCTTAACCGTTCCGCTCCAGGTATCCTCCTCGTAGCCGTCGAAGACTAAGGGTGGAATTCCTCCTCGAAGAGCCTGCAGGCTTCCCGGAGCTGAAACCGGCGTACAATAGAGATAATCTCCGTCCTCATCCACATAATGAGCGAGGTATGCGGCATCCGCAGTATCATAAAAAGCTTTAGTATAGACGACCCATGCGTAATAGAAAAGATCCGAATCGTCCTCGTACGGAAGAAGAGTTCGCTCAGTGGCATCCGGGATAATGGTGATTTCCCTGTCCTTGTATGCCTCCTTGACAATTGCCTCCGCCTCCTTATCGTCAATTCCCCAGTTTTCCGGGGGATCAGCCGAAAGATTGGGAACGAGAGAACTGACAAGGCCGATGGCCTTTCCATCCTTATCTGCAATCAGCTTCACCGTAGCTCCGTGCACCGTTATGTCCGAGGCTACCTGGCGGAAATTGTAAAAGATGGTTCCCTCCGCATTTCTAAACGCCTCTATTGGCTCAAGGTGGGTGGTATTATCTCCTCCCAAATAATCCAGCACCCCGTAGATTGCCTCCATGGCGTCCTCTTCGCCCTCGATGACTCCGTCATAAAAGGGTTCTCCGATAAAAGCGGTTCTGGCTCCCTCGCCGGTTATGATAGATTCATAAACATCGTCGGAAATCATCTCCGACTCAGGCTCGTCCTCTTCCGGATCTTCCGCCTCAGAAGCCTCCGTGCTCTCCGGAAGGGTCTCATTGTTTTCCACGGTTTCCTGGGGTCCTGCCGATTTTCCGCATCCAGAAAACAGGGAAAGCACCATGACTGTGGAAATCAATACTGCAACAGTTTTCTTTTTCATTTTTTACTCCTAAATCACAGAAAAATTTGTATGGATAAATACAGGTTCATTTTATTGTAAAATGATACTCTTTGGGCACGTTGTTCAGGTAATAGGCTTCCGGTACGGATCTGTCGGTATTTAAGTCAAGAGTGACCGTATAATCTCCCGACTCCCATGATACTACTTTATTTCCGTCCTGATTGAGAGTGATCAGATAGGCGGTCACGGCGCGTTCAAAAATGGGTTCGTCTGTAACAAGCCGGTCCTTTGCAACGACCGAGCCGTCACCGTCACGTACAACGCTCCAATCCGCAACGAGATCCTTGCCATTCAGGTAATCTTCATCCAACATCACATTCCCCCTGTTAGCTATTTGGAAATTCAGATTGACCGGATCGCCGGATGAAAATTCATTGACGGTTACTTCTTCCAGTTCGTCCCTGAGAATCAAATCCATCGCTTCCGACTCACTCGTAGTGAAAAGAGTTTCCAATGACAGATCCACGCTGTCATATGCGGATTTTGTTCCTTCCGTTTCCGTATTTGCCGCAATTATGTCCTCGCTATAATGCGGAATCTCGGTAACCCCGTAAATGGCTGATCCCAGACCAGTTTCTGATGATGCATAGCCCTTCATCAGCCAATAAGGAACATCATTAGGATCCTTCGTGTACTGCAGATTATAAACCGTAACCGAATTCGGCCGAGCTTCCTTTGCCGCATCTTTCTCTTCCAGCGTCGGGTTCTCACCTATTCCGTCAGCCTCTGAGGGTTGGGCATCATTATCCGGATCTACGATCAGGATCGCTTTCATACTTTCCTTCGTATTGGCAGCATTGGGATCCGTAATAACCCCTATTGCGGAAACAGCATGCACGGCGCTACTCAGTTCCTCATCCGGCACGATATTAGATAAATCAAGTGTAAAATCCGAAGCATCGCTGCCCTGATCGCCACAGTGCTTCAAGGCTTCGATATTATCCGGTTCCTCGATCAGGTCATATTGCGTAATCATATTCGAGCTGAAGAAAGATTTCATCAGTCCGTCCTCGGGGCTTGGGTCATTCAGAAAATCAGCCATGTGATTGCTACCAGCCGGGTCCACATATAACTCACCCATAAAGAGAAAATCAACTGCAGCGAACGATTCGGATCCATCGTTTGTAATTTTCCGGTTGTAGTACCTGAAAACATCATCTTCGGAGGAAAACGGATTCCCGGTAATTGGATTTTGCAGCCTTTCAGCCCATCCGGTTACCCAGAGCGCATCGGCAGCGGCACCCGCCCAGCATTGTTCGGAATCATTATCCTGTTCCGGATCCATTTCAGCATAAGAGACAACAGTATCCGAATTGGCATAATCATCATACTTTTCCGCATCGGCAAAAGCATCATCATAGATCGTAAGTCCATCTTCACTATCCGCATCGTAATACAACGACAGGGCATGAAGCATGTCATCCTTGTTCTCCTCCTTCAGCCCGTTCATGAAAAGGTTATACTGATTTCCCTTTTGATCCGTAAAAGTCTCATTTACCGAAATATATCCCGCACCTCTTGTTGCCTTGCTGTTAAGATGCACGGTGTGTGCTTCCGTATCCGCAGTGATCGCGGTATCCGATGCCTCATTTTCAGATCTGTCTTCTGTTTCGTCGTCTGAACCACTCTCCGGTGCCGTACTTGGCTCCTCGGTCTTGTTTAAATTAACGTTCACGCTTGTGCCGCATCCCGTCATTGAGAAGGTTGTCAGCATCATTGCTGCTATCAATGACAATGCGCATCTTTGTTTCTTTTTAATACTCATGGAACATTCCTCCAAATTATATAGAAAACTTTACACCGCTCTTATTATGACGGTAAATGCTTACTTTCAATGTTTACGCGCACAAGAACAAATTCCGTTCCTATAAGTGCATCCTCAAGCGTAAAACGAACGGTTCCGTCATCATCCACAACTGCTGCCATCTCCTGATACGACAAGCCTTTGTCCCGGTACATAACATAGATGTTGTCTCCCTTTTGGGCTCCGGTCTCCTTCCACAGATATGTACGTACCAGCCCGTCAAATTCCTCGGGAGGCTCTGTGTATATGGCGGCAACTATTTCCGAGTCATACCTCTCGCCGAACTTGTCAAGACTAATTGACTTGGCTGAATTCATAAGAGCGTCTATATCCTTGATCTTCTCTAAGGGAATTACTTCACCCTTTGTTGTGGTTAGAATTCCTTCTGCAAGGACTATGTCCGATGCCGAAAGCTTCCTGTCAAAATAATCCCTGACTGATGCTACGGCTCCATATGAGTGAAGTCCCGGGAGATCATTGGCGTTTCGCAGTTTGTCATAGGATACCGATACTGCCGCCAGGTTTTCCATCGTCTGTCTGGTAACAGTGTAGTTCGGTTCTGTAAATGATCTCTTATCGTTGTAGAAGTGCTCATCCACAATGTCGGTCGTAGCCCTGTAGTTCTCGTCCCTTTCAAAAACCCCCACATAGGTTACACTCTCATCGGCTACCGTCGCCTTTTTACTTTTGGAGAAAATCGTACCGCCATCCTTCTTCCAACCTACAAAGTTCCAGCCTCTGTTCGGGTAAGCCGTGATGTCCACCATTCCCGTTGTAGCACTTGCCTTCTTGCGTACATGACCGCCGCTTGCAGGTTCTGCCACAACCCTTAGGCCCTTCGCGTCTTCATCGGAACTCTCACTTACAAAAATTGCCGTATAGGTCCTATCCTCCGACAGCCCCGAAATTCCAATCTCCTTACTGTTAAACACATTACCTACACTGTCCTCCCAGTTCTGGAATTTATATCCCGTTGCCGGAATTGCAACGAGTGTGAATGACGGCTCAGTGCTCGGTTTATAAGTATATGTTCCCGATGATACTGCCGACTCGCTATTATATTTAACTTTGCCGCCCTCTTTCGGAGATGCCTGTACGGTAACATTCACAGGCGAAGTGCTTTTATACTGGGCGGTTATAGTCATATCCTGCGATACATTTTCAATAGTAAGAGTATACCATTGCGGATCACTAGTACTATTCGGCACCCCTGATACTCTTGTGCC
>DEEW01000153.1:19978-20462 GCA_002350465.1 Lachnospiraceae bacterium UBA2868
GTATTGCCGGAAGTGATCTCCGCCTGTCCGGATAGTTGGGCTCCCACATATTCTCCTGTACTTTTATCCTTTTCCTGAATGGTCGACCTTCCTCCCGAAGGTGGATCGTTAACTACTTTTACCGTATATGCACCCTTTGGTTTGAAAAAAGCAAAACACCAAGTGACAAAGACAGTATCTGTTTCTTGTGTTTGATAGATGGTTACTGAACTTGAGCTCGCATTATAATCTCTGATAAATCTCTTAAATGATTCTCCATCGTTTAACGCCATATCTATAATACGCCAGTGATCGAATTCATATCCCTGACTTGGTACTGCATTAATTACAGTAGCATATCTGTCACCTCCTATATAACCTCCGCTTACAGTTCCCTTTGACTCTTCGCCCGGGGCAACATACACAAATATACGATGAAATGCCTCCCCAATGTAATTCCCGGTAGGCTTCGGAAGCTGATTATATGCTTGTTGTGCGTTACCTG
>DEEW01000153.1:20554-20955 GCA_002350465.1 Lachnospiraceae bacterium UBA2868
GCTCGGAATCTAAACCCAAAAATACCGCCACAAGATTTATATCCCCGGTAATATCCGTTATAGAAACCGACTCATTATCTCCAAGCTCTGTTGCCTCTTCTCCGTTTACCATCCAGCAGTCAAGTACATAGCCCTCAGCCGGTGTTGCCGTTGCAGTAACCGTCTGTCTGCCGTCCGTATATCCGGTCTCGTATTCCACCGTTCCGAATGAATCATCATTTGANNCATAATATATCGGAATCTCTACGCTTGATTCCACCTCAATGGACTGTTCATATTCCGCGACATCCCCCTTGCCCTGCGCCTTCCCGTTCGCAAAAGAAACAGAGCCGCATGATGCAAGCGACCCTGTTATGATCATCAGACAAAGTAAAAACGCAGTCACTGATGTGACCTTTTGT
>DEEW01000153.1:21065-25646 GCA_002350465.1 Lachnospiraceae bacterium UBA2868
CCCAAGATTGGATAATCTTTATTTAGATCCTGTAACAACGATTGTGATTCAACGATTATTTTACAATAATTTATCTTTTCTGTAACTAATTATTTACTTAATCCACGTCTTTTCCCGAAAACATTTTTCAACTATCAATCAATTAATCCATCTTCAAGTTCCTGCCTCCTTACCAGTTCGTAGAACAAACCTTTATTCTCCATCAGCTCCTTGTATGAGCCCGTCTCTTCAATCCTGCCTTCATTAAATACATATATCCTGTCACAGTTCATTACTGTTGTAAGCCGGTGGGCGATCATTACCCTTGTCATGTTTCTGTGTGCCATATTCTCGCACACCTTCTGCTGGGTAATATTGTCAAGGGCGCTTGTGGCCTCGTCAAGATACAATATTACCGGGTCATTTGCCAGAGCCCTGGCAATAAGTATCCTTTGCTGTTGTCCTCCCGAAACCGTACCGCCTCCCTCTGAGATTGTTGTAAACATTCCCATGGGCATCCTGTCAATATCATCGGCAAGTCCTACCTCCTCAAGGAGCGGTTCCACATCCGATGGCTTCAGGTGTGGCGCTGAAAGCGTGATATTGGTGTATATATTACCAACCACCATTTTGCCGTCCTGCAGTACAACACCCATCTGTCGCCTCATTTCGGTCTTCTCAAGTGAGTCCAAATCCCTGCTGTCATAAAAAATATTCCCCGAGGAAGGTATCTCAAATCCAAGCAATAACTTTAGGAGAGTTGATTTTCCACACCCTGACGGTCCCACAATGCCAATATACTCTCCGGGCATGATATGCATATTGATATCGGTCAATACATCCGGTTCATTTTCCTCATATCTGAAGCTTACATGATCTATGGATATCTCTCCTTTAAGTGCCTTGGCAGTAGGGGACAGGTCGACCATCTCGGCAGATTCCGAAAATATCGGTCTGATACGGTCCATAACGGGTATAAGACCCGCTACCGTAATAAAGAATGATACCAGCTGTGACACCGCAGAAGTGAACATGCCGTATACGCTTGTAAAAGCTGTATATTCACCTATTGTCAGTGTCTGCTTTTTCTTGACTACCGTATAATATATTATCCCCGTATACGCAACTGACATAAGAGATGAAAAAACGGTTCCCATGTTTGATATTCTGGTGGATCTCATATCGTAGCGCATGGAGGCCACATTCGCCTTCTGGAATTCATAAAGGCTCCTGTCCTCAAGGCCTGATACCTTGACCTTGAGTATTCCGGACAGAAACTGGTACAGCAGCCCGTTTGCCTTGGTGCTTGTCTCAATACGGGCTCTTTCCTGGGAGACGCGAAAATATCCGAAGGCAAACATAATGATTCCTGACAGAATGGCCATTATCAGCCCCCGCCATGCAAGAGTCTTGCTCTTGTCAAACATCCTGTACAGGTAGAACAGGGACAGTATGAACCCGAGGGTTGCCGTTACACCGCTCGTTACTGTCGTCGTGAACACCCCGGTAACGGAGCTTACACGGTTGACCAGCTCTATGGTTCCGAACTTTTCGATAAACTGCTGCGGAAGCTTGAATATTCTGTCAAAAGTCGCCCCCACAATGGCATATTCCATTGTCTTGACCCCGCGGAAATTTGCCAGATTCTTCACAAGGTTAAAGAACATATTGCCTACCATGATGATGAAGATCACAAAACCTATCTGGATAATCGGTTCGAATACCCCCAAAGGGATCAGTTCATCATACAGCTTCTCGTTAAGATATGGCATGGCCAGTCCGATAAGAATTGACAGGGTGTACATTACAACAAACAACACAATATCCCGCCGTCTCACCGGTCGAAGGCCATATAGAAGCACATCCTTAAGCGACAGCTTTCCGTCCGGAAGATGCCTGTATATCACATACGCATCATTTGAAAGTGATGCTGCCTCTTCTTCCTCTACTATCTTCTCGGACTTGTTCTCCACATCATACATCATGTATGTATGGTGGGTCTTCGGAATCAGAAGAACAGGTCTGTTATCATCGGCCGTAAAAGCGATAAATGCACCTGCATCCTTTTTGTACCATTTCTTTTCCAATGTAACTTGGCGAATTACAAAATGAGACAGCCGCGCTATGTCCTCTATTGTATAATCCTCTCCCCTGACTGCCACCAGCCTTTGGTGGGCAACAAGAGGAATATTCATATAATCACACAGCACGCTTACTGTATTGTACAGCGGAGAGTCCGAAGAGAATTCATACTTAAGCACACGCCTGTTTTTAAAGAGGGATTCCATCAGATCATGATTTGAGCTTATATCCTTCTTCTTCTGCTCGCGCATTCTGTGTATGCCTGCAGTCTCGCTCTGCATGACTGCAATATACCATCTGGCAAACCTTTTCTGATAATCCTTCTCCTCACTTTGTGGAAAACCTTCGATACTGTCAGCAAATTCATTACCGAGTGCAGCATTTGCATCCTCCGACATGAATCTCTTAAGTGTCACTTCGCTCTTTGGGATTATAACAAAGTGCCACTTATTCTCAGACTCTGGAAGCAGGCATGCAAGTCCCGGAATAAGTTCTCCTGCCACTGCGCTTCGAAGAAAGAGAGACCTGTCCGGTACATCTCCTTCATTAAACTGCATATAGACATTGGCTTCACCCTCTGTTACCTCAAAGTATTCCTTCGAATCCGGTGTCATGAAGGACTCAGAGCCTTTTAGTTTTATCAGTCCGTAATCTTCCGCCATTTCTTATCCTGCTTCCGATACAAGTTTTCTGTACAAACCCGGGTACGATATAAGCTGGTCATGTGTACCCCTCTCTTTTATCCTGCCGTGTTCCATTACTATGATCTCATCACAGTCACGGATGGTTGACAGACGCTGCGCAACTACTATGCATGTGCAGTGCCGTCTCTTGATATTGTCAAGTATCGCTTTCTCTGTAGTTGAATCAAGCGATGAAGTAGCCTCGTCCAGTATCAGAACCGTCGGGTTGACGGCAAGTGCCTTGGCAATCTCAATTCTCTGTCTCTGACCGCCGGAAATGTTGGATCCGTTCTCCCGAAGGACATAACTGTATCCTCCACTCTTCTGAACGATTTCATCATGAATGCACGCATCCTTGGCGGCAGCTATTACCTGTTCCTGTGTCAGCCCGGCATTCCACCCGCTTATATTCTCATATATGCTTCCCTCAAACAGTGATATCTGCTGGGTAACAACTGCTATTGAACTCGTGACCACTTCTGCGGTAATGTTCTCGATCTCTGTTCCGTCAAACAGAATGCTTCCACCCCATGGCTCATACAGCCCGCTCAGCATTTTCGATATGGTTGATTTACCGCATCCACTTGAACCTACGAGGGCTATAGACTGTCCCGGATTGGCTTTTAGGTCAAAACCTTTAACAAGAGGTTTCTCAAGCTTGTTGTATCCGAAGGAAACATTTTCCATGATTACTTCACCCCTAAGCTTCCTTCCCTCCATATCCTCATCCTTGACCGTGATGTAACGGTTTTCCTCTTTGTAGTTCATTATGTCATCAACGCGCATCATATCATTTTTGACCTGCTGGATAGAGCGGACAAAACTGACTATATTATCAAAGGGAGAAGAAAATGCAGACAAGAATCCGTTAAAGCACATAAGCATACCCGGAGTCATATCCCCGTTTATCACTTCCATACTTCCGAATATCAGCATAACAACGGTATTTACATACCCCATGGTCTGAGGGATAACATCAAGCATGGACTGCATTCTTCCAAGCTTCTGGTCATTATTGTTGACCTCGGAATAATATCCCATTATCCTTCCGACATATTCGCCCTCAGCTCCGACTGCCTTGAGACTCGCCGATGAAGCAAGACCGTTATAGAGAACACCCTGAAGCTTTCCGCTATCCATCCCGAACTTCATTGTCATTGTCCTGATCTTCGATGATGTCCGTATGGCTATTATCACGGAAATCGCTGATGATAAAACCGCAAGCAGTGACAATCGTGGAGAGTATCCGATCATCAGGATCAGATAAATAATACTGGTTACGGAGCTTATGAGGACAGTTATCAGACTGCCGGATAAAAATGTTGCGACTGCCATGTTATTGTATACTCTGGAGACAAGATCCCCCGCATATCTTTGTTCATAAAAAACCATTGGAAGGCGGAGCATATGGGCAATCATTGTATCGGTGGATATAAGACTTGTTTTGACGCGAAGGAGCAGAGCTACTTTGGAATTAAGCCAGTTAAAATACGCTGAAAACAGAGCTGTTGATATCATGAACAGTAACAGCCACTTCATCCATGTAAGATCACGCTTTACGAGTATGTCATCAAGAAATACCTGAGAAAATACGGGCATCAAAACACCCGGAAGTATTAAAGCAACACCTATCAGAAACAGTGCTAAAAGTGTACTTCCCTGTCCTTCAAGCCGCTTTCTCATAAAATTAAAGAGGGTTCTCTTCTTTCTAGATTTGACAAATCTCTTCGTAGGCTTGAACTCAAGAACCGTCCCCGAGTATCCCTCGTCAAGCTCTTCATAAGTGAGCTTACGTCTTCCCTGCTGGGGATCGTTAATATAATACTTTCCGAACTTC
>DEEW01000105.1:0-6450 GCA_002350465.1 Lachnospiraceae bacterium UBA2868
TCCTTGCCGTTCATGGTGCCGAATCCGAGGAAATCCAGTTTCGTATCCGGATCTGTAATCCCGCATTTTTTTGCGCAGCGGAACACCTGTATAAAATGCATTTCCTGCCGTTTGTCGACAACATATATAACCTGATCCGGATCGAATGTCCTCTTTCTGTCAAGGAGCGTGGCAAGGTCCGTTGTTGTGTAAAGAGCAGCGCCGTCGGATTTTAAGATCATGCAGGGAGGTATCTCCTTGGTATCCGACTCCTTAGCAACATCAACAACAAGCGCGCCTTCGCTCTCGTATGCGTACCCGCCGTCCTTCATGTCATCCACCATGTCACCGATCAGGTCGTCAACACTGCTCTCTCCCTTCCACCAGTCAAATTCCACGTTAAGATCGCGGTAATTGCGCTTAAGATCGGGGACGGAAACTTCCATGATATGTCTCCAAAGTGCCCTATATCCTCTCTTTCCCTCCTGCAGCTGACGGGTCGCCTCAAGGGCTTCTTCCTTGTATGCTTCGTCTTCCTTGGACTTTGCGCTTGCGCAGGGATATATCTCCTCAAGCTCCGACAGCGTAAAGGGAGGCTGGGCGGAATAGCTTCCGGTATATTCATCATTGAAATATTCAAGATAAGGCTTGCGGTAACGAAGTTCGGTAATGATCAGACCCATCTGCAGACCCCAGTCACCGAGATGCACATCACCAATTACTTCGTTTCCGAAATAACGGCATATACGCTTAACACTCTCACCTATGATCGCCGCACGAAGATGTCCTACGTGGAGAGGCTTGGCAACATTTGGCCCGCCGTAATCAACGATTATCTTACGAGGAGCCGTACACTCAAGACCATACTTGTCTGATTGTTCCATCTCATTAAGATACCCTGCGAGAAAATCATCCGATACTTTTATATTCAAAAAGCCCGGATTAACTGCGGATATCTCACTAAATGCCGGATCATCCGAAAGCTTGTCACAAACCTCCTGCGCTATCGCTATTGGTGCCTTGTGATATTCCTTGGCAAGTGCCATGGCACCGTTACACTGAAACTCACACAGATCCGGCCTGTTGCTGAGCCCGACCTTGCCGTATGAACTGTCATAGCCGGCATCGGCAAAACCCTTCGAAACTATATCCGATAACTGCCCTAATATTGTTTTCATAACTGTTCCTTTCTTATAATTATCCGGAGTACTCAAAGCGGGGCCTGTCTGCCAGGGCGCCGGTCGCTCAAACAGTCCTCGCCGCTTCGTATATTGCTTCGAGGGTCGGCAACAAGGAATCCTCCCACACGTGGGCCCCTCCTTTTTGCAAATACTCGCTTTGCGGCATCCCTGCAGACACCCGCTTTCTAGTTGCTATGAGAATATTCACACCCACAATAATTCTGCCGGTATAGATCATATTTACGCGACAGTTCTATGGACTGCTTGTATCCGTCATTTTTCTTGAAATCCGACGGCAGCCAGAGCGCACCGTCCGATCCTTCACTAATGGCGTAGCCTATCGAGTTGATAAGCTTCGCATCCTTTAGCGGGCTTATGGTAAGAGTCGTTGTAAAATACTCGAAGCCCTCGGAACAAGCCTCTTCATAGGTTTTTCCAAGCCGCATGCCAAAGCACATCCTGCAGCGTTCGCCCCCTTCGGGACATAAGGTAAGATCTCCCTCTTCCGCCGCCCGGATAAATCTGTCCGGTTCGTAATCGCCCTCAATTATATTTATGGAGCAAGAATCCGTTAATGAGTACTCATCGTTAAGAGTATCCACAAGTCTTCTTAATTCCGCTACACGTTTTTCATATTCGTTTGCATCGGTTATATTCGGATTATAGTAAAAACAGGTTATATCAAAATGCTCCAGCAGATATATCAAGCAATAGCTGCTGCATGGTGCGCAGCAGCTATGAAGCAGAAGTTTTGGTCTGTGATCCAAAGTTCGGATGATTTTATCAAGTTCTTTTGCATAATTGACATTACAGTTCTTCTTCGTTAAGTCCGTCATAGTCATCATAATCATCTTCGGAATAAACGGTTTGGGGCGAGTACTCATCTATAGGCGTGTTGTACTTCTCCATGAACTCTTCTATCGGTATCGGTCTTGAATACAAGAATCCCTGGGCGTAAATACACCCTATGTCAAGCAGCATCTCAACCTGCTCGTGGGTCTCAACACCCTCGCATATGACTTTGAGGTGCAAACCTTCTGCCATCTCCACGATCTTGCGCAGTATCCATTTACCGCTGTCGCTCTGTACGGATTCATCAAGGAAGCCTCTGTCGATCTTGAGCACATCAAAGGGAATGTCACGCAAAAGATTCAGTGATGAATAACCCGATCCAAAATCATCAATGGAAAGATTCATGTTGAACTCCTTGAGATTTCTCATGACTTCAAGCATACGCTCCTTCTCGTTGAAGAACACGGTCTCTGTTATCTCAAGTTCTATAAGACCCTTCGGTACTCTGTATTTGAGCATGATCTCCTGAACCTTCATTATATAGTTCGGATCATACAGAAGATATCTTGACTGGTTGATGGAAACGGGATAGACCTCACGGCCTTCGTCTATCATCTGCCTTATATATTTACACACTTCATCAAGCATGTAAAAATCAATATGCTCAATAAATCCGTTACGTTCAAATACCGGTATGAACTCATCCGGCGGAATGATATTTCCTTTCTCATCAATCCATCTGATAAGCGCTTCAGCGCCCGATATCTGGTCAGTCGCCATGTTCCACTTAGGCTGCAGATAAGGATGGAACTCTCCGTTCTCCAAAGCTTCATGCATACGTGATTCAACACGTTCCTGCTTTCTCGTCTCCTCCATGAGCTGTTCACGGTATTCAGCCTGAAGGCCACGATTCCCTGCCGTAACCGATTTACGTGCAAGGTTGGCCTTATCAATCATATCCGATATAGGTTCTTTCTTGTCCCTGATATAATAGATACCGACCTTGAACTTAATCGGGTATTTCATGCCGGTCTCTTCGCTTGCTTTCTCGAGACGCTCATCAATAAACTTCTTACGGTCTTCTCCTCTTCCATCATCAACGCACAGTCCCACAAATCTGTCGGCTGACAGTCTTCCGAAGGTCTCCTGATACGTATATGACTCCCGCAAAACCACTGCAATATCCCGCAGAAGCATATCCGCTTTTAAGTGTCCGTATCCCTCGTTGATATATCTGAAATTCATAACATCAAAACAGGTAAGAATATACGGAACGTCGGGATTTTCCATCAGAAGTTCCGTTGCCTTTTCCTTGAAGGCATTCTCATTGGGCGCCCTGGTCAGATCATCAACATACGCAAGTTCATAAACCTTTTTCTGTTCACCCCGAATATAACGGATAACAAATATGATCATCAATGACATGATCAGAATGACCATAAACATTGATACGAATCCTTCGACCAGTATTGGCATGATCGATTCACGGACATCATCCACATATATGATATAGTAAATGGCCCAGTCGCTTACTCCCGACAACTGTTTGTACAGGGCATGACCCTTTCTTCCGTCAACGGAAATGTCACGGGTCACAATGCCTTGCGGGTTAACTTCGTTCAGTACTTCCTCTCTTACCTGTTCGGCAGCATAATCATCAATACTGTCCCTTGTCAGAAGATCGAATATATTCTTTCCGGTTCCGTCGTATACTTTGTCATTCTTGGAATATGCAACTATATTCCCCTGTCTGTCGGTGAGGTATCTCTCCGCGATCATGGATGATGCATTGGATGTATTTGTTTCAAGCATTTTCCCTGCTGTAGCCACACCGATGACATAACCCTGAATAAGACCGTTCTTGGAAACAGAAGCAGCGAAACATACCTCGTCATTGGACCGTTCCGGCTCGAAGTTTCTGTATACGGTCATGTTACTGTTAGGATCAACTAAATCGGAGTACCTGTTCATTACGACCGAATTAAGCGCACCGTCGGGTCTGTATTTAATACCGCGATTGCTGATATAATATGCGTATGAGAATTCTCCCGTCTCTTCGAGAACCTTCAGACAGTTACAGATACTTTCCTTGTCTATTGCCTCATCCTGGGCGAGCACCTGTGCTTCGGCAGACACAAGGGAGCCTCTTCTGGCAAAATTATCCGAGAAATACTTGGATGAAATCTCGGATCTGTTAATAATATCCTCATATGTGGCCTGCTCAAAAGTCTCAAAGATCCTGTGTACATGAAAGATACTTAAAAAAATGCAGGCAATAACAAGCACCAGACAGACAACAAAAACCTGTATAAGTGCTTTTTCCTTTTTAACCCTCTTCAGCCATTTTGAAAAGGCAAATCTTTTTGTCCTTTTAAGTCTCAGCATGGGATACCCCCGTTATCTTTGAGAGCCTTACAAGAAATACTTTACACCCGACTCGAAAATCTTCATATCCTGTTCGCCGTAAATATTGACAGCAACACCGTCTCCACGACGCTCTGAATGTCCCATCTTACCGAATACTCTTCCGTCCGGACTGGTAATACCTTCTATAGCGGCAAACGAACCGTTAATGTTGTATTCTTCATCCATAGAAATATTACCGTCGGGATCGCAGTACCTCGTTGCGACCTGGCCGTTTTCAAACAGCTCTTTTATAACCTCGTCATTTGCCACAAATCGTCCTTCCCCGTGGGATACAGGAATAACATATGTTCCTCCCGGCTCTGCCTGGGCTAGCCACGGTGACAGATTGGAAACAACCTTTGTATATGCCATCTTTGACACGTGTCTGTTGATGGTATTGTATGTAAGGGTCGGCGACGATTCGTTTTGCCCGGTGATTTTTCCCGAAGGAACAAGTCCCAGTTTAATAAGTGCCTGGAATCCGTTACATATTCCGAGAGCGAGACCGTCACGATTATATAACAGATCCATCACCGCATCGGACAGTACCTCACCTCGAAAGGCGGTAGCGAAGAATTTGGCTGATCCGTCAGGTTCATCACCTGCGGAAAATCCACCGGGGAACATAATAAGCTGCGCTTTGTTTATACCCTTTTTGAACTCTTCCACAGACTGTCTGATATCATCCGCATTCCTGTTGGCAAATACACATGTAACCACATCGGCACCGGCACGCTCAAATGCCTTTGCACTGTCATACTCGCAGTTCGTTCCCGGAAATACGGGAATGAAAACCGTAGGCCTTGCAACTTTGTTTTTACATACATAAACCTTCCTGCCTGATTTTGCAATATCGAACTGTTTATCTTCAAGCTTTTTATCATCATTGCTGCTCTTTGTGGGGAATACCTTCTCAAGAGGCTTCTTCCACAAAGCCACTGCTTCTTCCATACTGATCGAAGCATTCCTGTAGCTTATGCGTCCGTCATCCGTAACCTCACCGATAACCGTATATCTCGTCTGAAGCTTACCCACATCACTTCCCGATACCTCGGCAACAATCCATCCGAAGCCGGGAGTGAAGAGTTTTCTGATATCCATTGAATGCTCAATCTTAAATCCTAACCCGTTACCGAAGGCCATCTTACAAAGCGCGGGAACTACGCCGTATCCGTCAACGGCATATGCGGATCTGATAAGCTTGTTTTCTGAATCCGAATGAAACTTTTTGTACTGGGAGGCGGCGTCGGCATAATCCACAACCTGATGATCGTCCATGCCAACCTCAATAAGTACAAGCTTGTTTTTTGCCTCCTTCAGTTCCCCGGTAATCACATCGCTGCTTTTGGCCACATCTACCGCGAAGGAAACAAGTGTGGGCGGAACGTCTATATCCTGGAATGTTCCGGACATTGAATCCTTGCCGCCGATGGAAGGAAGAGAAAATCCCATCTGCGCGGAAAATGCTCCGAGAAGCGCCACAAAGGGCTGGCTCCATCTTGAAGGTTCCTCTGACATTCTCCTGAAATATTCCTGGAAAGTAAATCTTATCTTGCTGTGGTCTCCGCCTGCCGCAACGATCTTGGCAACAGATTCTGTTACGGCGTAAATGGCTCCGTGATACGGGCTCCAGCTCGACAGATACGGATCGAATCCGTAACTCATCATCGTTACCGTATCGCATTTACCCTTATATACAGGCAGCTTTGCTATCATAACCTGGGTTTCGGAAAGCTGCGATTTTCCACCATAGGGCATAAGAACACTTCCTGCGCCTATAGACGAATCAAACATCTCAACAAGACCTTTTTGCGAGCATACATTCAGGTCCGAAAGAGAATCCTTGAGCGCGGATTCGAAATCTTCATTTTGCACATCTTTTGCAACATTTTCTATGATAGGCACATCAAAAAAGGCTTTTTTCTCGGGTATCTCAACGTGTACCTCGGTTTCCTGATGGGCTCCGTTCGTATCAAGAAAAGCTCTCTTTAAGTTGACTATCTCCTTGCCGCGCCAGATGAGTACAAGTCTCGGCTCTTTGGTAACTTCCGCAACAGCAACGGCTTCAAGATTTTCTTCCGCCGAGTATTTA
>DEEW01000105.1:6491-7706 GCA_002350465.1 Lachnospiraceae bacterium UBA2868
CTCCTGGGATTCGGAAATGGCAAGCTCGGTGCCGTCAAGTCCCGCGTATTTCTTGGGAACCTTATCAAGATCCACTCTCAATCCGTCGGCAAGCTCACCTATGGCAACCGAAACTCCGCCTGCACCGAAATCATTACATTTGCGTATGAGTCTTGACACCTCGGGACGTCTGAACAGTCTCTGAAGCTTACGCTCTGTCGGTGCATTACCCTTCTGAACTTCGGCTCCGCATGTTTCGATTGAAGAGGTCGTATGTGCCTTGGATGATCCCGTTGCACCTCCGCATCCGTCTCTTCCGGTACGTCCCCCAAGAAGAATAATAATATTTCCGGGATCCGAGGTTTGTCTCATGACATTAGATCTCTTGGCAGCCCCCATGACCGCACCGATCTCCATTCTCTTGGCAACATAATCGGGATGGTAGATTTCCTTTACGAAACCTGTCGCAAGCCCTATCTGGTTACCATAGGAGCTGTATCCCTTTGCAGCACCTCTTACAAGCTTTCTCTGAGGAAGCTTTCCGGGCAGTGTCTCACTCATCGGACGTGTAGGATCAGCAGCACCGGTAACACGCATAGCCTGATAAACGTAACTTCTTCCCGAAAGCGGGTCACGGATCGCACCTCCGAGGCACGTTGCCGCACCACCGAAAGGTTCAATCTCGGTAGGATGATTGTGGGTCTCATTCTTGAAGCTTACAAGCCACTCTTCCTCTACTCCGTCAATCTCCACCGGCACTACTATCGAGCATGCATTTATCTCGTCGGATTCTTCCTGATCCGCAAGCTTACCCTGTTTCTTGAGTTCCTTCATGCCCATGAGTGCGATATCCATCAGGCATATGAACTTGTCCTTACGGTCACCGTAAACATCGGCTCTTGCCTTCTTGTAATCCTCAAATGACTTCTTTATAGGCTCCGCATAGTATCCGTCATCGAAGGTCACATTCGTAAGCTCGGTTGAAAACGTTGTATGTCTGCAGTGATCACTCCAGTATGTATCAAGAACACGGATCTCCGTCATTGACGGATCCCGTTTTTCATCATTTGCAAAGTAATTCTGTATATGGAGAAAATCCTTAAACGTCATGGCAAGTGATAGCGAATCATACAACTCTTTAAGGCTGTTTTCATCCATTGTGACAAACCCGTTAAATATTTTAACATCGGCAGGCTCATCATAGTTGGCAACGAGAGTTTCCGGCTTGTCAAACCC
>DEEW01000105.1:7748-10344 GCA_002350465.1 Lachnospiraceae bacterium UBA2868
CCGGTAAGGCAGTAAGTTGTTGCTGTCCTGATTATGGGAAGACTGTCCGGCGACAGAAACTGTACACACTGAACGGCTGAATCCGCGCGCTGGTCAAACTGTCCCGGAAGATACTCAACCGAGAAAACCCTGTCATCCTTCTCCCTCGGAAAATCATCCTCGAAAAGATCGTCTACAGGCGGCTCACAAAACACACATTTCTCAGCAGTTTTGAAAACATCCTCATCAAGATCTTCCACATCATATCTTATGAGTATCCTGACTTTTTGCAGTCCCTCAAGGCCCAAATATCCCTTAAGATCCGAGAGCAGTTCCCGTGCTGCGGCCGCATACGCACTTTTCTTTTCAACATAGATTCGTCTTACCATTGTTTAGTTCCTCTGATCACTTAAATGTTTTTATTGCGTCGGAAAGGTTCTCTACCGCAATGATTTTGGCACCGCCGGTATCCTCAACCGACCAGGCATTTGTCGCCGGCATCAATATTCTCTTAAACCCAAGCTTTACCGCTTCCGCTGCCCGGACATTTGCAAGAGATACGGACCTGACCTCACCGGAAAGCCCCACCTCTCCGAACATTACCATATCTTCGGGTATCGGAGTATTCGTAAAACTCGATACAACAGCCATGGCAACACCGAGATCGATCGCCGGTTCATTCATCTTCATTCCGCCTGCAACGTTAAGATAAGCATCGCACTCTCCCATCTTAAGTCCCATACGCTTCTCAAGAACCGCCATCAGCAGATTGACTCTGTTAAAATCAATTCCCGTAGCCTGCCTTCTGGGGATCCCGAATCCCGAACGGCACACAAGCGCCTGAACTTCCACAAGCATAGGGCGTGTACCTTCCATCGCGCAGACAACGCAGGATCCCGAAGTATCCTTCGGGCGGCCGCTCAGCATATACTCAGACGGATTGGCAACCTCCACAAGTCCCTGGGAGCGCATCTCAAAAACACCTATCTCGTTGGTGGAGCCGAAACGGTTCTTGGCTGCCCTGACGATTCTGTAGGAGGCATATCTGTCACCTTCAAAATACAGGACAGTATCAACCATATGTTCAAGAACACGGGGCCCTGCAACAGTCCCTTCCTTCGTTACATGCCCTACTATAAAAACAGTAATCTGGTCCCGCTTTGCAATTCCCATAAGGATATTGGTGGCTTCCCTGACCTGGGAAACACTTCCGGGTGCGGAAGAGACACTATCGGAATACATAGTCTGGATACTGTCTATGATCACAACATCGGGTTTGTGTTTTTTGATTACTTCCTCTATGTCCGCAAGATTGGTCTCACACAGCAGCAGAAGATTGTCGGAAAACTCCCCTATGCGCATGGCACGCATCTTGATCTGGGACAGAGATTCCTCTCCAGATATATACATAACCTTCCTGCCGTCGGAAGCCAGATTCCTGCAAACCTGCAGCAAAAGCGTTGATTTTCCGATTCCGGGATCACCTCCAACCAAAACAAGGGAGCCCGGTACTATACCGCCTCCCAATACTCTGTCGAGTTCGGTCATTCCCGTATTGTACCTCCGAAAAGACTCCAGAGATACCGCCGTAACACTTGTGGGCTGTGCCTGTATACGGGATGTGCCCCTGCCTGATTGTGCCGTCCTGCCTACCGGCTCCTCCACTAATGTGTTCCATGCCTTGCACGCGGGACACTGTCCCATCCATTTGGATGATTCGTATCCGCACTCGCTGCAGAAGAACACCGTGGAAGGTCTGCCTTTTGCCATTAATTATTCTGTAACCTTTACGTTTATTTCTCCTTTGCCACAAAGCTCAACCGAAATGCTGAGCTTACCGCCAAGGTTGGTTTTGATCTTTCCGATATCGCGGCCTGCCACATTTACGTTATACTCGGTATCTTCCTTGAGTCCGATGGTGATCATGGCATCCTCATCGCCGCAAACATCAAAACTTACGCCATCCGGCTGTACGGTAAAATTGTTGACACTTGTTCCGGGTTCGGACTCGTATACGAACATCCCGTCCCTCTCAAGCTTTGTAAGTTCTTTGAATGTTTTGACCTTGTAAAGATTCCCAAAAGCGTCAAAATCTTCCACCTTTGCTTTCGCATCCAGTGTGTGGTTACCGAAACTTATTGCTCCCCCGTCTTCCTTGCGGATCAATTCAGAAACTGCAGCCATTTACAACCCTCCTATTCGTTATCTCCGAAATACACTTCAATTATATTCTAAAACGGATAATTAATCTACAAATATTGTAAACAAAAAACTTCTCCTTACTTAAACACGATCTTGCCACCCTTGGCTGCGATAGTAACATCATCGCCTTCCTTGAACTTGCCCTCAAGAATCTCAAGCGAAAGCGGATCTTCAAGCATTGTCTGGATCGCACGCCTTATTGGACGGGCTCCGAACTTCTTGTCGTTACCCTTTGCAGCCACAAGCTTCTTGGCAGAGTCCGTTATGTGAAGTTTAATACCTCTTGCCTCAAGAGCTCTTGCGCACAGATCCTTGACCTGAAGTGATACGATTTTTTTCAGATCGTCATCATTAAGCGTTCTGAATACCACGATCTCATCGATACGGTTAATAAATTCAGGCTTGAAGGTATTCT
>DEEW01000105.1:10465-10590 GCA_002350465.1 Lachnospiraceae bacterium UBA2868
CCAAGCTTTTTCGGATCGATGATACGGTTGGCTCCGGCGTTGCTTGTCATTATAATTATCGTATTCTTAAAGCTTACCTTCCGGCCGCCCGAGTCGGTAATATGACCGTCATCAAGCACCTGAAG
>DEEW01000105.1:10917-11101 GCA_002350465.1 Lachnospiraceae bacterium UBA2868
CCTGCCTCTTTAAGGCCGACACGCCCTCTTTTTATTGCACGCGACACAGCGCCTACCGCCTCATCCTGCCCGATGACCGAGGCTGACAGTTCCTTCTCAAGCCTCAGCAGTTTGCTGCTTTCACTCTCTGACAGTCTCTCCGTAGGGATCTTCGTGATCTGTGCTACAATGCTTTCTATATCCT
>DEEW01000016.1:0-1784 GCA_002350465.1 Lachnospiraceae bacterium UBA2868
TCCTGAAGATCATGTATATATTTGCAGGCAAGTTCCCATATGTACATATCCATCTTGGTAATAAAACCGTTACTCTCAAAAAGAGTCAGAAACTGTGCCGGAACAAGAATTCCCTTTATGGGATGATCCCATCTGACAAGCGCTTCGGCACCTATCATCTTCCTCGTCCTGAGATCTATCTGCGGCTGCAGGAACATCACAAATTCTTTATTGGCCAGTGCGGTATTCATCTCCTCTTCGATCTCCGCCTGCTCACGGAGCTTGAGTCTTATAACATCATCATATACCGCATAATTTGTAAGTGCGCTACCCTTAACCTGTTTTTTGACAGCTCTTGCCCTGTCACACATAAGTCTTATGGGGATTGTCCGGTCCCCGATCTTGTAGATGCCGTATGTAAGTGAAACCGCCATCGGTACTATCCTGGCATCCC
Source organism: Lachnospiraceae bacterium UBA2868 (assembly GCA_002350465.1). Next base: position 434 of record DEEW01000016.1, read on the forward strand.
TTACGGCAGAAGACAGCTTCGACATATAATTGACAAGCTCCTGGTCGGCATCATATTTCAGAAGCACCGAGAACACATCACCCTGATAACGTTTCGCGATGGAATCCCTGGGTGATACTTCTCTTATCATCTTGCCTACCATCTCAAGTGTCCTGTTTCCGGCATCAATCCCGTATCTGTCATTTATCAGCCGGAATCTGTCTATATCTATTGATATGATAACGAATTTGTCGTTTTCCTTGTTTACAATTATTTCTTCTGCCTTCTTGTAGAATGTCTCGGAGTTATACAGACCGGTCATGGAATCATAGTCGGCCCGGTACTCCATTTCGGCCTTGATCCTCATCTCTGCATTGACATTCTGCAGAGTTCCCAAATACCTGACAGGAACATTGTTAAGTCCCCTAAGTGTCTGAAGAACAATGGTATACCAAACCGGAACCCCGAATTTGTTGTACAGCCTTACCGTAGTTCTCTGTATAAGAGCCGATGATTTTGACGTCTCAATAAACCGGTCAAACATTTCCTGATCATCGGCATGAACCTTAAGTGAAGTAATAAGCGACCATCCGTCCGTAAGTTCTCTTTTATCTATTTCAAACACATCCTCAAAATTCGAACACAGATAATACTTGTCATCGGCAACCGTATACTCGTAAACAAGTATTCCGATCATGTCATTGACATTCTCATATCTTTCGTAGTTAAGAGCCATATCCTTGAGGATGCTGCTCTTCTCATGCATTATCTCATGCTTGATCTTTGCCTCGACAGCCTCTATGCTTCGCTTCTTGTAATCGTTGAGGTTGAGACATACGATCATTATCCTCTCATCCTTACGCGTCTCTTCCCGATCCCCGGCATTCGGATCGTACAGTACGACAGTATACATTCCGTACCATACATATTCACCCGTAAGGCTCTGCAGACGAAGTTCGGTACAAACTGTACGCTTTCCCGCAAGGACATCCTGACGTATAAGTGCCGGATCGGTTGCCCCTATAAATCTTGTCTGGTCTTCCCGGTACACAACCTCTTTTGCAAAAAAATCACAGAGATTTTTGTAATTCTCTATTCTGACATCGATAAAACTCTTGATATTCTGCTCTTTTAAGCGGACACAGGTATTCTTCGTAAGGTTGATATCCCAAATTATATCCATCATCTGAACAAGAGAGTCTTTCGTACGATTTTCACTCTCGCTCATAGCTGCGATCTGGGTCTCTATATCTTCCTTGACCGATGCAATAAGGTATACGCTCTTGCCGTTTCGCATAGTAATGCGGTTGGCGCGCATCGGCACTGTTGTACGCAGTGACGGCGAATAAACATTACAGTCAAACGAAGTCTG
>DEEW01000016.1:1859-3285 GCA_002350465.1 Lachnospiraceae bacterium UBA2868
CACATACCCTCGCATTTATTCTGAAGGCGGGATTCGAGCACTTCGTTACGGTACAGCAGCTGATAATTATCATCGACCGCATATGCCCACGAACTCATGGGATCCAGGATATTCCTGATCATCTCCATCTCTTTCGTGGAAAGAATAGGATTGACGGATGTATCGAGCCTTTCCATATCGCTCGTATACAGGACATAATTGTCCTTGCCGCTTGATTTTGCATCATTTAATGCAGATAATGCCCGTGCTTCAAGCCTTTCGAGCGTTGCTTCCTTGCCGTGCATAGCGGCTATACCTATGCTTACCGTGATAAAACCGCTGTTTGAAAAATCACTCCATACATCCTTGACAGTCTGCCTTATATAAGCGGCACGCTCAAGCAGTATATTGGTGGCACGGACACCCTTCATAAGTATTCCGAACCTGTCCACATCTATTCGGCCGATAACATCCGAACCTCTGAAAGCCCTCTTTAATATCCTGCCGATCTCAATCAATGCGCCGTCCGCATTTATCTCGCTGAATTTGTCCTTCCATGTGGCAAAATCATCGAGATCGATTATCATGAGATTGGGGATCACGTCCTTCGGCAGCTCGTCAAGATAATTACCAACCTCTTTGGCAAAAGCTTCCGCAGTAAGAAGACGGGTCAGAGGATCTTTTGTAAGAGACATCTCCTCCTGCTGGTGCTTGGTCTCGTCATCAACATAACTAAGGGTACCGTATACGCTGACGATCCTGTCGGAGTCATCGGTTTCCACACGCCCCTTTAGCTGATACCAGCAATATTCTCCGGCAAAATCAAGGAAACGTATGTATTCCATACGAACCTTGTCCTGATTTTCATTATTGGTAAAAAAGGATATGGCCTTCTCAAGATCACCATCAAAGATCTTCCCGAGATATCCCATCTTCTCAACGAAGGCGGACAGTCTTACGGGCATGGGAATGTATTTCTTGATATTATCAGAAAACGTAATGACATCATCAACAGCATTGTATTCAAAAACAATGGTGTCATTAAGATCTATGGCATTTTGAAATAAATTCTCGCTGAACTGGTGCATAACATCTCCATAGGGTACAAACGCGCCTATGACTAATTATACATAATCCAGCAAGAATTTACCACTGTTTTATAGAGGCCTCTGATCTTGATGTTGACAATTAAACTGTACTATTGTATCATCGAGTCACGAATTATTTGGATCACATCTCATAGCATTTCCGGCGTATCACTTCGCCAAGAGATACCGATAATTTGTAATTAGCATCTTTTTGACGAAGTAGATAACAGGAGGTTTATGATTATGTCAGAGATTAAAGAATTAACAAATGTCATTGTATCATTAAGAGATGAAATGAATCAGCGTTTTGATGCTGTTGATCAGCGTTTTGATGCTATGGATCAGCGCTTCGAGGCTAT
>DEEW01000016.1:3322-6537 GCA_002350465.1 Lachnospiraceae bacterium UBA2868
GCTTCGATGCCATGGATCAGCGCATCAATAATCTTGAGAATGGTATTATTGAGGAATTGCGTGGTCTCTCTGTTGCCTTGGGAATACCGGAAATTTGGCAGAAACTGAATGAAAACGAGAAGAGAATTGAGAACGTTGAATCATTTTGTAAGATACATTGGATTACCCCGGAGCTGGCTGATCGACTTGACTGTGTTGAAATGGTTACAGCAAAGCACACTGAGCAGATAGATATTCTAAGCAGGAAAATCATGGGAAACCCATGAACTGGAAAAACAAGGCCGCATAAATACCGGATTGTCCAAACGCCGGATTAAAAAGGACAGAATAACCCGGCACGAGGAACACACGAATCACACGCTCCTTATGCCGGGTTCAATCATTTCTTCCGTACATCGCTACTTTTAACAAGTATCGCCTTCATCCCTATCAACTTAGGCCTGAACCAATCGCTCCTTAGATTGTCACCAACGTGTAGGACCTCATTAGGACTCACGGATTCTAGCTCCAGTACTTTCTTGAATAGTTTTCCAGTACGTTTGGATAGAGCGTATTCAGAGGATACGTACACATTCACCCCGTCCAGATTATAACCACAGTTCTGTAACATCCGGTGAGGTTTAGAGTGTATTCGCTATATAGTATTCGTAGTACCACTCTGCAAAAGCTCTCAGCCCGGTTCTTAAGTCTGTGGTGGCCTTGTAATTAAACGCCTCTTCTAACTTACTCGTGTCTGCGTATGTAATCGGAACATCCCCGGCTTGCATAGGTACTTTATTCATGTGAGAGTCTATATTAAAGTCCTGTGGGAGTACATGAGCCCGTACCAGTTCTTCACCCAAAATACTGACGAAATCCATAAGTCCCACAGGTGAGCCGTGGCCAATATTATAAATCTCATATGCCGGTATCGGTAAACCATCAGAGCCTGTCAATTTGGATGGTGGCGATTGAATGACTCTCACAATCCCATCTACGATATCATCAACATATGTGAAATCCCTCTGACAGTCTCCAAAATTATAGATATCTATAGATTCCCCTCTTCTCAGCTTCTCAGTGAAACTGAAGTATGCCATGTCAGGACGACCTGCAGGACCGTAGACTGTGAAAAAGCGCAAGCCTGTACACGGGATGTTGTATAGCTTTGAATAACTGTGTGCCAGTAGCTCATTACTCTTCTTCGTAGCAGCATAGAGGCTCACAGGATTATCCACTTGGTCTGACTCCTTAAACGGCACAGTTGTTCGCCCGCCGTAAACAGAAGAACTTGATGCATATACCAGATGCTCTAACACGCTATCCGCCCTGCAACATTCGAGTAAATTAAAAAATCCGTCCACATTGGAACGGATGTAAGCGGTAGGATTTGTAATGGAATAACGTACTCCGGCTTGAGCGGCGAGGTTGATAACTATGTGTGGATTGTGTTTATCAAAGAGCTTTTTAAGTGCATCGTCATCAGCTATATCAACTTCGTGAAACTCCCACAGTGATGATGATTGTTCAGCGGCCTTTTCTATCTTCCGCAGCCTGTACCTTTTGAGCTCTGGGTCATAGTAATCGTTTAGATTGTCGATGCCGATAATTCTACAATCCTTACAGACTTCGAGAAGGCTGATAACGAGGGCTGATCCTATGAATCCGGCTGCACCGGTTATGAGGAGGGTTTTACTACATAACGAACTGATTTTACTTTTGCTACACAATTTATTATATGTCATGAAGGCTTCAATCTAAATTGCTTTAGACGTTTCAATTATCCCTTTATCAAACGGCGTTAGATCAAGTTTCCCTACAACTGAACGCAGCTTGCTGGCATCAGTTCGAAGATTAATCATCTGTCCCCCCCCATTCACCAGAAAAATCAAGCATACTGCTACTATCTAAGGCATTTCTCATTTCAAAAATATATTCATATAATTTCTTATATTCACCAGTAACAAAATTAAAAACCCCAGTCACACTATCTTGATATATTAGTTTCAATAATATTTGTACAGCATCATCCACATACATATAATCCCAAAATTGTGTGCAACTATTTAGTTTAACATCTTCTCCATTCAACATTTTTTTCATGCAGCTGACAATTAAAGTTTTCTCATAATCTCCGGGACCATACAGACTAAAATATCTAGGTTCTATAAATCTGATTTTATAATTATCACAAATACTCTTGGTATAATTGTATATTTCAAGCTTATACTTGCCATATTCAGTATTTGGGTTACACTCAGTCTCTTCCGTAATTATTCCTTCACATATTCCATATTCTGCCTGGCTTCCTGCGGATACAAGCGTTCTACACCCCGCATCTGCCATAGATTTCATTGCGGCCATATTACATGCATAATTAAATTTTTGCATATCATGGTCTTGTCTGTCAGCTCCTCTTGAACCCGCCCAAGAAAGATCTATAAAAGCGTCACATTTCCCGACAAATCTACCTATTTCATCATAATCTTTCATATCACAAACGAGGAATTTCAATCTATCATGGATTACAGACTTCTCTCTTCTTTTGCTATTCCTTATAACAGCTATAATCTCTGTATCCTTATTCTGCAACGCAATGGGGATAAGTCTCTTTCCTATAAAACTGTTTGCACCTGCAATGGCTATCCTCATCATTCACAAAGCTCTTTATATGCACCCATTATTACAGGAGCTAATTTTTTCGCTGACAAACAATATTCATCTCGCAAGAACTCTTGCGTGCCAGTAATTTCAGAAAATGTATCATTTAGCCCAACTCTGTACAGAACGGCATGCGATGTACTTATCTCCGATATTATCTCAGCAATAGTTCCTCCGAGTCCTCCTGCTATTTGGTGTTCTTCTATCGTGATTAATAATTTAGCCAAATTAGCTAAATTACCTATACCATCTTTATCTATTGGTTTTATCCTGGGAATAGATGCAACCCCAACCTTAATTCCACTTTCTTCAAGAATATCTTTAAGCTTTAGTGCCTCACATAAAATAGACCCACATGATAATATTTGAATTTCTTCTCCGTAGTCACCAAACATTTGTATCTTCGAAATATCCAACTTTTCGTATTCATTATGGAAGTTTTTTTCTTTGTTTCTGGCAAGTCGTATATACGCTGGTCCTTTATAATTGTAAGCATCTTTTAAGCATTCTATAGCTTCGTACGCATCCCCCGGCACATAGACTCTCATATTAGGCATTACTCTCATCAATGCTAA
>DEEW01000016.1:6585-6712 GCA_002350465.1 Lachnospiraceae bacterium UBA2868
ATTCTGTAGCATGATGTGTTATTCCTTGATTTCCATACACTAATCCTCCACCTACAGCTAGGATCTTAACATTTGCACGATGATAACAAATATCATTTCTTATTTGTTCAAGACACCTGATCGATGG
>DEEW01000016.1:6773-7142 GCA_002350465.1 Lachnospiraceae bacterium UBA2868
TACCCTCCAATGCTAATCCAGCAGCAAGTGCAGTCATATTTTGTTCGGCTATACCAACATTTATATACCTATTTCCACATACAGCTTTTATATGATCATGAACTACATATCCTAAATCTCCTGTTAAGAATACTACTCGCTCATCTTTTTCCGCTATCTCTGCAAGAGATGCTAGTAAATGATCCCTCATAAAGCCACTCCTTCTAATTCCTTCTTCCCATTAAGATAGTAGTCTCCATAAGGGACTTGATAATGCCACCACAATTCATTTTCCATAAAGGAAATACCCTTACCTTTTATAGTATGAGCAATAATTGCCTTTGGCATACCATCATTGCTTTCCTTGAAGGCTTTTTTTAATTCATCATG
>DEEW01000069.1:0-1791 GCA_002350465.1 Lachnospiraceae bacterium UBA2868
GACACCCGCTTCTGGTGAAAATTATCGGGTATTTATCTTCCTCAGCGCAAGATTAACCACACCATGGAAGATGAGCGAAGACAGATAAGCACACACAAAGCTTAAGGGAACCGTTACGAAGAACCACCAGAACGCTTCCACAGGTCCCGGAAGAAAACGTTTTGCATACTGATATATGATTGCATCGTATGCACCTGCAAAAAGGTATATTTCAAAAGAAACCGAACTTATCGATGAGAGTATCCGGCAAATGATTTTCGACCTGATATTCACATCATAGAAAAGAAGAAAAATGCAGACGGTGCATATGGATATGAACAACGTTCCGTATGTACCGTCAGCAGTCGAAATAAGATTCCAGTCAAAATTTCCGGTCGATGTAAATCTTGTACTGATGAAGGCTTCAACAAGCACTGTAAGGATAAGAACCGCGGTAAGAACAATTCTGTTAGGTCTCCATCTCCTGTCACGCACCGCTATCCCGAGAAAATAGAAAAGAACCGGGTATATTCCGATGAAATATGACGGCGCTATATAGTTCCAGACGGGATATACCGTGCACAAAAATACAAGGGTTCCGAGAAGTATGTTCTGCTCTTTTTCCTCAAGCGCATACCATGCCTTGTTCAAAAAAGGAATAAGTAAGAACACGCACAGATACAGCCCCATATACCAGGCAATCTGGTAATTTCCGAGATTGATGAACATATCCTTAACGGTGTATATCTTTCCGTACAGCCGGTTGTACAGTATCATCTTGGCAACCGAGATAAGCACATATGATATAACAAGAGGAATAAGCGCCATATAGTGACTCCTGTCTGCCTTCTTGTTCTTCTTGAAATATCCTGTCAGCATAAAAAACAGGGGAACCGCTGTGACAAACAGCCAGCGGAACGCCGTCTCGACGAACATTTTCGGCCCGGCAAGGGGCACGTTGTAATATCCCATGTTAAGGTAAAAATGTGCGCCCACAACAAAAAAACAGGCAAGCGTTCTTACAAGATCGGGGCCGGATTCTCTTTTTTTATCACCACTCATTGAATTACTCATTTATACACCACCGGTTAACAGCTTCCCGGAATTATTCCCGGCTAAATGACAGCTTTGTCTCCACTGAGGTCATAAGCTTAACTATCAGCGGTCCGAACACATAGCACGATATGATCTCGCCTGCGGCTATGGAGAACATCATAAGTCCGAGAACCGACCATTTTGCTGTTGCCGATCCCATGCTTACGATACCGTAACCGTAATACAGTACAAAAGGGATTACAAGTGCATTTACAACTACCGTCGGAATCGGAAGCAGAAGCATATGCTTAAAGTCCAGTTTGCTACCGTTTACTTTTCTCATAGGAACCGTCATTGCTCTTGTAATAAGTGCCGCAATAAGTGTTGCGGCCGATCCGAACACGATATCCATCCACGATCCCGAAAACATATTGGTGATAAGACACCCTACGAATACTCCCCATACCCCGGCGGGTGTGAAGTATATAGCCATGCAAAGCGCTTCCGCTACCCTGCACTGAATTTCCAGATACGAAAACTGATACGTCATAAGTGAAAGTACGACATAAAGAGCCGCTATTATAGCCCCCTGAGCCACAAGCTGTGTTGTCATGCCTCTGCCTTTAATACCGTTTGTTACCATTTTAAATACCTCTTTCTATTCCTGACCATTGGCACATTAAGTGGTATTATATAACACTCTGCGGCTACAATCTATAACTTTTTATAGATTTTTCATATAATTACGCTTATTGACAATGATTCCCCGGATGAGTA
>DEEW01000069.1:1922-3791 GCA_002350465.1 Lachnospiraceae bacterium UBA2868
GTTGCCACTTTTATAATTAAGATACCTACACCGGGGACAGGTGGATACATCCATCCCGGGGATGCCTTCGTAATTTTGTCCGGAGTGATTTTAGGTCCCCTTTACGGCGGAGCTGCCGCAGCAGTCGGATCGGCACTTGCCGATATACTCGGCGGATATTTCATCTATGCTCCGATAACATTTCTTATCAAGGGGATCTGCGCTCTCGGAAGCGGTTTTATATTCGGAAGATTCCGGGATAAAATCAAAAAGGACCACTTTCGGGTGATCCTTTGCGGGGTATTCTCCACTATAATTGTTGCGGGAGGGTACCTTGTATTCGAGTTGTTCATATACGGAAAAGGCGCAATCGCAAGCGTTCCCGCAAACCTTGTTCAGGGGCTGTCAGGGCTTGTGATATCATCGCTTCTGTACCCCCTCTTAATACCGAGAGTCAAAAACGATAATTGATCAGCGCCATTTAGATATTCTGATGTTTGTAAGTGCCACCTGATCGCCTGTAAGAGCGGCATAAACTTTACATGGTCCTCCGGTTATGGTAGTGGTACTGATTATGTTTATTCCACCATTTACTGTCTTGACTGTTATAACATTATCATTTTGGGTAATGTATATGTCACAATCCATTCCATTCCTGTTAAGTTCTCTCCATGAGTCCCAATCCCTAAAGTTCTCATCCTTCTGGACAAGTATCTTGTTATCTACGTTTTCATCCGATTCCCAGTCTTCTCCGTCAAGTCTAATAAGTACCAGATCTCTGAGACCGGGATCATCAAGTCTTCCTGTTTCTGACGCAAACAGCTTAATATACGGACAGTGCCATATAAGTCTTGCAGTCGGCAGGCTCATTGTATGAAATGATATCTTCATCCCGTCAATGATCGGAACAGACTCTGATAATGCGGCACACCACCCTTCGACCTGAACGTTCGGTATGTCTCCGGCAGGAACGTTAATATAGCTGATTTCCTCTGCGATCCGCGGTATATAATCCGCTCCTATCTCCTCAGTATCCTTGTCAACAGTAACGTTCCATATGTTACAGTATTCACCCGTAAGTGACAGATAAGCATATCTTGCCACATCCGCAAGGGCTATTGTAACCTTGATCTCTCCGAATGAATTCAATATTCTGATCTGAATATGATCCCTGTACCTGACGGCCTCTATCTCATACTTAAGTCCCTTGGAATATGCATCCTTAAGAGCGGCAGTATCCGTTGATGCAAAGCCGGTGAGCTCACTTTCAATCTTCCGTGCTCCGTGAGATATTACCCTGCCGTCAAACCTGATTTCAGCATACTCAAGATACAGCATATCCCTGACCTTTTTTTCGCTGCGATGGAATCTTCCGTCAAGGGAATCAAATAAAATAAGGGATGGAATGTACTGCTCTCCCCTGTGATTTTCATCGGATTTTGCTTTAAGGGTAATTCTGGTAATATTGCTGCCCAGCAGCATACCCTCGGAGATATCTTCCTTGTACTCCCTGCAGTTAAGAGTATTCTTGCCGGCAAGTTCCCTGATCTCTCCGCGCTCCTGCATCTCATATTCCTCGTCACGGTCTATGAGATGAAGCATCAGTTTGGCGAACTCCGGATCAAACTGGGTCCCGGATCCCTTTACGATCTCTTCTCTTACCTCATGCTGCGGAATAGGATCTCTGTAACTTCTCTTGGAGGTCATTGCATCGTATGCATCTGCAACCGCTATTATTCTGGCTATTTCCGGTATATCATCACCCATCAGCCTGTCGGGATAACCTTTTCCGTCGTATCTTTCATGATGATGATGTGCTCCGACACTTAAATACGGTGAGCGGTTGATACGTGACAGTATCTGGTTTCCGATGGTCGGATGTTTCTTGAT
>DEEW01000069.1:3864-4089 GCA_002350465.1 Lachnospiraceae bacterium UBA2868
GGTAAGCTTGCCGTCCTTGTTAATAATATAATCAGGCACACCTATCTTACCTACATCATGGAGAAGGGCTGAATAATATACCTCATCGCAGGTATCTTCATCCATTCCCGCAAGCTCTGCTATCTTTCTCGAATAATCCGCCACTCTCGATGAATGGCCGTGTGTATACTTGTCCTTGGCATCAATTGCAGAAGCCAGCGCTTCCGCCGTCTGTTCGAACAGTTC
>DEEW01000113.1:0-889 GCA_002350465.1 Lachnospiraceae bacterium UBA2868
GCAAACGATAATGCCAAATATTATGCGTTGATCGATATCAATGCCTTGATATGTGATAAATACGGAGAAGAGTTTGCCAAGTGGAGAGAAGATAATATTTCCGATATTGATTTTCTTAATGATCTGGCAAAGAAAAAAGGAGTTGTTCTGATGTACGGACCGGGCTTTGATGCTCCGAAAGGGAATGTCAGGATATCCCTTGCCAATCTAAATACAGAAGATTATGTACAGATCGCATCGAGGATAATGGAACTTCTTGATGAATACTATGAGGAGTTTGAGGATGAGGAGGGTAAAAAAGCCGCGTAAGCCGCTTCTTATCAAAGGGATGTTTCAGATGTTCTTTAGGAAGGATAAGAAAAAATCATATGACCCCCGGGAGAAGACTCCCATGATACATGCAAGTATCTGTAATGGGGAAGAGGTTGCGGGGTTTAAAAACTTAAAGACCGGAGCTTTCGAGGAGATCATGTTCTTAAGAGATGACAGGGATCTTGATGATTTTAAGAAGCAGTACGGGATAACGGGAGATATCGGTAAAACATATATAACTATTAAATGAGTAGGAGGTTTAGGAGATGCAGTTGGAAAAATTACAGAAAGATATGATGGAGGCGATGAAGGCTCATGACAAGGAAAGGAAAGAATCGATATCGGTATTGTATTCTGCGGCCAAGAAAATCGGTATAGACAACGGGTGCAGGGACAATGTGCCGGAAGAGATGGTAGATCAGGCGATCCTGAAGGAACTAAAGAGCGTTAAGGAGCAGATAGAAACCTGCCCTGCTGACAGGAAAGAGCTTCTTGAAGAGTATAAGGCCCGCCTCGCTGTCTTTGAAGAATATGCCCCGAAGATGCTAAGTGCGGAAGAAGTAGAAGCGCTACTTAA
>DEEW01000113.1:911-8934 GCA_002350465.1 Lachnospiraceae bacterium UBA2868
GTGTTGCCTCGAAGAATAAAGGGCTGATCATGAAAACCGTTATGCCTGAACTTAAGGGAAAAGCTGAGGGAAAGACGATCTCCGATGTAGTGGCAAAACTGTGTCAGTAAACATGGTGTCAAAAAGAACCGTCCCTATTGACGTTGATTTACTACCTAAAAAATGATAGAATTTAGGTAGTAAATTACATTTTAGGGAGCTGAATATGCATACATACGACTATTCTTTTTTGAAAGATTCTATACCGGGGAATATAGTTGGTCTTGCTAATGTAATAGCCGATTTAAAATCACGGGAAGAGTTTCGCAAACTCCAATACAGTGAAACATTTGAAAGCCTCAGACAAAAAGCAATAATTGAGTCTGTAAAAGGCAGTAACGCTATTGAAGGTATAGTAACAACAGATGACAGAATACGAGATATCGTTGCCGGAGCTGTTCCTATAACACATGATGAGATGGAGATTTCAGGATACAAGGACGCTTTGAATCTCATCTATACTACTTATGAGGACCTTGATCTGACAGAAGATGTGATTTTATTGTTTCATAAAACAATAGAAGAGGCAACGAATCATCTGGAGGCCGGACAGTATAAGAAAACAAATAATTTCATAATGGAGTACGGCCCGGACGGAAGCAGGCGCGTGAGATTCAAGCCTGTTTCGGCGAAAAATGTACAGGATAACATGGAACAATTGATACTGGCATACTATGAGGCAAGACAGGATTCAGAGATACCGTCACTTATGCTTATACCTTGTTTTGTTCTGGACTTCTTGTGCATACATCCTTTTCTTGATGGAAATGGCCGTGTTTCAAGACTTATAACAGTTCTGCTGTTATATTTATCGGGATATGATATAGTCAGATACATTTCATATGAAGGACAGATTAACAAATACAAGGCCGGATATTATGAAGCACTGCGAATATCATCAGAATCATGGCATGAGAACGAAAATGATTATGTACCATTCATCATAAACTTTATGCAGATCTTATATAGATGTTATAAAGATTTGGACGAGTCTTTCACTGATATTTCTCTGAAAAAAGCAAAGAAATCCGAGCGTGTTGAAAGTATATTGCTCGGTGCTATTGTTCCTATATCTAAACAGGATATTATGCAAAAAGTGCCTGATATAAGTGTTAAAACAGTAGAGTTAGTACTTGGCAAAATGCTGAGGGAAAAAAAGATCAAGAAGATAGGAACGTACAAAGATGCACGTTACACAAGAAATGATTAATGTCAAAAGGGACGGTTCTTTTTGACAATCTCAGGTGACGGAGAAGACATATGAAGTATGAAAATATCACCCGAGCCACCTTCCTAAAGCGTCCTAACCGATTCGTAGCGGAGGTGGATATTGACGGACATAAAGAGACAGTTCATGTGAAGAACACCGGCAGATGCAGGGAACTGCTGCTACCGGGGTGTGAAGTGTGGCTGACGGCTCCGGGGACACCTGACAGGAAGACGAAGTACGATCTGGTGGCCGTCCGGAAAAATACAGGGATTCTTTTCAATATAGACAGCCAGGCACCGAATAAGGTAGTGAAAGAATGGCTCGATACACAGGATTATGACAGGGTAATACCGGAATATACATTTGGTGACTCACGAATAGACTTCTATATGGAACGAGGCAAAGAGAAGTTCCTCATGGAGGTCAAAGGCTGCACACTTGAGGTTGACGGAATCGGATACTTCCCCGATGCACCGACAGAACGCGGTGTAAAGCATATACGGGAACTGATCAGGGCAAAGATTGCCGGATATCATGCAATCCTTGCCTTTGTGATACAGATGGACGGCGTAACCGAGGTTCGACCGAATATCGGAACGCATCCTGAGTTCGGAGAGGCTATGGATGATGCAATAGAAGCAGGGGTTGAGATACTGTTTCTTACCTGCCATGTGGAGCCGGATAAGCTGGAGATAACAAACTACTGCGCCGGGTATCTGTCCGGGTGATAATCATAGTATTCTTCTATAGCCGTGAACCATACACCGAGGGAAAAATCACTCATCATATCGGATGAATACTCTGTATTACCGTTGTTAAAGAATACAGTACGTTTGTTGTAGTTGACGATCCATGTATCTTCCTTGCCCTCGGCAGTCACATGATAATGGTATTCAGCCACATTGTTTGCATTAAGATAGCAGTCTGTTTATCGTTCGTCCCTTCCCGAGAACCGTAGAATCCACATAGTCGAGAAACCCGTTAAGATCCTTGTCTTCATACAGGACAGTTGAATTTTATGCGCGAGTCTTACGAAGCGCAATTCTTCATGTCTATCGCATTCTATGATATTATAATACACAAATGAAGAAATAGTTGGAGGAAAAAGGCTAAAGACGCATACAGTACCATGCGAATTATAAGAGGAGAAGGTATATGGCTTCATGGATCATTATTGTCGATGACGATGTGACAAATCTGAAAATGGCGGGTCAGATTCTGTCCAAGAACAATATGCGTGCTACAGCCCTTCGTTCGGGCAGCAGCCTGCTTGAATATGTGAAGGATAAAGGTGCACCCGACCTTATTCTTCTTGATATTAATATGCCTCAAATGGACGGATTTGAGACATACGATAAGTATCGCAAACTTGAGAGGGAACTTGGAATTCCCGAGACTCCCATAGTTTTTTTGACAGCCGATGAGGATAATGCCAATGAAAGCAAGGGATTTGAGATCGGAGTATCGGATTATGTCAGGAAGCCGTTTGACCCGGAAGTCCTGGTAAGACGAGTCAATAAAATACTGAATACCCGCGGTAAAATGCTCAAGTTCGAAGAAGAGGCAACGATCGACAAACTCACCGGGTTCTACAACAAGTACAATGCAAACGAACGCATATCGCAACTGTGCAGTGATCATCACGGAACACTGATGATCATTGACCTTGATTCGTTTAAGCTTGTTAACGATATATACGGGCATGACATGGGTGATCGCGTCCTTGCTTCTTTTGCCGGAATCGTGAAGAACAATATGCCTTTTCAGTCCGTTTTCGGAAGGATCGGAGGAGATGAATTCCTTGTATTTGCCGATGGCATGAAAGACGAGAAAGATATAAGCAAGTTCTCGGATGCCGTCAATATGACGCTTATTAATGAAGCACGAGATATTATGGGGCCTGATATGAGCATTCCTCTCGGAGCCTCCATAGGTGCCATTTTTGTCCCGGAGCAGGGAACTGATTTTAACGAGCTTTTCAGATTGTGCGACAGAGCTCTTTATTCGATCAAGAATAACGGCAAGCATGGCTATTCGCTCTACAAGGGCAACGACTACGAGAATGATCTGCCGAGCGACATCAATCTGTCCATGATGACCACTATACTCGAGGAGAGAAACATTCCGCAAAATGCAATGTGGATGGGTAAGGAGGCATTCGGAAACGTATACCGTTATATGATAAGGTACATGGACAGGTACCGGGGCACCGCGTACAAAATGCTTTTTACGGCCAAATTCATTCCCAAGGATGTGTCCGAACCGGAAAAAGAAAAAATCATGATGAGTTTGCGTTCACTGTTGCAGGAGTCATTAAGAAACAGCGATATCATGATGCAGATAGGGTACAACCATTTCTTCCTGCTGCTCCCGGAGATAAGTGATTATAATGTAGGTCGCGTTACCGAACGTGTTATGGAATCGTGGAAGAAGAATAAATACAGTGGTCTTGTAGAACTATCGGTTGAAACCGGAAGCACCGATTCGGAAATGCATACATCACTCATCGGAAACAGTGAGGATGAAAATCATATCGTTATCGCCTGCGATGATCCCGCGGACCTTGATTTTATGCGTAATGCTCTTATTGCAAAGGGCCTTGACGTAAAGGGATGCAATTCGGGAGAGGAACTTCTTGAACACCTTGGTGATAACAGACCGAATCTGATAATGATAAAGGCCGATATGGCAGGAATGAACGGAATTGATACGGTAATAAGGATCAGAAGACAGGGAGGAGCGCTTCGCAAGATTCCCGTAGTTTTCATAGCATCTGATGATCTTGTTATCGAAGAGAGGTGCCTCGAACTTGGAGCCGTTGATTTAATCAAACTTCCCATTTCGCAGGAAAAACTGTTCCTTCGAATAAACAACCTGTTGTCTCTTACACTACTTAAAGATCATATGGAGCAGGAGGTTGAGAAGAAAACCGAGGAGAATGAGCAGCTCGGCATGCACATTATTAAAGCGCTTGCATTTGCCATTGACGCCAAGGACCGTTATACAAACGGCCATTCCAGCCGTGTTGCGGAGTATGCAAAAGAGATAGCTGCAAGATGCGGATATGATGAAAAGGGCCAGAATGATATATACATGATAGGGCTCCTTCATGATGTGGGTAAGATTGGCGTTCCGGATGCGATAATCAACAAGAAAGAACGCCTGACGGATGAAGAATACGATGTGATCAAGAAGCACCCCGTCATCGGAAAACAGATACTCGAGACGATAAAGGAAATGCCCAATCTCTCAAGCGGAGCCAGATGGCATCATGAAAGGTTTGACGGAAAGGGATATCCGGATGGGCTTGCAGGAGAAGATATTCCGGAAGTTGCAAGGATAATTGCTGTTGCGGATGCTTATGATGCGATGACAAGTAAGAGAAGTTACAGAGATACTCTTCCGCAGGACAAAGTCAGGGAAGAACTTATAAACTGTTCGGGTACACAGTTTGACCCGAGATTTGCACAGGTTATGGTGGAACTTATTGACGAGGACAAGGATTATCAAATGAGGGAACTGTAAGTGGATAAAAACGACGACGAACTGTTTATATCATCACATCTGATGATGCTGCTCACATATACGATTTTTTCGATTATTTTGGTTGCCGAGATTTTCGTGATGGATTGGGAAAAATGGATGACATTTCTCATATTGGGAGGTGTGCTCCTGTCGTGGTATATTTATTTTTCCAATATAGGGAGCGGACGGATGCGCCTGTGGGTGTGCTCTCTT
The DNA here is from genome assembly GCA_002350465.1 of Lachnospiraceae bacterium UBA2868. The sequence continues at coordinate 5,899 of DEEW01000113.1, forward strand.
CTTATGATGGCCACTTTCTTTTATTACGGAACTCACGATACTAGTACCTTCGATCTTGCCGTCGTGATCTGCGTTGTGATGTTTCTGTATACGATGACGGGCATCCATTCGCTTGTCACTTTGTGCCAGTTTACGTATTACATAACCATGGCATACGAAATAATCAACCTTGCAGCGGGCGGGATGAAGTTTGATTCGCTTACGTTAACAAGGACACTTCTGCATGTAGCGGTCGTGACAATGACTGCGTGGATCTCCAGAACAATAATCAACAAGTGGCAGGAAGTCTTGGGACACTCTAAGGAAGAGATAACCAAGCTCAACGAGTCAACGGGAAGGCTGAATGATTTTATCGCCAACGTATCGCATGAGATCAGAACCCCGATCAATACAATACTGGGCCTTTGCAATATCGAAATAAGTAAGGAGACGGACAGGGACAGAAAAAACGATCTTGTCGCGATAGAGGAGGCCGGGAAGAGAATCGGAGAGCAGATAAGCAATATCCTTGATTTTTCGGAGATAGACAGGAACGATGTCGCTGTAAATTATGAAGACTATATGCTCTCTTCCGTATTTAACGATCTTGTAAGTGAGATAGAACCGCACAGGAAGAAAAACATAGAACTTATCATAGATGTTGAACCTTCCATACCTTCGGTGATGAACACCGACGTTGATAAACTTAAAAAGGTATTATGGCATCTGATAATTAATGGGATCAAGTTTACCAATGAAGGCGGCGTGTACGTTCATGTGTCATCGGTTTCCCAAGTGTACGGTATCAATCTGATCATCGAGGTTAAGGATACCGGCATAGGCATGGACGAACATCAGCTTGAGATGATATACGACGATTTCTATAAAGCGGATTCGGGAAGAGACAGGACGACCGGCGGCCTGGGGCTTGGAATGATGATCGTTCACGGATTTGTAAAATCACTTGGCGGCTTTATGATCATAGAGAGCAGTATCGGAGGGGGCACATCGGTAAGAGTAAGCATACCGAACCGTATTATCGATCCCAATCCGTGCATGTCGGTTAAGGATAGGGAGTCCATCAGTCTGGGTGCATATCTTCACTTTGAAAAATACTCCAATCCGCATGTGCGTGAATTCTACGATTCAATGGTCAGAAATATAGTTACGGGTATGAAGGTTTCGATGCACAGAGTCGATAACTTAGGTTCATTGCGGGCCCTGGTGGATAACAAGAAGCTCACACACCTGTTTGCCGGCCCGGAAGAATACAACAGTGCGGTCGAATATATGGAATCACTTGCATCGGATGTTCTTGTAACTGTTGTTGCAAATCCCGAGGAACTTAACAGACCCACAGCTTCTAAAGTGCGTGTGATGCCCAAACCTTTTTACTGTTTTCCTGTAGTGGGTATTCTTAACAGCAAGCCGGGAGATGATGTTTTTGAGGAGGGTGCCGTATCTTTCACTGGTGCCAGAGCACTTATCGTTGATGATGAGCCGATGAACCTTATCGTGTCATCGGGAATGCTCCGCAGATACGGAATGATAGTTACAACGTGCGAGTCCGGACAGGAGGCGATCGATCTGTGCCGCCAGAATGAGTACGATGTAATCTTTATGGATCATATGATGCCGGTTATGGACGGTGTGGAAGCAATGAGGAGGATCAGAAGTGAGCAGACAAGATCCAAAATCATTACTCCGGTGATTGCTTTTACCGCTAATGCGGTAAGCTCTGCCCGGGAAATGTTCCGACAGGCCGGGTTCGATGGCTTTGTAGCAAAACCGGTGGATATGGTTGAACTTGAAAGAGTATTAAAACGTGTCCTTCCACCTGCACTTGTCGCAGCAAACAGTAATCACCCGCCTAAAGAGGATCATTCCGGTATTGCGCCGGATGATATCTTTGACAGACTCAAGGCTATCGGTGTGGATACTGATACCGGCATGTATTACAGTCAGAATGATGCGGAGTTTTACAAGACTCTTCTTAATCAGTATGCCCAAGAATCTACGGCCAAAAAGAAAACTATGGAGGAGTCGCTTGCTTTGGGGAACCTTGGTGATTATGCAATTCAGGTTCATTCCATCAAGAGCACATCCAAGATGATAGGCGAGATGAATCTGTCAGAGATGGCAAAGGAACTCGAAGAAGCGGCCAAGAGAGGTGACAGAGCCTTTGTAGATAAATCACACGATGCCATGCTTGCGGTTTATGAGAGGCTCCTGGATGCCATAGATCCCGATAGAGCAGCTTCCAAAGTAAAAGAGGATACTTCCGATTTTGACGAGATTCTCGAATTTGAACCGGAAGGGGGTGCGTGATCATGAAATTGTCTTTTTCTTCTTTTTTCCGGTTCCTGTTTCACGAGAGGGGCACATATGAGAATGAGGATCTGATCTATAAGGCTATTTACGGGGAAACATTCAGCAAGATGCGTTTTGCCGTGGCAATGGGTGCTCTTGTTCAGGTTGTTCTGTTTGTTCTAAGTCTCTTCCCGGCACGCGATTACGGCAATCTCATTGCATATTACAGGCTGATGTATATAGGATTGTTTGTCCTGATGGTGATATCGCAAAGCATCCTGATGTATGTTAAGAAAGATTATGAAGGACGACTCGGGAAACTCATCTGGATATCTCCGATAGTGTCACTTCTTATTATAACGGGCGGCATGTGTGCGGCCTGTCTTGATGCATTTGCGTGTGGTTTTGCCAATCCCGTTATGTATATGACGGTTATTCTTGTAATTCCTCTTTGCGTTTATATGCATCCGATGGTTTTTCTTCTTATTTCACTGTTCACGGATTCCGTAATGCTGATCTTATACGACAAGATCAGAAGAGTTCTGACTATGCCATCGGCTCCGACGGATGAAGTGACTCTTTATCTTGTCGCGGAACTTGTTATAGGACTTCTGATCCTTTTCCTGCAGTTCTCATACAGAGAAAACAATATAAGTAACGAGAAACAGAAGAGGGAGATCAGTGAATTGAATAATGCCCAGAACAGGTTTTTCTCGAGCATGAGTCATGAGATCAGAACTCCCATCA
>DEEW01000059.1:0-243 GCA_002350465.1 Lachnospiraceae bacterium UBA2868
TTTGCATGCTCTTTTTCGTTGTCCGCAGTCTTAAGGAAAAGAGCCGATATCTGTTCGAATCCTTCTTTTTTGGCCTTGGATGCAAAATAGGTATATTTGTTTCTTGCCTGGGATTCTCCCGCAAATGCAGCCTGAAGGTTTTTCTCGGTCTGTGTACCCGCATACTTATTAGCCATATATTATCTCCTTTACTTCAATAATTGTTAAGTCTACACTTTCACCTCAGGCTTTCCAAAGGCTGTG
>DEEW01000059.1:311-1558 GCA_002350465.1 Lachnospiraceae bacterium UBA2868
GGTTCTTCACCGGGCTTAAGCGCTTTTCTCTGATTACCCTGCTTTGTCTCAAGTGCGATCCACTCGATGTAATGTTCGGGAAGCATCGGGTGCTCCGTTGAGCCAACCGTAACTATTACCTTATTATCCTTAACTTCGTATACCGGCACGTGCTTCTCAACCGCCGCATCAACCGAGCCCGGTACTATTTCCTGCATAGCCTCTCCACAGCATATTACAGGTACTCCAGTCTCCTTGACGATAGCAACGATCTGTCCGCAATGTGCGCAGCGATAAAACTTCATTCCCATAGTAAACCCTCCTTTTCATTATAAGTTTTAGCCTTTTAAATTATATCATATACCGGCATCGGCCGATACAAAAAACCGTCAGCGGTCACCTATAGATTCAACATCATAAGGTGTAGACTGATAAACGTAATAATTAAGCCAGTTTGTATACAGAAGTTGTCCGGTCGAACGCCAGTTGACCACAGGATCCCGTGACGGATCGTCGTCGGGAAAATAATTTCTTGGAATATGCGGATCTATCCCCTTATCCAGATCACGCTTGTACTCATTCGCCAATGTATCCGAATCGTATTCCGCATGGCAGGTCACAAAGAACTTCCTCGAATCCTCTGTCTTAACAATCGTAACTCCGGCCTCATCCGATTCGGCCATAAGCTCCAGTCCGGGAACCGACAGTATCTGCTCCCTTGTTATATAGATCTCCCTCGAATGGGGTGCATAAAACTCATCATCAAATCCGCGGAAAAGCGGAGATGTAGGCTTTAGAACCTTATGCTTGTATATTCCCGACAGTTTCTCTTCATAGAACTCATGCTTCAACCCGTAAAAGTAATAGAACGCGGCAAATGCACCCCAGCACAGATAGTAAGTGCAGTGCACATGACTTTCGCTCCACTTCATTATCGTACACAGCTCGTCCCAGTACGCCACATCTTCGTATGCCACATGCTCAAGCGGCGCACCGGTGATTATCATACCGTCAAACTTTCTTGCCCGCACCTTGTCGAAGGTGGTGTAAAAGCTGTCGAGGTGACTTGAATCCACATGAGTCGGGGTATAACTTGCCGTCTGTAACAGCTCTATGTTTACCTGCAGAGGTGAATTCGAAAGTTTACGAAGAAGCTGGGTTTCGGTAACCTCCTTCGTCGGCATCAGGTTAAGTATCAGGACATTCAGCGGTCTGATATCCTGATGCATCGCGCGAAATTCCGTCATCACAAATATATTCTCGTTTTC
>DEEW01000059.1:1587-1765 GCA_002350465.1 Lachnospiraceae bacterium UBA2868
AGATTATGGCAACTCCGAGTTCCTTGGCCTTTTTATTTTTGGATGATTGGGATGTGACATCATTGTTTATCAGGCAGGTTGTATTACTGCTGACTGAACCTGCCACCTTTCCGCCCATCTGCTCAATGATATCCTTAAGTTCTCCCCTGCTCGAATAGTTATTTAATGATCCCGTTAT
>DEEW01000059.1:1810-5614 GCA_002350465.1 Lachnospiraceae bacterium UBA2868
ACAAATGTTTTACCGGCAAGCTTTGCAGCGTTTTCCGAGGTTTCCGGTTTTTCTATATGGAGACACTCTATCAGATTATCAACAGCCTTTGCCTTAACCGGATCCGAAAAATAGTTTACTATGCTTTTTGCTATAACATCGCCGATACCTTCAATTGCTGACAGTTCTTCTACCTTGGCATTTCTGATTCTGTCCAGATCGTGATCGAAGAACCTGCATAAAACCTTGGCGTTGGACAGCCCCACATTTAGAATTCCGAGGCTGTATATAACACGTACCAGAGTGGTGTTGCGGCTCTTTTCTATGCTTTCATGAAGGTTATCGTATGATTTTTCGCCGAAGCCCTCCATATCGCATATCTCATCCTTATATTTCTCAAGCTTGTATATATCCGCGTATTCGCGGATCATTCCTCTTGCGATGAATTTCTCAAGTGTAGCCTCACTCATTCCGTCGATCTGCATGGCATCCCGGCTGACAAACAATGTAAAACTCTTGATCATCTTGGCACTGCAGTCCTTGTTGGGGCACACAAGTGTCCTGGTTCCGTTGTCGTTCATTACGGCGGTGGGACCCCCGCATGCCGGGCATACTTCCGGAATCTCAAGATTGCCGCTTTTTGTCAGGTTCTCGGCAATCTGCGGTATGATCATATTAGCTTTGTATACCGTGATCTCATCCCCGATACCGAGTCTAAGGGATTCTATCATGCTTAAATTGTGAACACTTGCTCTCTCGACCGTTGTGCCTTCAAGCTCCACCGGGTCAAAAACCGCAACAGGATTGATAAGTCCGGTTCTTGACGGGCTCCATTCAATGTATTTAAGATGCGTTCTGCTGATCTCATCAGCCCATTTAAAGGCTATGGAGTCCTTCGGGAACTTTGCAGTTCTTCCGAGAGACCTTGCATATTCGAGATCTTCAAGTGTCAGAACCAAACCGTCTGAGGGAATATCGTTATTTTCTATGCTCTTTGCAAAATATTCAATACGTTCAAGAATATTGTCCTTTGTAACACGATGATACTCCACAACCGCAAATCCGAGTCTGTTTAAAAATTCAAACTGAGCCGCTCTCGAATTGCCAAAATCAACTCCCTCAGCCGTTACAAGGTTGAAGGCGTAAAAACGGACATGACGCTTTGCCGTAATCTCGCTGTTTAACTGCCGTACAGACCCGGAGCAAAGGTTTCTCGGATTCTTGTACTTGCTGTCGGCATCGGTTATCTCATTATTGATCTTTTCAAAATCACTGTATCCTATTACCGCCTCCCCGCGAAGGATCAATTTGCCCTTAAACGGAATTGCCGCCGGAAGATTAACAAAACACCTTGCATTTGCTGTAATTACCTCGCCCACTTCGCCGTTACCGCGTGTTACGGCTTTTGCAAGGGAGCCGTTTTCATAAGTCAGTACTATAGTCAGCCCGTCAAGCTTCCACGACAGAAGAGCCTCCTGATCACCCAGCCAGTCACGAAGCGCCTCACGGTCCTTTGTTTTGTCAAGGGAGAGCATAGGCGACTCGTGCCGCTCCTTCGGCAGTTCATCTACAGACTCATAGCCTACAGATTGTGTCGGACTGTTGGACAGAATGATGCCTGTCTCTTTTTCGAGCCCACACAGTTCATCATACAATCTGTCGTATTCAAAGTTGCTCATTATTTCCGCATCTTCGGCATAATACGCCTTAGAAGCAGCATTTAATATATTTACAAGTTCATGAATCCTTGCGGACTTTTCCATATACTCTCCTTTTAAGCTCGGCAAGTTCTTCCGTTTCAAGTTCCCGGTAAGAACCCGGATCCATATCCCCAAGCTGGATATTCTCAATTCTTACACGCTTAAGGAATCTTACGTGGTAATCGAATGCTCTGCACATTCTTCTGATCTGCCGGTTTAACCCCTGCGTCAGCACTATTGTAAAGGTAACATCTGATATTTTACGAACACGGCACTTTTTAGTCGTAACCTTCAGATCCGGCAAATAAACACCTTTTTCAAGAGATGTTATAAATTCATCGGTCAAAGGTTTATTGACTCTGACAAGATACTCCCTTTCATGCCCGTTTGCACCTCTCATAAGGCTTTGCATAAAATCGCCGTCATTGGAGAGCAAAAGCAGGCCCTCAGAATCCTTATCCAGTCTTCCGCAATAAGTAACCCTTACAGGATAGTCAATATAATCCATTATATTGTTATCTTCCTGCTTATCAGCTGTGCACACGATCCCCGCGGGTTTATAGAATGCCAGGTAAACCTTCGGATCCAAACCTTTTACCGGCTTACCGTCAACACATATTTTGTCAGAGCTCATAACTTTTGAGCCCTTCTCTGCCGGAATCCCGTTAATTGTAACCTTTCCGGACTCAACAAGACGGTCCGCCTCTCTGCGGGAACACACTCCGGCTTCGGCAAGATATTTGTTTATTCTTATTTCTTCACTCATGCTCAACCTGTATTTTAGAAACTAAAGCCCCATAAACCGGTGTTTACGGGGCTTTGAATTAAATCATCGATTCAGATATCATTCAACGTAATCAGCCTTGACGAATGCTTCCTCGCCTTTGTACTTGATCTTACACCATCCGTTTGATAACTCGATAAGTTCAAACTGTTCTCCTCGGTAAGCCGTCGCGATCTTTTCGCCGGTTTCACTTGCACTCTTTCTCACATTGACATTTTCTTTAACAGTGATCTTATCTCCGGGCTTTAAGCTTGATGCAGCCTCTGTTTCGCCGCCCTCGGATGTGCCCTCGGATGCTGACGTATCTTCAACATCCTCAAGGAATTCACTCTTTATATAAGCTTCCTTGCCGTTGTAATCGATCTTACTCCAGCCGTTCTCCATCTTCTCATAGCGTGTATACACATCTCCGGTTTTGGTCTTGCCGAGACTCTCGGCATCAGTGCTTGCGGAAGAACGTATATTCACGTTATCACTTGTACATCTTACCTGACTGGACGCGGCAGCAAGTGCTTCAGCCTGGGCCGCTGCTTCCGCTTCGGCTGCAGCTTCAAGATCCTTTTGCTGCTTGGCCACAAGAATCTCCTGCGCATCCTTGTTGATTTCATCCTTCAGCGCATTTGCGGCAGCCGCAAGTGATGAATCATCTTCAAGAGCCGAGTTGTAATCCATCTCTACCTTATTGATCAGTTCGGCAAAATCCTTCTGGGCAACCAGTTCAAGTATATATGCTTCCTCATCAGCCGTAAGGCTTTCCGAGTTGATATACAGGGCTCCCGACTCGTTCCTGCACACATACAGTGAAATCAGGGCCGGAAGTGACTTGGACTGTCCGTTTATAGTCAGGTCATAGGTTGCAAGAAGGAAGTAGGAATTCTCCGCAGGTCCTTTCTTTGTATAGACATTGTAGTTTGAATAATTGCCAACATACTTGGCCTGTGCTTCATAGAACGCTTTCATATCATCCGAAAGTGATGAGGACAGCGAAGCCATCGTCTCGGTATCTCCCGTACTCATCGCCCCCAGATATGAAGCTACAAGCGAATTGACATCATCATATGCATTTTCTTCGTATTTATCCTTCGGCACCTCCACTGTCGTTTCCAGTTCGGGGATCGTCGATTCGTTAGATTCTTCATCGGGTTCTTCATGAGAGCCCCTTGACCATACGACAATCAGTACTACGAGAAGTGCCACGAACAGACCGCCGATTATATAATAGCGGTAATATCTTGACATATGTGCCTTAAAACCTCTTCCAGCCATAAATAATCCTCTTTGTTTCTATAAGAGTCTTTGCTCAGAAGGTGAGCTGCACCCGAGAGGATTCGAACCCCCGAC
>DEEW01000059.1:5817-6128 GCA_002350465.1 Lachnospiraceae bacterium UBA2868
ATCATTTCATTGATATCACATGCCATTCCATCATTATCCGCAAACAGTATAAGCTCATGCACGGAACTCGGGATCACGTAAAAATCTCCGCCTATAACATCGGAAAACTCTTTTAGCTTGTCATTCATAGTCATTACGGCTGCCCCGTTTGTCATTTTCCTGTTTGTGGCGACATACATGGGAAAATCATCATTCTCACCGTTTTGTACTAAATTCCCATTACCCATGGAGGTAAGAACATCCATAATATGCCTTAGGTTAAAATCATCGTGGTCATGGGTATTCCTCTTCGCTTCCTCAAGTACTCTTGC
>DEEW01000059.1:6239-6944 GCA_002350465.1 Lachnospiraceae bacterium UBA2868
AAGGAATTCTTCATAGGGTGCCTCTTTGAGAAAATCAGCATTCTTCTCTCTGTTTATGAGCTTGATATATAATCTGTCCTTTACAGATTCAAAATTGTCGAAAAAGGTCATATCAAGCCTTACCGCAGGGCTGTTCATGCGATATTGTTTGAGCAGACTGTCTCCGATATCACAAATATCCTCCCCCTTTAAGTATCTTGAATAATAATCCTCCATATAGATTGTAGGAGACGCATTACATCCTTCCTCGGCAAATGAAAGCCCCGCAAGCTTAACCCCGTTATTCTTCAGAGCACTGTGCACGTGAACGGTAATATTATCCGACTCCTCGTTTATATAATCGCGTACTTCGTCCAAAAATTCCATGTATTCCATTATGATCTCCTTTTACTGTTCGGTGATCTCTGACGGATGAAGCACAAAAAAAGGACTGCTTACGCAGTCCTTTGACGTAATACCAAATTAAACTCTGGATAAATACTCTCCGGTTCTTGTATCGATCTTGATCTTATCACCGATCTCAACAAAAAGAGGAACATTAACGTTTGCTCCGGTCTCTACAGTTGCGGGCTTCGTTGCGCCTGTAGCCGTATCACCCTTGAATCCGGGCTCCGTTTCGGTAATCTCAAGCTCCACAAATAAAGGAGGCTCGATAGCGAACACATTTCCGTTATGTCCGCACACCTTAACCATCTCGTTTTCCTT
>DEEW01000059.1:7140-7353 GCA_002350465.1 Lachnospiraceae bacterium UBA2868
CCTTTTCCGGGCTTAACATGCTGAAACTCGATGATCTGAAAAATCTGACCTTCAATCTCAACAGTAATTCCGTTTCTGAAATCACCAGCTGAAATCATCCGATAATCCTCCTTAAAACAATGTTCATTTGATTTCCGTAAAAAGATTCTTCACTAGTTTACATTACAGTTGTCAAATATTCAACTCTTTTTTCTCGTGTGGTCTTATTTTGTC
>DEEW01000059.1:7490-15757 GCA_002350465.1 Lachnospiraceae bacterium UBA2868
ATTATCACTACCCATTTTTTCCATCGCCATTTGATAACCGGTTCTCAATGGTTTGTTGGCTTTGTGAAGATATAAAGCCCGGGGAAGACTTCCGTCTCTGAAGTTTCTGACTCTTTCCTCTTTATTATTGGACAAAAACAAAATATTAAATCCTTTGTCGGAAAGCTCGGTCAGTAGCTTTACGGATCTGTCATCAGGCGGATATCCATGCATAACAAGTGTATTGTCAATATCGAATATGATACCTCTTATACCTTCCCCGTACAGTTTATCGTAATCAATATCATATGCACTCCCGATATATTCGTCGGGATAAAAATAACTGACGATATCTATTTCAACAAGAAGCATGGCAAAGATCATCATAACGCATCCTATTACTGTTTTAGCCGTCATAACCTCATGCAGGAATACATAAGAGGCTATCGCTCCGAATACAGCTTCCATTCCCATTATGATCGCCGCCGGTGCAGGCGGTGCGTACTTCTGGCAGACTATCTGGAGACCGAACCCGAAGATGGTGGAGAACACGATCAAAAAGGCAACACCTGTAATCGAATCTCTCGTGAACATGGATGCCTCAAGTCCTCCCGAAACAGGTACAGCAAACATAAATGACAAAACACCTGTTACTATAAACTGCCATATAACAAGAAGTATGGGATCGTCACATTCGGTATACCTTGCGATCATTACAATCTGCACAGCATAAAACAGTCCGCAAATAAGAGTAAGAAAATCCCCGAGTTCAATCGTAAACGATTCGGTAAGGGATATAAGGCCTATGCCCCAAAAACCGATCAATGCCGCTATTATATGCCTGGCACTTGGCTTTACCCTATTTATGAGAAAATGCAGAAATGGCACAAGAACAACATAAATTGTTGTGATAAAAGCATTTTTCCCGGCTGTGGTATATTTACAGCCATAGGTTTGGAAAGCCATGGCAACAAATAACACCACTCCGAGAACAGTCCCGTGAATCAGAACATCACGACCTGTCCTTACCAGCTTCTTTATGAATATCAGACCTAATATGACACCGCCGGTAAAAAACCTGAATCCCAGCAGGTAAAATGGCGGCATCACATCTACGGATGATTTAACAAATACGAATCCCATCCCCCAGCATATTGTCACAAACAGGAGACCGAGACACGCAAGAACTTCATTTTTCTTGTTTTTACTCATGGGAATGAGTATAAAAAAACCCCTTGCATTTTGCAAGGGGTTAAAATCATTTGTATTAATTACTTTGCAATAACTATGCCGTCTTCACTGCCAAGAAGATTTGTATCGCCTACAAAATACTGATACTGCATAAGCGCCTGATCTTTTTGCATATCAGAAACAGCCTTTTCCATGTCAAGACTTAAAATATCGGAATCTCTGCCCTTCATCTCGAATCCGCTCGGCTCGTTAAGGCTAAGAGAAATATCCTCAAGACTTGCGTTCTGCCGCGGCTTTATATCATCAAGCCTTAAATCAAGATCCCTGACTTCCGCACGCTCTTCCTGCTTGGGAGCCTGAGTAGCTTCTTCGCTGAGCTTTTTAAGTCCCGCATTGTCAACAGGATTGTTTATCCTGTTATAAGCGCTGTAATTATTGAACTGTAAACTGTCGATTCCCTTCATCATTTTATTTTCCTCATCCCCCGTACCGAATGGTTAACATAATCAGTACAGGGTAAATTATAACATGTTTTTTGTTATTTGCAATATTTATATCGACTAATGTGACAAATTCTTAACCTGCAAATTCAAAAATAACATATATAATTTCATTTTGTATATCCTGCACTTGATAACAGCTGTTTTGTGTATGGATCTTTCGGATTATTATATACATCCGTATCGGTGCCCTGTTCTACAATAGCGCCGTCTTTCATAACTATTATTCGCGAGCACAGTTCATATACAACCTTTAAATCATGTGATATGAAAAGAAGTGCTATGCCAAGCTCCCTGTTAAGCTTAATCAGAAGTTTAATTACCTGGTCCTGCACGGTAACATCAAGTGCCGAAACCGGTTCATCGGCAATGATCAGCTTGGGGCCTAGCATAAGGGCAAGGGCTATGCACACCCTCTGTCTCTGTCCTCCCGACAACGCTTTCGGTTTTCTTGACATATAGCTTTCGTCCAGTCCCACAAGCCCGAGCATCTTCTTTGCACGCTCGTGGCGTTCATCCGGAGTGTACTTTCCGTTGATCCGAAGGGGTTCTTCTAGTATCCAGCCTATTGTTTTGGAAGGATTAAGGGATCCGTACGGGTCCTGAAATATCATCTGCGGCATTTGGGAATAGTGAACTATCTCGCCATCGGTATCATCAAGCATTCCAAGTATGGTTTTTCCCAGGGTCGTTTTACCGCACCCGCTTTCCCCGACCAGTCCGACAATCTCACCCTCATACATTGTAAATGATGCGGATCTTACCACATCCTTCTGCTTCCTGCCAGGCTGAAAATAACCGGTGATCTTTTTATACCGGGCGCTGACATTTTTTACCTCCAGAATAGGTTTGCGGTTCTGACAATCTACAGGATTCGCTATTTTCTGGAACTTGGGGATCGCATATATCAGATTCCTTGTATATTCCTCTCTGGGATGTTCAAACACCTCATCTACGGAACCGCTCTCCACTATTCTTCCCTTATTCATTACAAGCACACGACTGCAAAGGGATCTGACAACACTCAGATCATGTGAGATGAACAGTATAGCCGTCCCTCTTTCGCGATTGATCCGCTTTAACAGCTCTATGATCTGTGCCTGTATCGTCACATCAAGCGCTGTTGTCGGTTCATCCGCTATCAGTAGTTTCGGGTCGCATATAAGGGCCGCAGCAATCATCACACGCTGTCTGAGTCCGCCCGAAAGCTGATGAGGGTACATGTAGTACCTACTTTCCGCATCAGGAATCTCTACATCCTTCATCATTGCTATTGCAGCACTTTTAAGCTCTTCATCGGACAGATTTCTGTGTATCCTAAGTGCTTCCTCTATCTGCCATCCGATCCTCTTGACCGGATTAAGGCTTGTCATGGGCTCCTGAAATATAATGGAAATGTCATCCCCCTGAATCTCGCGCAGCCGTGACCTTGAAGCCAAAAGGAGATCCTCGCCGTTAAACTCTATGTTTCCCTTCTTTTTCATGTCCTTTCTGGACAATAATCCGGCGATCGCATGAGCTGACATAGACTTACCGGAACCGGATTCCCCGACTATACCGACGATCTCTCCGGGTTCTATTTTTAAGTCAAAATCATACACCACCGTCTCAGGGATGATATTGTCTTCTATTTCAATGTGCAGGTCGGTTACTTCAAGCATTTTTCTTTAATCCGTCTCCTAATAACGAAAAGCCAAGAACTATAAGGGCAATGGTAATTCCGGTCAATATTGCATATGATGGCTCCGAAAACAAAAAAGCCTGGGCATCTGAAAGCATTCTTCCGAGTGACGACGACGGAGGCTGTACGCCGATTCCCAGAAAGCTCATGCTTGCCTCCGCAAGAACGGCATTATTGAAGCCTATAACTGCCGATGACAGCACTACAGGAAGTGTATTGGGCAAAATATGAACAAACATTATGCGAAAATCACCGGCTCCCATCAATCTGGCCGATCTTACATAATCCAGATACTTGCAGCGCATAAACTCACCGCGTACTATTCGTGCAAAACTCGGCACAAAAACAATCCCCAGCGAGATTATGACCTTCCATGTACCGCTTCCGAAAAGGCTGATGAAAACAAGTGCAAGCAGTATACTCGGAAAGGCAAGAACAGCATCATTAAACCTCATCAGTATCTCATCTACCGCTCCACCGAAATATCCGGTCAGAGCTCCTATTATTATCCCGAATGTTACTCCGATAAGCACAGTGGCAAGAGCCACAAATAGTGTTGTTGCACCCCCTATCGAAAGCCTGGCAAACAGATCCCTTCCGAAATTATCACATCCCAGAGGATGGGCCAGTGAGGGATCGGCAAACTTGTCAGCAGCACTCATAGCATTCGGATCGTAAGGCGAGAACAGGGTTCCGCATACGATTATCAGTATCATGACCACCGATATGACACCACCAATATAAAGCTCGGGATTTTTCTTGATCTTAAAAATAAGTTCCTTCATCTGCCCTCCCTCATCCTCGGGTCGAGGATCTGATAAAGGATATCAACGATCAGATTGATAACTATCACTATCATGGCAATTATCGCTATGATTGCCTGAACTACCGGATAATCCCGGTTGGCTATTGACGAGATAAGCAGTCGTCCGTAGCCGGGTATCGAAAATACCTGCTCAATCACAAGACTTCCGGCAACAATATCCGCAAGAGTCATTCCCAGGAAGGTAACCACCGGAATAATCGCATTTTTTAGGACATGCCTGTATAACACATCCATCGTTGAATTCCCCCGCGAAAAAGCTGTTCTTACATAATCAAGCTTTCTCTCGGATAGTATGGATGTCTTTAGGAGTTTTGTGCTCATGGCAGCCTTGGGCAGTGCTATCGCTATAGCCGGGAAGAACAGATATGAAATAAACTTCCCGAAATTAACGTTATATGACACAAATCCCCCCGGTACGAACATGTGAAGAATCATTCCGAATACATATGTAACGATTATACCGAGGAAAAAAGGCGGAACAGACATAGTAAGCTGTCCGAGCACATCTATTACTCTGACACCCGGTCGGTCCTCATATTTTGAGACAAACAAACCTACCGGAATGGAAATTACGACTATCATAATAAATGACATAAGGGTTAAAGTAAGGGTAATTGGAAGCTTGGACGCAAGCATTGACCGTACACTTGTTCCGTATGAATAGGAAATACCCATATCTCCGAAGAAAAACGAAGCAAGCCATGAAAAATACCGCACAAAAAACGGCCTGGTAAGACCCATCTCCTCCCGAAGCGCCATAAGCGCTTCAGGAGTAGCGTTAATACCAAGCCTTGCCGTTGCCGCATCCCCGGGGATCAGTTCAAATGCTATGAACACAAACAGGGTTACAAGCAGAACGGTCACTATAAAGGTAATAATCTTTTTTACTATAATTCTCATTAATTACTGTTCTTTAATCTTAAGCTTCGCAAAATCCTGAACATACAGGGGATAGAATACATATCCCTCGTATTTGTCGGAAAGTGCAACAAATTCAGCCATATCCTGAATATAAATGTTGGCAGCATTATCCGCAAGGTTCTTCTGTAAAGACTTGTAAATCTCTACTCTGTCTTCTTCGGATTTTGCGGTGTATAGCNNGCTTTGCGTACAGATCATCATAATCCTTGTTGGAATAATTCGTGAAATTGTTATCCGCATCTGTTCTGAACCGGTCAAGCATCGCAGTTGCCGTCAGTGATGATGCATCAACCCCGATAAGCGTAGCTTCAAACTGCCTTCCCGAGTACACATCCGACAGCCATGTATTCCACTCAACAAGCTTTATTTCTGCATTTACGCCGATCTTTTTAAGTTGTTCGGATACAACCTGTGCCGCCTCCACATGGGGCTGATAATTGGAAGGAACGGTTATTGAGAACGAAAATCCGTCGGGATATCCGGCCTGTTCCAATAGTTCCTTTGCCTTATCAATATCTGTCGGATAAGTATCAGACAGATCAACATAGTACTTCTTAAACGCCGGGAACATGCTGCTTCCTACAGGGAATCCCTTGCCGTCACTTGTAAGCTCAAGGATATTGTCAACATCCACCGCATAGGACAGCGCACGACAAACATCAACATTATCGAAGGGCTCAACAGCATGATTAAGATAAACGGCCTGAACAAGATTCATCTCTCCCTCAAGCACATTAAAGTTTTCCGAAAGCTGCTGTGTCTGGGTTGATGTAAGTCTTGCAAACATATCAACAGCCCCGCCGTTAAGGTTCATTACAATAGAATCCGCGTTGGGAATGATTTTAAGCGTTACATTCTCTATGTTTGCGGGCGTGCCCCAATATCCGTCAAATTTCTTTAACTCAATGCTCTCCTGAGGTGATCTGGAAACATACATATAAGGCCCTGTTCCGACAGGTTCGGTAGCAGGCTTATCATTGTCCTTCGGTATGATCGCAGCCGTTACAGTTGCAATGTATGCCGGAAAATCGATATCAGCTTCATTAAGCACAATATCAACTGTTGAATTATCCCTTATATTTACTTCCTTAATATTGGAAAAAGCCGATATGAGGGACTGTCCACCCGTCATACCGGCGCTTTTTTCGATGCTGTATTTAACATCCTCTGCCGTAACGGGGTTTCCGTTATGAAATTTTACTCCGTCCCGAAGTACGAATGAATACGTCAATCCATCTTCCGATACGGAATACTCTTTTGCTACGGCGGGAATAAGTTCACCTGTTTCGTCAGGCTTTAAAAGCCCTTCGTAAATGTTAAACAAAATCTCCTTAGTTCCTGCCGCAACTGCTTCGTGTGGGTCAAGACTATCTTCCAGGTCCTGCGGAATACCAACAACAATCTTTGAAGACGCATCCGACTTGTCACCTGAACAGCCTGTCAGTGCAACAGTCGCAGTCATTGCCGCACACAGAGCAATAGCAATAATTCTTTTTTTGCTCATTTTGTGTGTTCTCCTCTCGTTGAATTGTATTTTCGCATAAAACACTCCGCGCTATGCGCGGAGTGGATCAGCCTATTAAATTGTCAAAGTGCTATTTTAACACTTTCTTAAGTTCGTCCATGAACGTATTCACGTCCTTGAACTCTCTGTATACCGATGCAAATCTGACATAGGCAACCGCATCGAGGTCTTTAAGCTTTGCCATAATAAGTTCACCGATTATACTGCTCGGTATTTCCTTATCCTCATATGAGAAAATAGCTGTTTCAACCTCATCGACAATCTGGTTGATACTGGATGCGGAAACCGGACGCTTATGACAGGCACGGAGTATTCCAGCTTCGATCTTGGATCTGTCATATGTTTCCCTGTTGTTGTCTTTCTTGATGATTATAATCGGAATCGTTTCGACCTTCTCATAAGTCGTAAATCTCTTGTCACACTCATCACAGACTCTGCGTCGTCTTATTGAATTATTATCGTCAGCCGGACGGCTGTCAATAACCCTTGTGTTTTCATGGCCGCAAAATGGACACTTCATAAGTTCTCTCCTGTTCTTTATTTATTATTCCTAAGGAAATCCGGTATCTTGATGGCCTTGGCCTCAACTTTGCTCTCAAGCGGAGCCGAAGGTCTTGATATTCCGGACAAAGAACTTACGCTGCGCTGTGTAGGTGCCGACGGTGTCGGGATAGCCGGCTGACCAGTCTGGCCTCCTGTTCCCTGGGTTGGCAGTGTTCCCGTAAGAGTTCCTACACCACCTGCAGCACCGATCGTGCCTCCCATTGCCGGAGCAACACCCGGCGTATAACCTGTACCGGACTGTGCGCCATACATGGGCTGGGGCATATTGGGCATATTAGGCATCGGAGGTATTCCCTGGCCGCCCATCTGACCGAGTCCATTCATCTGAGGCATTCCCTGCATACCAACGGGCATACCGGGCTGTACTACACCACCCGGCATCTGCTGTCCGGGTCTTCTCGTATAAGCATACTTGTTACCCGCCTGAGGCTGTACAGGTACTTTAACCGCATTTTCATCAATGCCCGTAGCAAATACCGTAACCGTACAGGTATCGGTATCTCTCGAATCATCTCTGGCACCCATGATAAGGTTAACTTCATCACCCGTTATATCTCTTACATACTCAACGGCATCGTATGCGTCATACAGTGAAATATCACCTGAAATATTAACGATAAGATCGCTGGCTCCCTGAATCGTAGTTTCAAGCAGAGGTGAATTAACCGCAAGCTTAACTGCTTCAACCGCCTTGTCGTCTCCGCTTGCCATGCCGATTCCAAGATGCGCGATACCCTTGTCCTGCATAACAGTACGAACATCAGCAAAATCGAGGTTGATAAGCGAAGGAACATTAATAAGATCCGTAATACCTCTTACACCTTGCTGGAGTACTTCATCGGCTTTTTTGAGGGCATCGGCCATGCTGGTCCTTCTGTCTACAATATCAAGAAGCTTATCATTCGGAATAACAATAAGCGTATCTACATTCTGTTTAAGCTTTTCAATGCCTCCGATGGCATTTTCCATTCTCTTTCGTGCTTCGAATCTGAAAGGCTTTGTAACTATGCCGACCGTAAGGGCTCCCTGCTCCTTGGCAATCTTGGCAATAACAGGGGCTGCACCTGTTCCTGTTCCGCC
>DEEW01000096.1:0-1202 GCA_002350465.1 Lachnospiraceae bacterium UBA2868
TCCAATGTCTGCGGATAGTAGTCCTGCCACATACAGCCCACGTTGTACGCACGGTGCAGCTTATAATTTTGTCGGATCTTCTCCTTAAGCTGTTCTTCGAGATTCTGTTCTTTGCCGCCCTTATGTGTGTGCCCGTGAAGCATGTATGCGCCGCGCCTGAGCTCCGGGAGGAAGGGAATCCAGTAATGGCACATTATCACTTCCACTGGACTGCCGTGCAGCATATCACCGATCTTGAGAATATCATCAACGCTCTCGAAACAGCTTTCATATTCCGTCGACCGCTTGTCATGGTTTCCGCGTATAAGATGGATATGACCGTGAAGCCGGCTTGTGTAGTAAGAGACCGGCTTCTCATTCCGATATGCAAAATCCCCGACTACATATACATGATCATCGGGCATGACAACAGCATTCCAGTTTGTGACCAGCGCCTTGTCATGCTCATCAATACTTGAAAATGGGCGGCCATCAAAACCGATGCAGTTCTGGTGGCCCAAATGCAGGTCTGCGATATAAAGATTTCTGCTCATTTTCTTTTTTGTTCCTTCGTTTGTGAAAGATAGGCAGAAGCTGACGCCCCTGCCTCTGCGGAATGCTGGACTTAAGCCGCGTGCTTCCTATATCCAAATTTCCTACGGCGTCAGACGAAGCGTGACATATTATCGTCTTCAATCTGTTTGTCTACTCTCATGTACGCCACAAAATAAAGCCAACTGCTCGTCTGTAAGTTCCGGATTGTCATCGTCTAAAGCTAAAGAACGCTTTGCAGCTTCCTTAATCATAAGGATCTGATCTTCCGTAAGCTGTTCGTCTGGGCTTAATACATTTTTTTAATCGCCATAATAAGCCATCCTCTCAGCCCACGCGTCCATATCAGACTTTAAGCTGCTCGGCGGAAATCCCGAGCTTCTGCGCGCCCTTTTCCGCAGAAATATCGCCCTCTGACACAAGGCTGTATATCGCCTCTGTCATACCTTCCTTCCAGCCTTCCTTCCAGCCTTCTTTCCAGCCCTCCTTCCGGGCTGCTTCGATTTCATCTTTCATCAGCTCTTTTAAGGCTTCACACACAGTTATGTCCTCCAATGCTTATTTCTCCTGCTCATAAACGGACCATAGTAGTGCATCAACATTTCATCCGTCGTCCCGTAGATGTTATCCCCCAGGAAATAGTCCCTAAGCTCTTCCACGGCGTTGTTAAA
>DEEW01000096.1:1412-6503 GCA_002350465.1 Lachnospiraceae bacterium UBA2868
TCTGTTTTCCATAGTTTCCTCCTTATTCGATTCTGACTACCGAATCGTACAGCATGTGATACTTTTGACCGATCTCTCTGTTTTCATGGTAATGCCCGAAGAACCAGTCCTTGAAGTCCACTTCAGCGGCAACGGTCTCAAGGAAGAGAGTACATTCATCAGGTTCGTTATAACCGAGATATTCAGCGACATGCTGCGGCGCGCAATGTGTGATGATATAGTCGACCGTATTACCATGTTCCGCGAGATTCAGTGCGCCTCTTTTCAGTTCTGACGATGACGGCAGCTCCTCTTCCCACCAGCTGACATGTTCGATCCGGTACAATGCGCCGTCCCTGTTAAACTTCCGGATCACCTCCTTCATCTGCCTGTTCGATGAGAAGTCGTGTGGATGAAGAATCCCGTCCTTAACATCGTGCGATCTTGCACCGCCCATCACAAAGAAGCTCTTACCGCAGATATCGAAAACATATCCTCTCATCAGATGGTATACATTATCACGGATCTTATGCGCTCGTCCGCCCATATACTCTACTTCCGGATATGCGTTAGCAAGCCTGTCGAAGTTTTCATGATTGCCATCACAGAACAGGATCGTATACGGCTTGTCCTTCAGCCAGTCAAGCCAGTACTTCTCCTCTTTTGACTCTCCGTGATCCAAAAGCACAACGTCGCGAAACAGGCTTCTGCCAGGGTCATAACGGCTGTCATACTCCCAGATACACCCAAAGTCACCACATATGATAACAAAGTCATCTGAAGCAAACTCAGGAATGTTCTTTGACCGCAGATTGTCCTTGCTCAATCTCTGTCCGATCCCGTCAAGGCTCCTGTGTCCAAGTTTCACGGGGCCATGAGTGTCCCCTGTAACATATATCATATAACCTCCATCCCACTTCCCCGTGCTTGTTAAAATTAACTTGCGCAACAAACTGAGTCTTCCGGACCACAGCAACGGAATCCGTGGCTTGTTCTGCCGTTTTTTAGTTTTGAGTAAGTCTGCCTGTCTCTTACAATTCAGCCCACGCGTCTATATCAGCCTGGGTGATCTCTACAAGGGGCTTGCCGTAAAACTGCTCGAATATCTGAACAGTAAATTGTATCCATACCCTCGTCCTAAATTTGCGTCTTGTTTTCAGGCCCTTCGTCTTCCGAAACGGGCTGCGGCACGATGCCTGTATTAAGGAACAGAAGAACCTTGTTTTCTCCTGGCAGTGCTTCCTCGTCCCGCACAAACACGTAGCTGCTGTTTCTGGTTGTTATCGTATATGTTTCTTCCTCGACCCGTAACTCTCCTGCAGAGGTCCGCAGCCAGTCTTGTGTAAACTGCTCCGGCATATCCGGAAAGAAACAAGCGAACTTCTTCCCGGCGGCCTTGTGCTCGGATTCGTATACTGCGACCAGCCCCACAGGGCCGACATACGCGCTCCTCCAGTCAGTTTCCGGATAAGGATTCCTGTCCTTATCTGCGCATTTTTCTAATCTTCCAAAGAATGTAAATAACAGTTTCATATTCTTCTCACTTATCAGGAACCTAAACAAGCATTAACTTGCGCAGCAAACTGAGTCTGCCTGGCTGCATGGGCAGACTCAGCGGTCTGTTCTGCCATTTTTCCACAGATTCCAAAGGGTATTACAGCTAAATTTAAATGAGATCCGTATAATACTCAGTGTTATGCGTTGAAAAACAAGACTATCGTTAATGGCCCTTTTATTCTCTTTGGCTTTTTTATTATATCAAATAAAGCTTATCCTCTTTGTACATCTAACGTTCTGATTTTTCCATAATATACTTTTGTTGTCGCAAATACCTTCGTGTCAAATCATTCAGGCTGTGAGCGTCTAATCCTGTGAATACAGCAGCATCTTTCGGTACCATTTCCCAGAATTCTTCCCAGTAATAATGCTTCGTGGCAACAGAATGCATGTTGAGTTCAAGCGGTATCTTTTTCTTATAGGCCGCGTTAATAATACGATAGCTCATCTCACTCATCGAATCATTCCAGGTCTTCTTCCGGCAGAATATTCGGTCAGGGTGCGCTACATAATTAAAATATCCTGATTCAATCCCCATGACCGTAGCTTCGCCCAGTGCTCTATATTCTTCTTCGAAAAGCCTGTCTTTATCCCATGAGAAGGAGTATTCATTTGTCCCCGTTTCAGCCATATGCTGGCCAAGCATCAGAAATTCAATCCGTTTGTCATCGTAAAATCTTTGTAATAATGATATGTATATTGCGGAGGTACTTGAGATCCTTACTTGAGATGACGGAAGTGTATATTCGATACCTCTTTGGTCGTCCGTAGCTTTTTTCTTTTTTGGAATCCTCACTCCGATTCCAACTTTCTCAGCTTAACACCGGCAGAATATATGCAGTCCAGATCCAGCTGATCGGCATGACCAGAGCCATAGCCGGGATCATGTCGGCGACAGGGAAATCCTTCACGCGGATCATGCGGAACCCGGTGACAAAAACGATCAGCCCGCCGCACGCCTTAAAGTCAGCTATCATAGCAGGGTTTGTCAGAGGAAAGATCACGCCCGCCAGATAGTAAAGAAGCAGGAAGATAGCCAGCTGAGGCAGCGCGACCAGAGAAACCACTACTCCCAGCGTGCAGACAAAGATCAAGGCAGTCGGAAGGTCAAGGACCGATTTGGCGAGGAGGACGCTCTCGTCGCCGTTCATCCCGGAAACAATCGCTCCGTAGATTCCGGTACCGCTGGCGCAGAACAGCACGATCGCCGTCACCAGTCGTTCGTCGAATTCTTTCCGGGAAAGTCCCTGCGGGGCGGGAACGAACCGGCTCATTCCAGCCTGCATCCACTTCCCCGCCGCATTGATCTTCTCTCCAAGATGGACCATAAGCCCGATACAGGTTCCGAGGATGATAGCAAGAATAACTGCCGGCATATTCTCCATTTTGACAATAGAGGAGATACCCATACACATCGCACAGCTCCCGAGCACCATATTCAGTTTCTCCTTAAACGGCTCTCTGAGCCTGCCTCCCATGGCAGCTCCAAGAAGTCCCCCGATCACAACTGATGCTACATTCGTGATGATTCCGACTGGCATGATGCCTCCTCTCGTGTACGTTTCCGGTTACATTATTTGCAGATACGGTCGATCCAGGCAAACTGTTCCTTAAGATCATAATCACCGCTGTACGGCAGTCCCCACGGAAGTGCGAAGTCAACGTCAAAATATTGATTCTTAAGGACCGTCACAAGGATGACCGGAATGGCCAGGGAAGTGTCCCTGTCGAAAGCCCCGTGGCGGATGCGCCAGTGGGGAGCTGTATCCGCAGTACCTATAAAGCTTAACGGGTTCATGATTCTGATCATTTCCGGCGATGCCATTTCCCCGTCTGTGGTGTCATGTGCCGCACTAAAGGCGGTAAAATGCCTATTCGTTATTATCCCTGGTGCATTCCTTGTTATCACTCATACTCTACAGTAGCCGGAAATATTTTGACCATCGATGATGAATCACTCCACAGGGCGTCTCGTAGATTTTTCTATCATGATCTTCCCAATTCTAATCAAAGAGCATAATCTTCGGCATATTATGGAAAATATTATATTTAGTTGCTGTGTCAACAAGTCCCGGAGATGCTGTTTCTTCCTTGTATCTTTCAAGTTTACTCAAAAAGACCTTCCAATATGGTTTCCCTATTTGCAGATAACCCTGAAGAGGCATATCGTAATCAAAAACAGAAAGGCCTGAGCTTGCAATAAGCTCGGTACAGAAAAATGAATATGTAAGAGTATTATCATAAAAACTGTCGTGAATCTCGTCCCAGAACAACAATTCCGAGTCCCCTGTCAGGCGTTCTGTGTCAACGTATCTTTCGATTACGGACCGCATTATCATCTCGCCAATTTCCAAAAGGTCATGGGATACCTCCTTTTCATAGCGGGTATAGCTCCATCCCCGTCCGGATTCGAAAGTAGCCCACTTACTCCCTGTGTATTCATCCAAAAACTCACCCAACGTGATATCTATATTAATATCCCCGTCCCGAATCAGTTCTCCCGAATAATCATACGAACAACCATCATAAGACCACCTATAGTGCGGCAACGGTTCATCATCCCCAAAAAAGGTTGTTCCTATTATTACAGAGAAAAATGTACACAGCTCCTCTTCTCTTGTGTAAAACTCGTCATCAATCTCCTTGCATATCTTTTCGAAGCATTCCCCGAGGAGCTCTGTCACCTTGCCGGCTGCATATTCATTCAGCTTGCATGCTTTCGCCTGTTGTTTCTTCTTCCTCGACATGTTTCCAGCTCCTTTCCAAATCAATGCGCCAATCATTCCAATGGCATATTCATTCTATATTATTCCATTGGTATTTTCAAGACGATATGATATACTTAATACAAATACTGCTGTAAATAAAGGAGGTTATAATGAAATCTGCCTTAGATACCGCCCGCTTGTCCTCAAGACGGCATGAACTTGGTTTAACACAAGCAGAAGCAGCTGCACTGATCGGTGTTACCCAGCCGGCTTATCAGCGATACGAAGCCGGAACCAGAGTTCCTTCTGTTCAAGTGGTAAAAGAGATGGCGCAGGCTTTTCAGACATCCGCTTCATATCTGACAGGCGAGAGTGATCAGAAAAAGCCTGATTATATTTTGATTGGCAAAGCTGAGTCCCCACTGTTGTACTCTGTTGTCGAGTGTTGCCGGAATTATAACGAGGAGCAATTGAAGAGATTGATGGCATATCTCAACGATCTTGCGAAATAAAAAGAGAGGCTCTTCCCGGATGCGAGCATTCGGAATTGCAAGTCTCAGCTCGACCGCGCTGTATGTCGGTGGAAAATGCCGTAAGCCGGGGGCAAAAAAAACTCTTTGATTTTCCGGAAGAAAATATGATATACTACCCAGCGTTGAGTGAGCAGCGAAAGCGTAAGTCCGGCTTTCGGTGCTCACTCTTTTTTTATGCACAAGGAGGAGGATCCATTGGAACACACAAATACATTTCTGGAAAAAGAACCTGTAAGTAAACTGATGCGGATGTACTCCGTGCCCTGCATCATCTCTCTTTTGGTCGCGGCGCTCTATAATATCGTCGACCAGAT
>DEEW01000186.1:0-1476 GCA_002350465.1 Lachnospiraceae bacterium UBA2868
AGAGTCAAAAGGCTCAGGCTCTGTTAAATCTGTTGAAAAAAAGAAAGAGACCAAGAATCCGCCGTATCTGTATAATCTGACGGAGCTTTCGGCAGACTGTTCGAAATTCTTCAAGATCAGTCCCGCGGATACGTTAAACGTTGCACAGGAACTCTATGAGAAGAAGCTTACTACATACCCGAGAACAAATGCCAGAGTATTATCAACGGCTGTCGCCAAGGAGTTTTCCAAGAATATATCGGGGCTAATAAAGTATGAGCCTGTAGCCGCCATTGCAAAACATATCATGGATGAAAAAGCATACGAGGGTATAGCCAAGACCAGATATGTTAATGACAAAATGATAGAAGACCATTATGCCATAATACCGACGGGACAGGGCTTTGATGCGCTAAAATCATTGTCCGATACATCTGCGAAGATATATGAGCTGATAGTTCGCAGGTTCCTTAGCATATTTTATCCGGCTGCGGTTTATCAAAATGTAAAGCTGACAGTTGATATTGCAAAGGAGAGTTTCTTCGCCAATTTCAAGGTCATTGACAAGGAAGGTTTTCTGCCGGTTGCCAAACCTTCATACTGGAAGGACAAGACTTCAAAAGAGGATGCTGATGAAGGGGAAGAGTCCGAGGAGGAGAATGTAACCGCATCATCTGATTTTCTGGAAAAAATCAAGAAGCTGAAGGTGGGAGAAGAGGTCCGGGCAGGTGATTTTAACATCAAGGAAGGTGAGACAAGCCCGCCGAAACGTTATACATCGGGAACTATGATGCTTGCCATGGAAAATGCGGGTCAGCTTATTGAAGATGAAGAGCTGCGGGCCCAGATAAAGGGAAGCGGAATAGGGACAAGCGCAACAAGAGCGGGTATATTGGAAAAGTTAAGTAAGATCAAATATCTGCAGATGAACAAGAAAACCCAGGTGATTACACCTGCACAGCTCGGAGAAATGGTCTATGATGTGGTTGATGTGTCCATAAGGCCGCTTCTTGATCCGAAGCTTACCGCAAGCTGGGAAAAGGGTCTTACTATGGTGGCAGAGGGAGAACTTCCGGCCGATGATTACATGACAAAACTTAACGATTATGTGGCAAGACGGACAAATTA
This sequence comes from Lachnospiraceae bacterium UBA2868, assembly GCA_002350465.1. Next base: position 1,108 of record DEEW01000186.1, read on the forward strand.
TGTACGCAATCTTTCGAACCAGTCGGCCCTTCGTAATATGTTTACTCAATCCGCACAGTATTACACACGCAGTAAAAAAAAGTAAATTGATATGGATTTTTTAAGGTATATGTGAGAAAATAAGTAAGGTTTTCTATTACAAATCGAAAGGAGTTATTTCGCATGATCTATTCAAAAGAAGTTGAAGAAATGTGTCCGGTGGCGCAGGGCGTTCATCATGGATGTGCTCCCATACCCGAAGAGGCAAAATGGGTTAAAGCAAAGGAAGTCAAAGACATTTCCGGCTATACACACGGTGTAGGCTGGTGCGCACCGCAGCAGGGTGCCTGCAAGCTTTCGTTAAATGTTAAGGACGGTATTATTCAAGAG
>DEEW01000186.1:1492-2041 GCA_002350465.1 Lachnospiraceae bacterium UBA2868
TGCTCCGGAATGACTCATTCCGCAGCTATGGCAGCTGAAATCCTCCCCGGCCTTACGGTTATGGAAGCTCTTAACACAGACCTTGTTTGTGACGCTATTAATACAGCTATGAGAGAGTTATTCCTCCAGATCGTTTACGGACGTTCACAGTCTGCATTTTCTGAGGACGGTCTTGCAATAGGAGCAGGACTTGAGGATCTTGGTAAAGGTCTTCGTACTATGACAGGTACTACATACGGAACACTCAAGAAGGGTCCGAGATACCTTGAACTTACAGAAGGCTACATCACAGCAATCGCACTTGATGAAGAAGATATGATCATCGGTTACAAGTACGTTAACTTCGGAAAGATGATGGATTTCATCAAAGCAGGTGAAGATCCCAAGGCTGCACTTGAGAAGGCATCAGGTCAGTACGGACGTGTTGCTGATGCTGTTCGTCTTATCGATCCCAGAACAGACAAAGAAGTTAAGTAAGGAGGAAATAAAAATGGCATTATTTGAATCATATGAGAGAAGAGAGCCCCAGATCCTTGCTAAGCTCAAAGA
>DEEW01000186.1:2053-2655 GCA_002350465.1 Lachnospiraceae bacterium UBA2868
TACGGGATCTCATCAATTGAAGAATGTAAGGACATCTGCGAAAAGGCAGGTATTGATGTATATCATCTTATCGAAGGCATCCAGCCCATCTGTTTTGAAAATGCAAAATGGGCTTATACGGTAGGTGCCGCTATAGCTATCAAGAAGAACTGCCGCAAGGCTGCAGACGCTGCAGCAGCTATCGGTGAAGGTCTTCAGGCTTTCTGCATTCCAGGATCTGTTGCCGATACACGTAAGGTTGGCCTCGGTCACGGTAACTTAGGTAAGATGCTTCTGGAGGAAGAGACAGAGTGTTTTGCTTTCCTTGCAGGACATGAGTCATTTGCCGCAGCAGAAGGTGCTATCGGTATTGCCGAGAAGGCAAACAAAGTTCGTAAGACACCTCTTCGTGTTATTCTTAACGGACTTGGCAAGGATGCAGCTCAGGTTATTTCTAGAATCAACGGATTCACATTTGTTGAAACCGAGTATGATCCTTATACAAACACTGTTAAGGAAGTATCCAGAAAGTGCTACAGCAAGGATCCTTCATCACCGAGAGCAAAGGTTAACTGCTACGGCGCAAACGATGTATGTGAAGGCGTTGCTATCATGTGGAAGGA
>DEEW01000186.1:2725-8321 GCA_002350465.1 Lachnospiraceae bacterium UBA2868
TTGCAGGTACATACAAGAAGGAAAGAATTGAAGCAGGCAAGAAGTATTTCTCTGTTGCATCAGGCGGTGGTACAGGACGTACACTTCATCCCGATAACATGGCTGCAGGTCCCGCTTCATACGGTATGACAGATACACTGGGACGTATGCATTCAGATGCACAGTTCGCAGGATCTTCATCGGTTCCGGCTCACGTTGAGATGATGGGACTTATCGGAGCAGGTAACAACCCTATGGTAGGTATGACGGTTTCAACTGCAGTTTCAATTGAAGAGGCCGCTACAGCAGGTAAATTCTAATAACGAAATGAAATCAACTTTAAAGAGAACATGGGCGGAAATCGATCTTTCCGCCCTTTCTTACAATTATAAAAGAATAAGGGAACACATCGGAGATAAGGTTAAATTCCTTGGTGTTGTAAAGGCCGATGCATACGGTCACGGCGCGGTTATGATATCAGAGAAGCTTCAGAGTCTAGGAGCAGATTATCTCGCGGTATCAAGTATAGACGAGGCCATGGAGCTTCGATATAACGGGATAACTATGCCAATCCTGATCCTCGGACATACGCCCCGTGAGCAGGTTGACAGGCTGATCTGCTTTAATATTACCCAGGCGGTAACCTGCGAAGCAAAAGCCATAGAGTACAGCGAGGAAGCCGTTAAATACGGCGGAACGTTAAAAGTCCACATCAAGGTTGATACCGGTATGTCAAGACTCGGCTATATATGTGAAGGCGATTATTTTGAGCACGGTGTAAACGGAATTGTTGATGCCTGCAATATGCCGGGACTTGATGCGGAAGGTATATTTACCCATTTTGCCGTTGCGGATGAGGACGGAGCGGAAGCGGCGGAATATACACAGCACCAGTTTAAACTGTTCTGCGATGTGGTAAATGAGGTGGAAACCAGGCTGGGACGTAAGTTTACTCTTCGTCACTGTGCAAATACGGGAGCTACGGCAGAACTTCCGTATACATATCTTGATATGGTACGCCCCGGACTGCTGCTGTACGGTTACGGCGAGTTTGCACAAAAGCTTGGCTTAAAGCCCGTTATGACAATGAAAACAACCATAAGCACCATCAAGATATACCCGGAAGGTACCAAGATAAGCTACGGCGGCTTATATACCACCGATAAAAAGACACGTATCGGGGTAATACCTTACGGATATGCCGACGGGTTTCTTCGGTGCTTATCAAACAGATACAGTGTTATGACTTCCGATGGCGCTGCTATGGTAAGAGGCAGGATCTGCATGGATATGTGCATGATCGATCTTACGGACAAGCCGGGAGTTGGTGTGGGAGATGAGATCGAAATATTCGGACCTTCCAATCCTATCGAAAAAATGGCGGAAATTGCTGATACCATTCCATACGAGATCGTCTGCGCGGTGAGCAAACGTGTACACCGCTTATACTTATGTGACGGCAAGGTGGTACACAGTGAAGTTATGCTGAGAATGTAATTGACAATATTTGAAGTTAATGTTAAAATCGTCGAGTATGCCGCATAGTGAGGTTATAAGTGAAAGTATGATTTTCCACCGAAGCTAGCGAGTAAATGATATAGGAGGTGCGATATGTACGCTATTATTGCAACCGGCGGAAAACAGTATAAGGTTTCTGAAGGCGATACTATTAAGGTTGAAAAGCTTAATGCCGAAGCCGGAGATACTGTTAAGTTTGATGAAGTTCTTGCAATCGGCGGTGACTCTCTCAAGGTCGGTGATGATGTTAAGTCTGCATCCGTTTCTGCAACTGTTGTTGAGAACGGAAAAGGCAAAAAGGTCATTGTTTACCGTTACAAGAGAAAGAGCGGCTACCACAAGAAGAACGGACACAGACAAGCATACACAAAGGTTACGATCGATAAGATCAACGCTTAATAAGTGTTTGTAGGTAGTAATTGATGATTACTGCAACTGTGGTTAAGAATCCGAATGGGTATGTATCCTTTGAATGCAAGGGACACGCAGGGTTCATGAAAAAAGGTAAGGATATTGTGTGTGCAGCGGTTTCTATGCTGACTATCAATACGGCCAATTCCATCATGACCCTGACCGGCAGTAAACTTAATGTCGATGAAAATGACGGTTTTCTGTCATGGGAGTTTGACGGAAGTTGTGATAAGGATGCCTGTTTACTGATGGATTCAATGATTTTGGGACTACGGTCCATAGAAGAAGATTATAACGGTAAATACCTTACACTGGAAATAAAGGAGGTGTAAAACATGATAAAGTTAAACCTTCAGTTATTTGCTCATAAGAAGGGAATGGGTTCTACCAAGAACGGCAGAGACTCAGAAGCAAAGAGACTTGGGGCAAAGAGAGCTGACGGACAGTTCGTAAAGGCCGGAAATATTATTTACAGACAGCGCGGAACGAAGATTCACCCGGGTGTGAATGTAGGACGCGGCGGAGACGATACATTGTTTGCAACTGTTGACGGTGTACTTCGTTTCGAGAGAAAGGGGAGAGACCGGAAGCAGGCTTCCGTTTATCCCGTAGAGCAGTAATTTCAAGGGCCTTAAAGCAAAACTTTAAGGCCCTTATTTTTAGGTGTACTATGTTTGCAGACAGAGCGAGAATTTACATTAGAAGCGGCAAGGGCGGAGACGGACACGTCTCTTTTCGTCGTGAAAAATATGTGGCAAACGGCGGACCTGACGGCGGAGACGGAGGTCGCGGCGGTGATGTTATCGTTGAAGTCGATGACGGCATGAATATGCTTACCAATTACAGGCACGTGAGAAAATATTCCGCCGGTGACGGTGAAAACGGCGGAAAGCGGAACTGTAAAGGTAAAAGCGGGAATGACATTGTATTGAAGGTCCCTGCCGGAACCATATTCAAGGAAGCCGAATCCGGGAAAGTAATAGTAGATATGTCCGGAGATAACAGAAGAGTGGTGCTGCTCAAGGGCGGACTTGGCGGAAACGGTAACCAGCATTATGCCACGCCTAAAATGCAGGCACCAAAGTATGCACAGCCCGGACAGCCTGCCATGGAGCTTACCGTAGACCTGGAGCTTAAGGTTATTGCGGATGTTGGACTTGTGGGCTACCCGAATGTAGGAAAATCAACGCTTTTGTCTGTTGTATCAAATGCCAGACCGGAAATCGCCAATTATCATTTTACGACTATCAGTCCCCATCTGGGAGTTGTGGATCTTGACGGAGGAGCCGGATTTGTTATGGCCGATATTCCCGGGCTTATCGAAGGCGCTTCGGAAGGAGTCGGACTGGGACATGATTTCCTGCGCCATATTGAGAGAACGAGAATGCTTGTTCATGTTGTTGATGCATCCGGATCCGAAGGCCGTGATCCTGTTGAGGATATATATGCCATTAACAGGGAACTTGAGGCTTATGATAAAGAGCTTACAAACAGGCCTTGGATAATTGCTGCCAACAAGATCGATGCCATAACACCTGATTCCGATCCGATTAAACTTCTTCGCAAAGAGTTTGAGCCACAGGGAGTAGAGGTTATTCCCATTTCGGCAGCCACAAGGGAAGGGGTAGATGAGCTGATCGGCAGGATACGTTATATGCTTTCCCAGATCAAGACCGGAACTCTTTGTTATGAGAGCGAATACACACCTACAAGGGGTGACGGAGATGGGGCATATACCGTATATCACGATGATAAAGACAATGTATATGTGGTTGAAGGGCCCAGGATTGAGAAGATGCTTGGATACACGAATCTTGATTCCGAAAAGGGATTTACATTCTTTCAGAAGTTTATGGATGAAAACGGTATTCTCGATGAGCTAAAGGGCCTTGGTATACAGGAGGGCGATACTGTCAGACTGTATGGATGGGAATTTGAGTATCTGCCTTAGGCAATATATAGAATACATTTTTAAAACAAGGGTTTTCAAAACAAGGGTGGAAAGATCTCATATGACAAGCAAACAGAGAGCATATTTAAAGAGTATATCAAGTACATATGATCCTGTATTTCAGATCGGAAAGAGCAGTATAACGCCGGAAATCTGTGATGCGGTAAGCGAGGCATTAGCAGCAAGGGAACTTATAAAGCTAAATGTTCTGAAGAACTGTGCGGATGAACCGAAGGACATAGCGTCTGTACTTGCCGAACGTACAAGATCAAACGTGGTTCATGTGATCGGAAGAAAGATTGTTTTGTATCGTCCTAATCCTAAAAAGGAAGACAGGAAGATCATACTTCCAAAGGATTGAAATGAATAACGCTAGTTATCAAAAGAAAATCGGAATACTGGGAGGAACATTTAACCCTATTCATGTAGGGCATCTGCTTCTTGCTCAAAATGCCCTTGAGTATTGCGGACTTGATAAGGTTCTGATAATGCCATCGGGATGTTCATATTTTAAAAATCCCATGGAGGTTGCCTCGACAGCTGACCGGGTAAATATGACGGCACTTGCCATAGAGGATAATGACAGATTTGAACTCTCAAGGATAGAGGCTGACCGGGAAGGGAACAGTTATACTTTTGAAACACTTGATATTTTATGTGAGCAAAATCCTGATACCCGTTATTATTACATAATCGGAGCCGACACCCTGTTTTCAATGGAAACGTGGAAAAAACCTGATGCTATTTTTAATAAGTGCACGGTTGTATGTGCGAGAAGAAACAATCTGTCGGATAATGAGATGGAGGATAAAGTAAAGTATTTAAGGGAACATTTCAAAGCAGATGTTATTCTAATGGATATTGATGAGATTCCGATCTCGTCGACTTTTATCAGAAAACAGATAAGTCAGAGAAAAAGCTGCAGATATTATCTTGATGACAAGGTTATCAAGTATATTAAAGAGCATGAGTTATACATGAGTAAATAGCTGTATTTATTATGGGAACTATTGTTATTGATGAGCATTATGAAAAATGCCGTAAGTTATTAAAAGAAAACATAAGCCCCAAAAGGTATGCGCATTCCATTGGTGTCAGCAATACTGCAGCCTGTCTGGCGATGCGTTACGGGTGTGATGTTAATAAAGCATACCTTGCCGGATTACTTCATGACTGTGCCAAAGGATTAAAGCCGGAAGAACTTGTAAGTCTTGTGGAATCCGAAGGAATGGAAATATCCGAATCGGAAAGGGATAATCCCGAGCTTCTGCATGCGAAGGCAGGCAGTATATTGGCTAGAGATAAGTATAAAACCGATGATGAGGAAATTCTTGGCAGCATTTGCTGGCATACAACCGGAAGACCCGGAATGACACTGCTTGAAGAGATAATATTTACGGCTGATTATATAGAACCTAACCGGACTAATATTCCAAATCTGGAAGAAATCAGAAGATCGGCATTTGTTGATATGGATCGGACAATTGCTTTAATATGCAGGAATACACTGGATTATCTCAAATCCGGAAGGTCCATGATAGACAAAATGACAACAGAAACATACGAGTATTACAGCAACAGAGTAAACAGGAGTAAAGAATAAATGGCAATTTCAAACGAAGCCGCCAAAATAATCAAAACGGGAACAGCTGCATTATCCGACAAAAAGGCGGAGAATATTAAGGTTATAGATATTTCGGAGATAAGTGTTATAGCCGATGCACTTGTAATAGCAAG
>DEEW01000186.1:8330-8756 GCA_002350465.1 Lachnospiraceae bacterium UBA2868
GGAAACAACCCAAAACAGATACAGGCAATGAGTGATGAGGTTGATGAAAAACTGTCCGGTGCAGGATTCGGACATTACTGTATCGAAGGATATGATAACGCAAACTGGATACTTATCGGCTATGATGATGTGATATTCCATCTGTTCGATAATGAGACAAGGAATTTCTATGACCTTGAAAGGTTATACAGAGACGGAAAAGAAGTGGATATACAGTAAAAGTATTATTGAGACGGATAAAAGGAGAGCCCGCATAATGCGGACTCCCTTTTTGTTTGTACCGTAATTGGATGTTACATATTACGGTAATATATGAGGGGCGAATAAAGGAGAATATCAGTTGAAAAACCGGAAAACGCCGTATACTCTGCCGAGAATCTCAACGTGATCGACTATTATGGGTTCCATAGTATCGTTCTCAGGCTG
>DEEW01000186.1:8889-12379 GCA_002350465.1 Lachnospiraceae bacterium UBA2868
CCGTCCATAATACCGGCATTGATCATGCTCTCACCCTTGACCTTGAGAATGAAGCTCTCTGCATTGGGAGCATATTCAACAGGAATAGGGAAGTAATCAGTAATATTCTGCTGGGCAAGAATGGGCTGACCTGCGGCAACCTGGCCTACAACGGGGATCTGAGCCATTTCACGTCTGGTAAGCTGGAAATTGTCATCAACTATCTCGATACATCTGGGCTTCGCAGGGTCTCTTCTGATAAAACCGTTCTTCTCAAGCTTCTCAAGATGATTAAATACACTTGAAGTGGAACTGAGTCCGACAGCAGTACATATCTCACGTACCGAAGGCGGATAACCCTTCTTCAGTATAACTTCCTTCAGATACTCAAGGATCTCTTCCTGTTTAGATGAAATATTTCCCTTCGCCATATGTACCTCCGTAAAATGTCAGTTTAATTACAATGAAAATCAAGTGGCATTTTTATAGGACAGCTGATGTAGTATTCTGCTATTGTAAAGAAAATGCCGGTGTATTTCTAATTGCATATTAACATATAAATTATTAATATGCAAACATATTTTCGAAAAATATGTTCGAAAAATTTATCAAAATCTATTGACATTCGAAAATGTGTTCGATATAATACGAACATACAGAACAAATGTTCTGAACAGCAGTTTGGTTTTGTTGAACTGATCGGAGGGGAATTATGAGATCGACCTACTACGGAAATTACGATTATATGGACAGGGTAGAAGAGATGCGCTTTAGGAGAATAGCCAGAACCAGACAGGTCAGGCGACAGAAATTGCTCATCATTATAGGAGTCCTTATTACTATGGCATTTATTTCATTTTTTTCGATCAGGGCATTTGCCAATACAAATACAACTTCCTCCGACAGTTTCGGAACCAAACAGTACAAGAGTGTAATGATCTACTGTAAGGATACGGTTGAATCGATTGCAGAGGAGAATTACGGATTCGGATTTACTTCAGTTGACAAGATGGCAGCTGAGATCAGAAGTATCAATCATATAGCTCCGGATGATGAACTGATCCCGGGTAACTATATTGTTGTTCCGTATTTCAAGACTGCAAGCGGTTTTTGATTCCCTCATTAGGATTGTTAGTTGTCTTCTTCACGTAATCTGACGGCAGTTGCAGCCATACGTCTTCTGTTATCTTCAAGTGCGGCGTAGTGTTTTTTGGTTGTGTTTACATCTGAATGGCCCAGTACATCTGCTACCAGGTAGATATCCCCGGTTTCACGATACAGGCTGGTGCCGTAGGTACTTCTCAGCTTATGAGGCGTAATTTTCTTTAATGAAGTCACCGCTGATGCATATTTTTTAACCAGCTTTTCCACGGCACGGACGGACAGACGTTTATTCTGCATCGACAGAAACAGTGCATTTTCATGACCGCTTTCGGGAATTATGCTGTTTCTCTCTTTCAGGTATTCTTTAAGAGCTTTTTCAACTTCTTCCCCGAAGTAAACAACTGCCTCATATCCGCCTTTACGCCGGATCAGTATACCGTTGTTTTTAAAATCCACATCCTTTATGTCAAGGCCCACACATTCCGACACACGGATACCCGTTCCCAGCAGAAGAGTAACAAGAGCCAGATCCCTTACCTTTGTTTTTTCATGAAATGCGGCCTGCTGTTTTGTCATCTGATCCCCGTTTTCCACATGATCTAATAGGAGAGCGACTTCGTCAGGATCGAGACGTATTATTTCCTTCTTGTGAAGTTTGGGCATAGAGACCAGTGCAGCCGGATTCTTCTCAATAATCTCCGAATTGAAGAAGAATTTATAGAAGCTTCGAAGAGACGCCAGTTTTCTTTGCTTACCACGTTCTTCATTTGTTATTGCTTCATCATCCTTCTCGTAGTATGACAGATAATCAAGATATTCCGTAATATCAAGAGCCTTTACTTCATCCAGCCATTTGACTTCATATTCCGTAATATCACAGTTTTTGAATCTGGGATGATTTTCGTGGAGATATTCGAAGAAGAGCCTCAGATCGTATGCATAGGCCAGTCTTGTTCTTGTGGATGTGGTGTCTTTAATTCCAAGAAAGAATTCTCTGCAAAAAGGCGGAAGAGTGGTCATTAATTCTCTTAGCTTAACCATATTTTCCGCATTTTTTTTGTCATGATAGTTTAAATTATCCATACCTTACCCCTTAATATTAACCTATTACTATTTACCCCGTAATATTTCCTGATACTATTCGGATGACGTCATTATATCGCTGTTTCTGATGGCCGTAAAAATTCTTTCTTTGACCCCGGGCTCATCATGATTCAGGTTTTTGAGCAGTTCTTTGACATATTCACGTTTTGTGTAGCCGTCAGCGGGGCAATATTTTCCTGCAACTGGCAGGTTCATTTTATTTGCAAATCCTATCACATCGGATTCATTAACGTACAACAGAGGCCTGATCGCAGTTATCCCCGTCCTGTCAAGAAATGTTACAGGTTTAAATGTATGAAACCTTCCTTCGTATATGAGCGACATCAGATATGTTTCAACAATGTCGTCCTTGTGATGCCCGTATGCCACTTTATTGCATCCCAGGTTTAGAATGGCTTCATTAAGTGAGCCTTTCCTCATTTTTGAGCATAAGCTGCAGGGATTGCTTTCCTTGCGCCTGTTAAAGATTATATCGTAAATATCGGTTTTGACCACATGGTAGGGAACATCCAGTTTATTACACAGTTCACTTATCCCGGATGTCTCAAATCCCGGAAGACCAAGATCTACTGTTATTCCGATCAGTTCATATTTGTGGGGATAAAATCTTCTTAGCTCCGACAGTGCGTACAGAAGTGTAAGGGAGTCTTTGCCTCCCGATATTCCCACGGCTATTTTATCCCCGTCATTTATCTGATTATAATCATCAAGCGCTTTTCTTGTAAGGCTTAAAAGTCTTTGAAGTTCCATGGGTGTATTATAGCAGATTTTTCTTTGAATTGTTGTTAAAAACCGTGCCTAAAACGAAATCATATAGTATAATTTAATTCAGTATATTGAATAGGGTAATGAATGAGTTTGTTGCTTGAATATTAAATTTAGGAGGATCTGAAATGATATACTGTGATTTTCAAGGATTAAAGATTTCGCAGCTTGGAATGGGAAATATGCGCCTTCCTGTTATTGATAATGACGACAGCAGGATAGATAAAGAGAAAACCCGTGAAATGATCAAGTACTGTATGGATAACGGGATCAATTATTATGATACCGCATACGGTTATCACAACGGCAATTCCGAACTTGTTGTAGGAGAACTGCTCAAAGAATACGACAGGGACAGCTTTTATCTGGCATCAAAGTTCCCCGGCTACGATCTTAACAATATGCCCCATGTTGAGGAAATATTCGAGGAACAGCTGAAGAAATGCCAGGTGGATTATTTTGACTTTTATCTGTTCCATAATGTATGCGAATTGAATATTGATTCTTACCTTGATCCTAAATTTGGTATTTATGATTA
>DEEW01000186.1:12444-14465 GCA_002350465.1 Lachnospiraceae bacterium UBA2868
GATTCCTTGATGCTTACGGAAAAGATATGGAGTTTTGCCAGATCGAGCTGAATTATTTTGATTATCTGTTCCAGGATGCAAAAGGTAAGGTTAAATTACTGAATGACCGCAATATTCCTATATGGGTAATGGAACCCGTAAGGGGCGGTCAGCTTGCAACTCTTTCCGATGAAGATACCGCAAGACTTCATGCTGCAAGAGGTGATGAGGATGTACCTGCATGGGCATTTCGTTTCCTTCAGTCAATTGAAGGTGTAGCTGTTATTCTCTCGGGAATGTCGAACATGGATCAGCTTAAAGCCAATATATCAACATTTGAGACAAGTAGGCCCCTTAACAAAGAGGAAATGGATCTGATACTTGACATTGCGGACGGTATGATAAAGAAAACAACAGTACCTTGTACGGCATGCCATTACTGTGTTTCACACTGCCCGATGAAGCTTGATATTCCTTTCCTGCTCAAATTGTATAATGAGGCGATGGTAGCAGGATCCGGTGATTTTATCGCTCCGATGGCTCTTGCATCGCTTCCTGCCGACAAGCAGCCGGAATGCTGTGTTGCCTGTCACAGCTGTGAACAGGTGTGCCCTCAGACTATTAAGATCCCCGATCATCTGGCAAGTTTTGCGCGCAAATTAGGCAGATGATCTGTGTCAGGACATAGAGATATTATGGATAAAAGAGAAGCCGGCAAAACTTCAAACAATCTGGAATTTGGAATAAAGATATGGGTTGGTCTATGTTTTTTATTTTCTCTTATTATCTTTATCTATGGACAGTTTTATTTCAGATTTCAGTCATTATATAACAGTACCTGTAATGTGTATGATGCCATCTGGACCTACACGGATCCGGACGGTGTCACATCCACGTACAGAACGAATGATTCGATCAACGTGAAAGGGATCGATACCATTCATCTTGAATTAACACTTCCCGATGAGATACAGGAAGGTACCTGCCTGTTCTTTAAGACAAGCCGTGATCTTGATGCTTATATTGATGGAGAACTGCGAAACAGTTATAGTATCAGCTATTCGGCTCTCGGAAGAACTGTCAAATCCCAATGGGTATCCGTTACGCTTCGCTGTGTAGATGCCGGGAAAAAACTGGTCATCGAGCGGGAAAACTATAATGCCGATCAATATTTATTAAGAGAAATATACCTCGGAAACCGTTTGGGGTTTGTTACAAATCTTATACACGAAAATATTCTTATCCTGTTTTTGAGCTTTGCCATTATCACATTCGGAATAGTTATAGTCGCTATTTGCTTGGTATACAGAATAAGAGGACGGCGTCCGTTCCCTCTTTGGTACTTAAGTCTTGGTGTACTGGGCGGCGCTTTTTGGCTGATTCTTGATAATCTTACATATCCTGTATTCTTCCGTAATTATTTTGTTGACGGTATTACCGCCTTTTTGGTCATAATGATCGTCCCGTTCCCGTTTGCAGCTTATATCGACTTTATTACCGGGCATAGATACCGCAAGGCTATGGATGTTATCTACGTTATGATCGTGGCTAATTTTACCGTTATGAGTATTTTGCATTTTTGCGGAATAGCTGATTTTTCCACAACAATGCCAATAGGAAATACAACGATCGCAATAGTTGCCGTATTCCTGTTTGTAGTTATCATTTATGACACCTATGTATTAAAACATAAGGAAAATTCTATTATTGCTCTTGGTTATAGTGCTTTTACGCTTCTTGGTATCATTGAGATCATTCACCTGAATCTCACTCTTCACACAAACGACGGCATATTTGTTGCCATAGGCCTTATGTTGCTGCTTGTCAATGCTGTTTACTATGAAGTAAAGAGAATAAGCGAGATGAGAGCGGTGACAATTGAGGCTCAGAAGGCAAACAATGCAAAGACCACATTTCTTGCAAACATGAGCCACGAAATACGTACTCCGATAAATGCAATACTCGGAATGGATGAACTGATACTTCGTGAGGATACCGATCCTAAAATCACGGAATATGCCCGTAACATCAAAGATGCCGGA
>DEEW01000186.1:14479-15544 GCA_002350465.1 Lachnospiraceae bacterium UBA2868
GAAATGCTCTGCTTGAGATAATAAGTGATGTTCTTGATTTTTCCAAGATAGAACAGGGCAAGATGGAGATAATCAATGCCGAATATGATACAAGGCAGCTTATCAATAACATAATAACCATGATAAGCGTTAAAACCGATGAGAAAGGCTTGAGATTTGAGAGGGACATTTCTGATGATCTTCCTTCGAAGCTTATCGGAGATGAGAAAAGTCTGCGTGAGATTCTGATCAATCTGTTAGGTAATGCTGTCAAATATACACAAAAAGGCAGCATATGTTTTACGGTAAAGGAAGAGAAAACCGATGAAAAGAGGATCGATTTATGCATATCCGTAAAAGACACCGGAATCGGAATAAAAGATGAAGATAAGAGCAGGCTGTTCATGCAGTTTGAACGCTTTGATCATGCTAAGAACAGATCTATAGAAGGCACGGGACTGGGCCTTGCGATTTCCGCAAATCTTATAAAGCTGATGGGCGGTACGATCGACTGTGTAAGTACATACGGTAAAGGGAGCGATTTTATAGTACGCATACCCCAGGATGTTGCCGACAGTACACCAATAGGGGATATTGAAAAAAACAATACCGTAACAGATGCGGGCTCGGATGAAGATATCCTTGATGATCTGAATAGTGTTAAAGTTCTGGTTGTTGATGACAGCATAATGAATCTTAAGGTTGCAGGAGGTCTGCTCAAGGTCCTTCACGCTGATGTTGTTACCTGTAAAAGCGGATTGGAAATGCTCGATCTGATCCAAAAGGAAAAATACGACATTATCCTGCTCGATCATATGATGCCTGAACCGGACGGCATAGAAACGCTTAAGCGCGCAAAAAAACTTGCAGGTAATCTTAACATCGATACACCTTATATTGCATTAACAGCAAATGCCATAGCCGGAGCCAAGGAAATGTATATTGAAAACGGGTTTTCCGATTACCTTAGCAAGCCCATGAAGATAGAAGAGTTGTCGGGTGTTATAAAAGTAAATTTAAAAAAGAATGTTGACAACGGTATTTCATAGTGGTATATAATAGATTAAACCTGTGAGAAAGAGTAGT
>DEEW01000151.1:0-244 GCA_002350465.1 Lachnospiraceae bacterium UBA2868
TATCAGTTATGTAAACCTCTTTTCCATCTGTAACAATAGTTGAAGGTCCCTTGAGTAAAACGACCGAACCGGTTCTTGCGGCATATTCCCTCGCGATTCCAATCGGATCCTCAAGTATTTCGTTTATCTGCTTTCCAGTCAGCCTTGAAAACTCCTTGATGTGCGGAGTAAGTATAATACTGCGAGGTTTCGGTTCTTGACCGTTTAGGTCAATTCGTGATAATAGTGTCAGTCCGTCTGCGTC
>DEEW01000151.1:439-3242 GCA_002350465.1 Lachnospiraceae bacterium UBA2868
TTGGTTGACATAACTCTATTTGCGGTCGACAACGGGAATATCGTACTTTCCAAAATATGACTCGCAACGTCATGTACCAGATCACCCGGAAGTGCCACCTTCACTACGCCCGATCCGCTTCTCATCGCCGCATTTGCAAGGTATGCAAGTCTTATTGCTCCGCTGTACCGTGTACTTCCTCCTATGAGTGCAATATATCCGTATGTTCCTTTGTTGGAATAATTCTTTCTGATGCCGAGGGCGTCTGTGACGTCGCCTTCTTCAATCAGCTTATAAGGCTGATCCTGTGGGATTATTCCTATATCAACATTGACCTTTTCCTTTATCACATCTTTGGCCATATTAAGAAAATGCCCGGGTTTGTATGATCCGACCGAAACGGTCAAATCCGAATGAACACAGCAGGACGACATTCCCGTATCCCCGTTAAGACCACTGTTTATATCTACACTTACAATATATGCTCCGCTGATGTTGATACTTTCGATTGCATCCGCAAGATCAGCTCTTACTTCACCTTTAAATCCGGTTCCGAGGAGACAGTCTACAACGGTAGGGTATTTGCCAAGATCCAATCTGTTTTCCTGACAAGCAGATGATTCATCGCTTGTGTTCTGCAAATGTATGATTTTGACCCCCAAATCCACACATTTATCATAATAGTATTTCCCCTCCCGGGAATACCTGTCATACACACATATTATGGTGCAGTCGATTCCGGCCTCATTAAGGCACAGCGCAAGTGCATACCCGTCCCCGGCATTGTTCCCGCTTCCGCATACTATGGCAACCGGCGCTTTCCACGACACAGCTTCAAAAACGCCGCGGGCTGCTCTCATCATCAGTTCGGTGCCCGGTGTGCCTGCTGCAATAGTCGCTGCATCACTTTTTCTCATATTGTCCACAGACAAGATATCTATCATTTTTTTACCCTTGCTTATTGAAGGTCCCCATTAGAGGCTCGCTTCTCAATGATCCTGTTTTCATACATAAAGAGACGGCTCCGATAAACAAACTCTGAAAATCGGAACCGTCTCTTTCATTTACATATACAAACTACTCTAATCCGAGTCTGGAAGCATTTAATGCGCTCATCTGCATCTGCATGTCGAGGATTCCCGCAAAATCCTTCGTCTGACCCATAGCAAGAGGATTAACATTCTCATCGTCCACAAGATCACTGAAATCCGTCTTCGATGCAAGCACATCATCCTCTATCGGCTCGATCTTGTTAAGCGATGCCCGATCGACTCTGTTTGTATTGTAGACGTATGGCATCGGAGCCGCCATACTAACTGCACCAACCTGCATTTTCAATGCCTTTCTGTAAATAATTACAATACATCCGTTTGGATTTGTGACAATTATACCACTTTAAACCTTGAATTACAACAGCCTATTTTGGTTCTGACAGTAAAAACACGAAAAAAGGATCGTGATTTTGTGATTTTTGTTAAATTGTTACAAACAGCGAATAATTACACCAATATGTATATCTTTAATCATAGTAGGCCACAATATATAGCGGCTGATGATTGTTATCCAATTTTAGTCCATATTATCAACCGTAGGACCAAACATCTTTGCAAGTTTCATATATTTTTCCTCAGTCAAATCACATCTCAACATTTCTTTTATAACTGCCCAATCGTACCCTTCAGAAACTACTTCTTCAATTGTGTGTATTATACTTTTAACATAATACTCCAAAATCCTCCGAAACATCTGAGGGGTGGCATATTCTTTCTTTACAGGTACTCCCGGGTATTTCTTTTTATAATTGAAATAATTCTTCTCAGCTTCCTTAATACTATACTCTGAAATAAATTCTTTACCATGATTTTTAAGTACCATATTTCCGTGATTTAGCATTGTTTCCTCCAAATATATCAAGCAGTCAGAAGAATAATCATCATTACTGGATAATAGTTCATATGAAAAATCTTGTGCCAGGAGATTATCATAAAGACAATGAGTCGCATCAATCAAATCAATGATCTCATCTCTTTCAATCAGTGACCACATTGATAAATCATCAGTCGTCATCCGATTACCCCAGAACCCCCTAATTTCCTTGTCATTTTCGACATGGATGATATTAACCAACATCAACTGCTTTCCTATTTTCCGTTGCCGCTCGATTACATTATCGCTGTACATTGCCATTTATTGGTCTCCTTATCCCACTAACCTCGGATTAATCTCCGACTGTTGCTCGATTCTATCGAATTTGTATAATCCTTATCATTCTTCCTGTTATCTTTCCTTTTTCCATAATAGACTCCGCGAAATGATAAATGACGCAGGAGAATATGGATTATCCGACAGTTTTCCTGCTAGAGCGATATGCAATTAATAAAGCAGGAAATTCAAAGGATTTCGTGATTAGAAAACTCAGTTCTGTGAAATGTTCTCTCATTAGAAACGTCTGACTTAGACGGTACTATGATAACACCTTTCCCGAGCAGCCGCAAGTATCAAATGGGTATTCTATCCAAATAACTGCAAGGATAATATTGTAATAGTACATATCGGAATGTAAAATGAAAAATAATACCGTCACCGGATCAAGTATGAATAATCCCTGTTAAAATATGAATAAGAATAATTCCGTTACAATTGATGAAAAAACGCCACTTCTCATGCTGGCCGGGCCAATGTTTCTGGAGTTGCTGCTTAACACCATGCTCAATAATGTTGATACGCTTATGCTCAGTCACTATGACGAGTACGCCGTCGGGGCAGTGGGAAACGCCAACACCATAATGTTCATGATGAACATTTTATTCAACATTATCGCAAC
>DEEW01000151.1:3270-4782 GCA_002350465.1 Lachnospiraceae bacterium UBA2868
CCACAACCGCCACAAGCGTTGTCGTTGCGCAATATCTCGGAGCCAAGCAGTATGACAGCATGAACATGATCTATACTCTTGCGGTCACAGTAAACCTTGCCTTCGGTATCATACTTAGCACGGCGTTCTGTCTGGCCAACCCACTGATCATGAGATTTCTTCACGTATCTGACGAAATGCGTCCATACTCTATGATCTATATTTACATCGTAGGAGGCGGCGGATTTCTTACCGCAGTATTCAACGTCATGCTGCAGATACTAAGATGTAACGGATATACCAAGATCGGCATGTGGGTCTCTCTTGCAATAAATGTGGTCAACATCGGAGGCAATTATCTATTCCTGTACGGACCTCTGAAGTTTCTTAATATGGGAGTTTCCGGCGTAGCCTTTTCCACGGTTTTTGCAAGGCTTCTTGCAGTGTCGGCTCTTCTTATCTTCTTTTTTGCCACAGGAACTGGACGTCTGTCCGTGCGACTGCTTCGCCCGTTCCCCGGAAAGCTTCTCGGAAAAATGATAAAGATCGGTCTGCCGTCAGCCGGCGAAAACCTGACCTATAATCTATATCAGACTACCCTTCTCTCATTTGTAAACGGAATGGGAAATGATTCGGTAAATGCAAGAGCCTACTGCAATTCCCTTATTGCCTTTGCTATGATTTTTTCTAATGCCGCCGCCATGTCAACCCAGATAATAACCGGACATCTCGTGGGCGCCGGAAAGACTGACGAGGCTTATAAAAGAGTATTTAAGACCCTCCGGGTCTCACTTCCCATAACCATCGCACTGTCCTCGGCAAATGCACTGCTTTGCCCCTACACCCTCAAGTTTTTTACCGGCAACGAGAATGTCATAGCGCTTGGTCAGATGATAATGATAGTGGATATATTTGTTGAGACCGGAAGATGCCTCAACATGACATTTGTCAACAGCCTTAAAGCCGCCGGATCATATGTATTTCCCCTCATCATGGGAATAGTGTGTAATTGGGGGCTGGGACTGACGACAGGATATATACTCGGATGCGCTCTCGGAATAGGTGTTGCCGGAATATTTGCGGGCACAGCCACCGATGAATGTATCAGGGGGCTCATCGTCATGTACTACTGGTACAAAAAGAAATGGCTTGGAAAATCAGTGGTGGACAGNNAGTTGCCGAAAATGATTTTCAATTAATTATAATGAGATATAATATTAATGTCGATATATAAATAGACACGTTGATTGTAAAAAAAGGATTTGAAATACACATACGGATATGGGCAGCATAAACGTTGTAACTCACAATCTGCAGGGTATGTTTTCAAACAGGCAGCTCGGGATTGTGCATACTAACAAGAAAAAATCCACCGAAAAGCTATCTTCCGGTTATAAAATAAACCGTGCGGCAGATGATGCCGCAGGTCTTACCATATCCGAAAAAATGCGCCGTATGATAAGAGGTCTGACCCAGGCCTCTGCTAATGTTCAGGACGGCGTTTCTTTGTGCCAGGTTGCGGACGGATATCTC
>DEEW01000151.1:4808-6291 GCA_002350465.1 Lachnospiraceae bacterium UBA2868
TGCCGTAAAGGGTTCTAACGGAACCCTTACCGATGATGACCGCAAGGCTATCAACGAGGAGGTCGCTGCTCTTAAAAAGGAAATGAAGCGCATCTTTAACGTTGCAAATTTCAATGAGATTCCCCTTTTTCATGTACCCTACACTCCGGAGATCACTCCTCCCGCCACGGATATGGAACTGTTCCATACAGGAAACGGAAATACAGGCGGACTTGAGTTTAACAATGTAAGATATAACATTTCCGAACTGCAGGCTGAAGGTTTCAAGATCGGAGATGACGGAATTGCAACAGAGGATTTTGAATTAAGCTTTTCCTTGTGGGACGGCGAGACAGTTGATATTTCCATGAAGGAAGGCGATACTCTCGCTCAGGCAAAGCGCAATTACAAATGGACCGCCGACGAGACCGGTATATCCATCAACAACAAAAAGGCAGCTGACTGGACGGATGTTACGGGACCGGATGGCAGCAAATTAACAGACACTTCTGAATTTGTTCCGGGAACATATACATTTACACATCACGGAATGGAGATATCCTTTGAAATTGATGAGGAATCTTCTATAGATGAGGTTATGGCCGGGATCAACGGGGACGAGATAACGAAACCGGCTACATGGGATGTCAGCGTGGGCGGTGCCACGCCAAAAAGCGCGGCAACCATCCTTTCAGGTACGCAATCCATAAATGTAACAAATGCCACAAAAGACATAATAGACCACAATTACTCTGTTGTTGCGGATGAAAACGGAATCGCCATAAAGCGCACGAATCCAAATGATGCAGCCGATACATATACTTCCGGATACACTGCCTGGAATACGTTCAAAGACAGCAGTAAATCAAGCATTACAGACGAAAACGGAAATCCGGTTGCTACAAACGGAGGATATCCCGTTATTGACTGGGGTACTGACAATGACTCAAACAGCGAATCGGATATAACTTTTGATGATACCGCAAGGTACACATATGCCGCATCCGACAGCAATGTTCCTGCGCTCTCTTTTGCATTCGGACTTGCGGAATCTGCAAGCCTTGATGAAGTATCGGAGTCAATGAGTGCAGAAGTGTCGGCATCGACTGTCTATGCACCCGGGCAGCTTACAGCTTCGGGAACGGGTAATTACGGGACCATTTCTGTCATTGCCGGTCCGAGTATCAATGGTAGTTTTGCGCTCCAGCGCGCTTATGGAAGAGATTTTGATGATCCGAGTAAAAATATGACCGCTTCCATCAATATAAAGAGGGCTGTGACAGGTCGAAATCTCGCAGATGATGTGCTTAATACCGATGGTACATACAGTGCGGACGTGGACGGGCATACACTTAGTCCGCGTCGTGTGATTGACAGAACCTCTGTCACCTCAATCAGTGATGCAAGCCCCTACAACGAAACATATACATACTATAAAGTAGGCGATGATTACTATAAATACAGAAGTTATTACAAGGATGAAGAATTTACCAATAATTACTAC
>DEEW01000151.1:6399-6681 GCA_002350465.1 Lachnospiraceae bacterium UBA2868
AGATATTTACCAAACCGGAACATATACAAGAACATGGTTCTTTGCCAATGAAAGCCTAGGAAAAGTGGATGCCGATTCCCTTAGCGATGACGAAAAGAATAGCGCAATCTTTTATTCTAACACTTACAATCTTCCACAGTACAGTTTTTCTCTGAAATCTGAGGCGTACGGAGATTACACGACAACACGTATTTCCAACCCTACCCTTACAGGACTGAAAACGCAAAGTTACGATCTGGAGTTTAATTCAGAAAAAGGCAAGGCATTCTCGTTTAACTACAG
>DEEW01000056.1:0-196 GCA_002350465.1 Lachnospiraceae bacterium UBA2868
TACCTTCCCGAGCCAGCTGCATCATAGGGCCTTTTTCAAATACCGTATTATCGCCTTCAATGTAATCGAACACCTGGGGCTCAAGTACCATAAATCCACCACTGACACGTGCATTATCGGATTTGTCCTTCTCACGGAAGGATGTGATATGATCTTCATCATCCATATCAAGAACACCAAATCTCTGATCTACCGC
>DEEW01000056.1:205-3176 GCA_002350465.1 Lachnospiraceae bacterium UBA2868
TGGTCCACCGAGATTGCAGTTACAGTAGCAAATTTTCCGTGCTTTTTGTGATATGCCAGAACCTCATTCGGATCAACGTCCGACACCGCGTCCCCGTATGTCATCATGAATGTCTCATTTCCGACATACTTCTGTACACGTTTTATTCGTCCCCCTGTCATTGTATCGATTCCGGTGTCCACAAGAGTGACCTTCCAAGGCTCAGACTCATTGTTATGAACCGTCATATGATTTTCCCTTGTAAAGTCAAATGTTACATCACTGTTATACAGATAATAGTCCGCAAACCACTCTTTTATCATGTGCTGCTTATATCCGCAGCAAACGATGAAATCATTGTATCCCCTTGCACTGTACCCCTTCATGATATGCCATAATATGGGCTTTTCACCGATCTCGATCATCGGCTTGGGCCGAAGATGGCTCTCTTCACTGATCCTCGTACCGTATCCCCCGGCAAGAATAACAACCTTCATAATCTACTCCTTCTCAATCAATTCTCCTATAAACCCTGACGGCCACTATCATAAGCGATCCGACCCACAGCCCGAACGATAGTGCGCAGGCAAGAGTCATATACCTTGGTACATAATACCACATTCTGATGATCGCAGGTGTATCCGTTGTTTTCAGGTACACCCGGGTTCTGTTGTGATCACCCTTATATACCTGTACCCTGTCTGCCATCTCATCTTCGGCGATATATCCGTCATAATAAAACCTTGGGAACTCCACATAAGCGCCATCACGGCTGTTTGTATATGAATAATAAATATAGGTCCCCTCACGCTCATATGCAAGTGAAGAAACCGCTTCCTCATCCGAGATATACCCGGCATCGCTTTCATACCATTTGGGATCTGTTCCGGCAGGCAGATAATCGTTCTGGTGAAATTCAATATCACCTATTACAGCATCATAATACAGTGTACTTTTACCGGTAAAGTATTCCAGATTAATCTGGATAAAGTTGATCAGGCAAAGAATCACTATAACTCCCATTGAGCAGAGAAGTGTCTTGCTCTTGTATGACTGCCTTCCCTCAACTGAAAGGACAACCTCCTCCAAAATCCGGCAGGCACAGAATATCAGGAATACGTCTGCAAATGTTATAAATCTGAATGAATCCTGAAGCATGTTAGTGTAATACTCGATTGCCGGAATCTTTCGGAGCATAACCCACGGGAATGCTCTTGTGGACATCCAGAACAGGATGGTCCCGCTAACAAACGCAGGTATGACAAATGTTCCCACTAAATGCGGCAGCCGTCCCCGGATTTTCACAATCACAAGTGAGGCTAAGCATATAATAAACAGTACTATAATAAATATCCATTTCCTGTCATCATAAACTGTGCCCCTGGGCCACAGTGTTGCCACAAAATCCTCCCATTGAAGTTTATCCTGCCCCCAATCGGAGAAATAGAATTTCACAAAACAGACCGCTGTTCCGAAGATAAGGCCTGTAAAGAGAAGAATTGCTCTTCCGATGTAGCAGTACAGCGTTGTATCTTTAAGACGTTTTATAGCGCATACGGCAAAGAGCAGCACACCAATACAGACGATCGTAGCAGACACTATATGGCTGCAGAACACTCCGGCAATACCATAAGCCAGGAGATACCATTTTCTCCTGTTCTGATAAAAGATCTCGATGAGACCGGCTATTACAAGCGGATAAAACATTTCAGCCAGAAGTGCCCCTCCGATACGCCCGTCACCCAGCATATCGAACAGCCTCATGTTATCAAGGCTTAGTACCGTTACAGCCAGACATATCTGCCATTCTTTTTTGAAGATGGTTCTGGCACTTGCCAGTGCGATAACAGCCGAAGTACAAATGATCAGATACATAAAGAACTTACACGCACCAAGCTGTGACATCCCCATCAGCCGGAATACTGCCGGGATATACAAAAACACATTCGGATACAGTACCCCCATCTGACCATATGAATTGTTCCACTCAGGATAGATCACCACCGGAAACTGCCCGTCAAGGAGGCCGTAATAAATTCCCTCTATCCTCATCATATGCCCACGCAGATCTATTCCGAGATTAAGACCTGATCTTGCTATAAACGGAAGAACCTGTATTATAACCATTACAACAGCAACAATAAGGGATATTTTGTGGGTACTCCTGTTATAAAAATACATTCCCATCCAGACAAAAGGGATCAGTACCAGAAGAAGGATACCGAATATAAGGCCGTCATAATACATCGGAATCTCTGAATTAATCGTTATGAAAGCAAGATTAAGCTTTGATCCTGAAGGATATGTAAAATCAATCCTTCCACGATCCGTTCCTGTTTTAAGCTCAAATTTATAGTCACGGGTCGCAGATGATCCATAAGTCGCCGGAATCACATCCGAGAGATACGTATCATTATCAAGGGCAATCTCGACCTTGGAGTCCGAGTCAGCTACATATCCGAAAACTATACTGTATGTACCTTTTCGCAGCGACAACCCCCGCAACATGAGTCGTCCTGTACCGTCCTCATCAACAGTTTCCTGTATAGCACCAAAATCAACATTATATGATTTTGTTCCCTTAAAAGTTCTAATTAGAGAAACCGAAACAATAATAAGGCAGACTGTTACAAAACAGCCTGCCAGAAGTTGCAATTTACTGTAGTTATCTTTAAAACTTTTCTTTATCCTGAACACTTATTTCGTCCCCTATCTGAACTTCTATGATCTTGAGTTCAGTTTTGGCACTGACCTTATGCTTCTGCCCTGCCCGCATCCTGAGAACATCTCCGGGCTTTACCGGGTACACAACTTCATCTATAACCGCAGTACCGGAACCCGAAATAACCGTCCACACCTCATCCCTAAGCTTATGGGAGTGATAGTGCATTCCGTGACCGGGGTTAAGCGTCACCATAACTGTCATACTGCCCTCTTCGACAGCAATGACGCGATAACTCCCCCAGCTCTTCTCGGAAAACATTATCCTGTC
>DEEW01000108.1:0-230 GCA_002350465.1 Lachnospiraceae bacterium UBA2868
AAGTCCGAAACGATCGGCAGCATGCTTACTGTTGTGGAATACATATGATGTGGTCTGATAGATCGGAACCGCCCTTGCATCAGTTGCCGGATCAGCCTGTTCCTGTCCTACATGTAACTGTAACGTTTCAAATCTGTATTCGCTCATAATCGTTGTCCCCTTTCTGTTTTTTATCAGGTCCGTTTTTGTTAAACAGAATGTTACAACGATATCCGGCGTTTGTATAATAC
>DEEW01000108.1:292-9791 GCA_002350465.1 Lachnospiraceae bacterium UBA2868
CCTCCGATGATACAGTCGTTCTCATCATACATAACCGCAGATTGTCCGGGTGCAGCCGCCCTTACTGGCTTGTCAAATTTTATTACCAAATGCCCCCTCTCGTCCATACAGGCATAAGCATCTTCAGGTTCATGGCGGTATCTGACCTTCGCCCTGCACCTTATCTTCGTACCGGGATCAATATCCGGAATACCCATCATATTAATGTCAGAGCATACGACAGTATCGGTAAAAAGCGACTCGTTATCGGACAGAATAACCTCATTCCTTGCGGTATCTATCCTTTTAACATACATGGGATGTCCGAATGCGATCCCAAGTCCCTTTCTCTGGCCTACGGTATAGTGAATGACTCCCTTATGCCGTCCGAGAACATTGCCGTCCTCATCAACAAAATCGCCCTCCCCCGGAAGCGGTCCGTCGTAATTTGCCTCTATGTATCCGGCATAATCATCATCGCTTACAAAACATATTTCCTGGGAATCAGCCTTGTCGGCAACGGGTATCCCTGCGGCCTTTGCTACCCTCCTGACCTCCTCCTTGGTAAGGGGCCCGAGGGGCATGAGTGTTCTTGACAGCTGCTCCTGTGTCAGTTTGTAGAGCATATATGTCTGATCCTTGGCAAGACTGTCCGCACGCTTTACCGTATATCTATTATTCGGCAACTGTTCCACCGTGGCATAATGTCCCGTTGCTACAAAAGCTGCCCCAAGATTATCCGCCATTTCGATCATCTTATTCCATTTTAATTTCCGGTTGCATTCTATGCAGGGATTTGGTGTGATTCCGCGTACATAGTCTGTAATAAAAGGATCCGTAACACAGCTTTTAAACTCCGCCTGGCAGTCATGCACATAATAGGGAATATCAAGGGCATCCGCGATAGCACGTGCATCATTTATCTCACAGCACCTGCTCTCCTCACCCGAATCTCCTACCCAGGTTCGAAGCGTTACACCGTAAACATCATATCCTTGCATTTTTAAAAGATATGCACAGACCGCGCTGTCAACGCCTCCCGACATACCAACAACAACACGTTCCATTTAATTATCCCTTAATCTGCCGTAAATAGTGGCACACTTATATCTCGCGCTCGTAAATCCCTTTTTCTCTATATAGTCCTTCCAGTAATCACTCATCTCATCAAGATTCGGATTGTGGTCATCCTCCGTATCTCCGGCAGCATCATACGAACCAATCTCCGTATCAAGCACGATGATAAGATCCGGAACACTTGCGGGATTTTGCCCGTAATAGTAATCAAGCTGGTCATCATTATATGCCGTCGCTCTCCATGTTGTGGGATAACCGCAATCAGAAGCGGCAGCAATATACCCCCATGGAAGGATTTTGGAGAACAATACGTTTCCCTTGGGATTACCGCTTATGATCTCATATTTATCCGCTCCCGTGCAGTACTCCTCTATAACCTCGTAAACATCCGAATACTGCTGCAGGTGTTCCGGTGTGGTATACAGGCCCCTTGCCACTCCGGATGTAATCTTTTCCGTAAGTTTCGGTACCGGCGCATCCCTGTATACGTTCTTCATTCTTAACATAAATGTTATCCCGACACATACAAGGCAGATAACAAGCAGCAGCACTTTCGATATTTTCGCCACCGGCTTTTGTTCTTCACTTGTCCCCTGCCGGGTATAATCATACAAAACACAAGGTGCCACCGAAGCTGCGAGTGCACATCCTATTGCCATTACATAGAGAAAATCACTTGATGCGAAACAATAGATAACCGCCACAAGGACTGACGGAATCGAAAAGAGCCAGAACAGCCGGCCATTTTTTTTCTCCGATACGAAGAATACAGGTATCATACATATAAAGAAAACTACCTGTATATATCCCGTATATCCGAATGATCTGACCGTCATGAGAGCAAATAAAACAGTATCGGCAATGACTACTATATCGCTGTACGGACGCTTTCTCAACAGTTTCTGGAAGATAAAGGATCCGGCACACAAAGCATATGCCATGTAAGTATATGATCCGAAAACCTCCATAAGGCATCTGTGAGGCTTTCTGATATAGTATCCGATCGTCTCGGAATGCTCGTTGTCTACGAGAGCATAAGGAAGCGTTTGAATAAGGGTCCCAATATCCGTCTTGATCAGAAGCCAGACACTAAAAGCAACAGCCGGAACAGCTATGCCTATAACGGTATAAAGCGTTATATCCCAAAGCTTCAGTTCGGATACAGTCTTCCTTATGCCTCCGTCTTTTTTCGAACATCCTGCTGCCACAACCGCTGCGATAACAACTGCCATTACCCCAAAGTAACCCACGGCAAAGAAGGGCATACAGAATACCGAAAGAGCAATCATAATACCCGCAAAAACAAGCTTTCCTTTTGTTCCCGTATTCTTATGATCGTAAATCAGAGTAAGAGCAATGGACAGGAAAATATACGACAGCATATAATACGAGAATGTGGCATTATTAAGATGTGCGTAACACATTGTGAGAATCACCGGAATAACCGCAACATATTCGGGATAATCATTTTTCAAAACCCTGAATTGCAATATTCCGGCAAGTGTCGAGAGCACAAGATAAAGCAGTCTGAAATACAGAACTATCCCGTCGGTGCCTCCTGTAATGCTTATGAATGCAGCATAAAACGGAACCATTATTATAGATGACATCTGGGTACGGTACCACTCCCCAGACAGGGGGATAACGCCGCGGTAAAACCTGTCTGCCGTAGAAATATAAAAGCTTTCATCCGTCCAGCAAAACCCTCTGAAAGCTCTCCACAGTAATATCGCAAATAATAAAGCCACACATATATATGCGTAATTTTTCTTAACAAACTTCATGATTTTATCAGATCGCCACAATAATGACTCCGAGTATAACAAGTGCCATTCCGAAAATCTTCTGTTTGGAGACTTTCTCCTTTAGAATAATATACCCCAAAACAGTCACAAACACATATCCGCTCGACTCCAGCATTGCACCAACAGAGAGCGGAATAACTTTATAGCAGTATACAGTGATAAGCGTGGCAAGAAAAAAAATGCCGTATGCAATGATAACTTTCGGATTCAGGTATTCATATATCCACGACTTGTACTGTTTTCCCGCAGCAGTCTTTAACAGTATCTGCGAGAAAGCCGATATAAGCGATGCTGTCAGAAATATAAAGATGTATGTTGTCATCATTCCTTTTTCGTTGCCTCTTTTACATCATCCACTATAAAAACAGGTCTGTTTCTTGTAGCATCAAGGGTTCTCCATAAATACTCACCCAGGACGCCCAACATCAGAAGTNNCCCAGAACGCCCAGCATCAGAAGTATCATTCCCGCCGAGAACAGAACAAGGCACATAAGCGTGGACCAGCCTCTTACCGGAGTACCTGTATTTAAGTATTCGATAATTACTCCTATAATCCATACAAAAGCCAATACCGACATAACTCCGCCGACTCCCGACATAAACCTGATGGGAAAATACGAAAAACTCATCATGGAATCAACTACAAGCTTTATTTTCTTGGACAGTGTCCAGCGGGACTTGCCGACTTCCCGATCCTTCCGGTGAAAATACACGTTAGCCGATTTGAACCCCATCCAGAGAACCTGAAGGGACAGCGATGAGTTCTTCTCATCTAGCCTCATCAGTACTTCGATGGCCTGACGGTCGAGAAGATAACAGTCGAACCCGCCTTTGGGCATTTTATTGTCTATAGTTTTACGGACAATAGCATAATACAGATTTGCAAAAAATTTCTTGATCGCAGGCTCATCCCGCTCCTGCCTTACCGCAAGGACAACCTTGTTTCCTTCCTTCCATTTATCGTACATTCTGACAATGAGTTCGGAATCCTCCTGCAGATCGGCCTGTTTTGTAACCGCACAGTCTCCCGTGCAGTTCGAAAGTCCCGCAAGGATAGCGGCATGTTCTCCGAAATTCCGGGAAAGTCTTACAAGCTTAACATTACCGTCAATATCCCTGATGCTGTTCATGACAGACCATGAATCATCCCCGGATCCGTCATCAACCATCACTATTTCATAGTCTCCGAGCTCTCCCAGAATCTTTGCTTTCATGTCCTCGTATAAAAGCATAAGAGTATCAGCATTGTAATAAACCGGTATAATAATTGATATCTTACTCATGTCTTATCCTCTCAAGTACTCTTTAACCGAATCATATTCCTCTTTGGGGAGGAAAGGGAACATATCATCATTGGCGGCCGAAGTGATCGTGCCGTCCTCATGAACCTTTGATGAAAGCTTGGGCTCGAAGTTCTGTTTGTCATCAACTACCGCCTCGATCATAACAGGTCCCTCTGTATCAATTGCCTTGGCAATACGCGCTGCAAGATCTTCTTCACTGTCTATTCTCACATACGGAATTTCGAATGCATATGCCACTTTTTCAAAATCGGGAAATGACAATCCGTTTCCGTCACATACACCTATAAGCGGTCTTGCGGAAAACAGGTTCTGCTGGGTCTGCCTTATCGAATGGTATCCGTTATTGTTCAGAATAACGATCTTGATATTAAGATTATTATACCTGACAGTCTGCAGCTCCTGAAGGTTCATCATAAAGCTTCCGTCACCGTCCACACATATAACACGATCCGAAGCAATGACGCCTTCCTCTTTTTCCCCTCTTCTGGCAACGGCAGCACCTACGGCAGCAGGAAAGCCGTATCCCATTGCAGCACATCCCGAATTGGTAAACAGTCTCTGGTTCTTTTTAACAATCGCCGTCTGAAAGCCGATGACGCAGGCTCCTCCGTTACCGCATACCGTAACATCTCCCTCTTTGAGACATTTAAATAGTGTTTCGTAAAACACATAGGGATTTAACTCTTTTGTACCGTAATAACTGTCAATAACCGCCGGATATCTTCCGTTTACATCCTTTGCCCTCGCAAGCCAGTCACGTTGAGCATCTTTATCATATACCGCACCGGATCCCAGATACTTTACAAAATCATTAAAAACATCCTTTACGTCCGCACATACGGGCATATCAACCTTTACCGTAGGTTTACGAAGTTCATTAGCATCTATATCCACTACTATCTTATATGCGTCTTTACCGAATTCATGCTTGTTGTAGCTGATCATCCTGATATTCATACGACATCCGAAGACAATCAGAAGATCAGCAGACTGAACGATAAAATTACCTCCGCGCAAACCTACCGTTCCGGGCTTGCCGCAGAAAAGAGGATGATCCGTTGGCATAACATCATGAGCGTTCCACGCTGTAACAACAGGAATGCCCAGTGCATTTACGCACTCAAGAAACTCCTCCCTCGCTCCTGCAACATTAATTCCGGTTCCCGCCAGGATAACCGGACGTTTGGCCTCCTTTATCTTCTCTATGATCTTTGCAGTCTGTTTTGTGTCATAGGTAATATTTTCGCTCCCGTCGGGAGTATATCCGGCAAGCTCATCTGTCTCTACAATCGCTGCCTGAACATCAAGAGGAATATCCAGCCAGACAGGTCCCTTCCGGCCGTTTTGACACAGATACCATGCCTTTTCCAGATGATACCTTATTGTATTCTTATCGGTCACCATAACCGAATATTTCGTCATATTCCTGACGCAGTCGGTTATCTGGTACTCCTGGTCTCCAAGCTGGCGGAGTGGAACATCTATTGAAGCTGTCGTTGTTTCAAACTTAACCTGCCCCGACACAACAAACATGGGGATTGAATCCTGCCAAGCTCCCAACACTCCCGTAATCGCATTTGTACCTCCGGGCCCGCTTGTAACAAATACCGGAGCAACTCTTCCCGTCAGCCTTGCGTATCCTTCCGCAGCTATGGCACAAGCCTGCTCATGATGATTATATGTACATTTGATCCTTTTATTATGGCCTATCGCGTCATCCAGATGCATTGCACCGCCGCCCGTTATTATAAAAACGTGGGTAACGCCCTGATCTGCCAGAAAATCCGCGATATATTCCGAAACCTTTACTTTCATAACACAATCCTTACTATCTGAGACGGTCTGTCCGCCCAACCGATATTACTGTAAACATTTACATCTTCGGATGATCCGAACCCGAATCCGTAAGTCACCCCTATAAATGCAACATTGATCTCTTCCGCTCCCACGGCATCGTTATCGCTGTCACCCACCATAACGATCCTTGATCTGTCCGAAATTCCCAGTCCGTTTATGGCATTTTCGATTATATCCTTTTTGGTCAGTACTCCGTCAAAATCAGCACCGCACATTATATCGCACACTTTGTCAAATCCGAAATGCTTCAGTATCTTTTCGGCATAATCCTGCCTTTTATATGTGGCGACGGCAGTCCTTGCTCCCGCTTCGTTAAGATCCCGGATAGCTTCAAATATCCCGTCATACGGTTTTGCAAGAAGAAGATCGTTTTCCTTGTATCTGTTGCGAAACAGCTCTGCTGCATTGCCGGCTTCCGCTTTATCCATGCCGTAGATCCTTGCAAACGATTTTTGGATCGGCGGTCCGATAAATGTTCGCATCACTTCCTCCGGCAGCCTCGGAAGCTTAAGTGTATCAATTACATATTCCACCGACCTGAATATTCCCTCCGATGTGTCAAGAAGAGTCCCGTCAAGATCAAAAATGACCGCTTCATAATGTCTCATATATGCTCTCCGTAACAAATACCGGCGGCTTTTTCAGATTAAGCTTTCTGATGCCTTTTACCGTATCTGTGTTGATATTATCCGCTTCCGTGCTGCTGTATGAATACTCCATATTGGGATTGATATAATTTGACACCGAGGTCTCCCTGTATCCGTCAAAACCGGCAAGTGCTATATTATCAGCTCCGGCTTCTTTCAGAAGCTTTAACAGCATGATAAGCGGATTATCGGGCATAAGCGCATCCTCATCCAGAAGCTCACTGTAGTTAAGGGTATAATCAAACTCTCCCAGAGTTCTTGTTATATTTGATGTTGCTATAAGCTTTGATTTTTCCTTTTGCTCATTTAGTGCCGAGCAGAGCTGGACATACCTTTTTGCGTTGCTCATGAATACATAATCGATGTCATAACCTTCCGGAATAAAATTGATCGAGATCGTAACACATTTGTTATCGGCAAGGTACTTTTCAACACGGTCTCTTTGCTCATATATGTTCTTCCCCGGACCCATTATCACTATGTCAGCGTCCTTAAGAGATGAGCGAAGCTCATTAACCGATTCAGAATCCCTGCACTGCTGCTTCTGGTGCTTAAAATACAGTTCCCTGATATAGTCTTTGTCATACAGAAGCTTTTTCTCTCCTTCAAGGCAGTCTAGTATCTCACTAATAGACTTAACCGAAAGCTTACCCATATCCATCAGGTAATTGACGTAATTCGGATGACAGTCATGGGAGGCCGCAAGGAAGAATTTGAACGAATAGCCCCAGTCAACCTTCCTCTTAATATCAAGCATCGTAACTTCAATAGCCTCAAGTATCTGACTATTGTGATATCCGGTGCCGTGATAGGAATTCATGTGCATGACAAGAAGCTCTATCGGTGTATTGCCCGCACTCTTTCCCATACCGTACAAAGTACCGTCAACTATTAGCATACGCTCTGTCGGCGGATCATCCATAAGTTCAATGCAGTTCGCATACGCGAGCTGGAAATTATTGTGTGCATGATAGCCGATCCCGATGGTTTTCTTCAGATGTGCGGTGGCAAAATCAAAATAATGACGCAGCTGTCCTTTGTGCAGCAGTCCGTATGTATCAACAAGTGAAAAGGCGTAGGGCTCAAGGTCATTTACCAGACCTATGAGCTTTGAAAGCTCCTCGTCATTGTAGCTTGTTATTGAAACAGCCTGGGCAAAAACCTTGTATCCTTTTGCCTTTACTGCACGGCAAAAATCAATTGCCTCATACATCTTCTGTTTTTTGAATATTACTCTGATTCCGTCAAGGCAGCATTCGCCGGAAGGTTGTATATTATCGATGGAGCACGTACCGAAATCGATCATGCCCACTATCATCGAATTGCCTTTATCAAGTCTTCCGTATATCTTATTTGCGGACTCGGTATTCGGAAAAATAGTTCTGTTTTCGTCAAACGGCCTTCTCTCATCAATAAAACCGGTCTCTATAATATCTATACCGGCGCTTACGAGACGCTCGAATATATTGACTATATTGCTCTTTCCGAACTCCCAGTCGTTTAAATATCCGCCGTCCCTTAATGTACAATCAAGAAGTTTGATATCATTCCCCATTATTCTCATCCTCAGTTTTTATATCCACCCGTTCCGTCTCTTCCCTGTCGGCGGTCACGATCAGGACTATTCCTGCAATAATGACAGCTGCCCCGATGAGCTTTCGGACTGTGATCTTTTCCGAAAAAATAAAATAGCCCCATATTATACCCCATATTACGGTAACACCCTTGTTGGCGTATGCGGTAATAAGCGGCATATGTTTTATGATCTGCTGCCATACAAAGGCATATACAAACAGTCCTAATAACGACAGGCCGTAAAACAGTATGAACTTATATGACAAAAATTCCTCTCCGGCAGCAAATTTTGATGCTACTCCGGTAAGAGAATATACTCCCAGCAAAATGTGGAGGATTATCATATACTTACATCCCGATTTCATTGTAATTCCTCTTTGCTGTCCGGCGCACCAGTATCAGACTGTCAACTCCGGCACCTTTTGCACACTCACCGTCTTTTTCGCTTCGGTCCCCGATCATGATAATATCTTCCGGAGAGATGCCGTAATCCTGCATTATTACCTGCAGACCCTTCGGTGAAGGTTTAAGCTCGTTAATTCTGTCATCGTCGGGTCCGTACTGCCCGTCAACCTCAATGCCGAGCGCCTCCAGCTTATCTTTTGTCGGGTAATCCGAAAGCGCAACGACGGTTTTACCGTTTTTCCTAAGTTCACTGATCCATCCGGCAAGCTGCGTATCGCAGACTTTTGGCAGCACCGAAAGCGGATTGTCATATATCCACCTCTTTACGATACCGGCCACTTTATCCGGAGAAGTCTTCTTATCATCCGCGACTTTCCTGTATATGTCTTCTTCCGATGAAGCCCCGTTCCAAGTATCTTTAACTTTTCTGAAGTGCTGCAATATAAGCAGTTCCCCTGCCGAAAAAGGATGTATCATATAATACAACATAAGACGCATTGCCATGATCAGCCGCAATTTCGGCTGATCATAGAGCGTCCCGTCAAGATCAAATACATATAGTTTGTAATCTTTTATACTTCTTCTCATGTCATATATCAAACAATGTCGGATTGGTCCAGTATGAAGGCATCGGAAGATCAACGAAAGTCAGTATTGCCAGTATGGCGATGAGCACCGCTATATAAACCAGCAGCGATTTTTCCTTGTAGAGTTTCTCCGGCTTTTGTACTGCGGAATCCGGTTTGAACGCTATGTACAGATAGAAGCAAAACAGGCCGAAAACGAAGGGCATGGCAATTATATACTCCATTCTGTACTTGATCATAAACACTCCGATAAAAAACGTTGC
>DEEW01000108.1:9848-11822 GCA_002350465.1 Lachnospiraceae bacterium UBA2868
TGCAAAGCTTTTTCTGTAAAGTCCGGCAACAGACGGGTCTCCTATCATCCTGTATTCCGCAAATCTTTTCGTCGCCATAAGGAATGCACCCGCAAACCAGTATCCGATCAGAATACTGATGGGCGGCTGATAAGCCGATGTTATGATGAACCATCCCAGCAGCAGCCTTATCATGTTATTAATTGATTCCGACAAAACATCAAGATAGGGAATATCCTTTGTCCTGACCGGCTTAACGTTATACAGCACTCCCATAATGAGAAGCCATATTTCCATATATGTAAACAACCGGTTTACACAAAATGCGAGAACCAGTCCCAGCACGATCAGAAGTGCATATTCCACGAGAACATAAGACAGCTTCATATTTTCGGAAACAACCGGCCTGTATTTCTTGGTGGGATGATATTTGTCAAATTCAGCATCAAGCCATTCGTTTATAACGTAATTGGCCGATGCGATAAAACATGTGGAAAAGAATCCCAGAATAAACTTGATTATCACGTCATACGAAAACGTAAAATCTGTCAGAAGTATTGCTATCGCTACTCCCGGAAGAATAAAAGCATTCTTAACCCAGTGATCCGGGCGTGCTATTTTGATATAATTCTTCATATCAGCTCTCCTGCCTGTTAAGTTAATTGTACTTTTTAAACAACTGCGAAAAATATTTCGTATTTTCCGTAATGTTTCCCCTAAATATCGATGATCCCATCACTATAACATTTGCCCCTGCTCCCAAAGGAGTATCCACATTTTCACGGGTTATACCGCCGTCAACCTGAATGTCCGTATCAAAACCTCTTTCGGATAGTCGCTTCCGAAGATTTCTGATCTTATCGGTACAGATATCCATGTATTTTTGCCCGCCGAATCCCGGCTCTACCGTCATTACCAGAAACATATCCGCGATATCGAAATAATCATCCAGAACTTCAACGTCTGTTCCGGGCTTTATGGCTATTCCGGCTTTTTTTCCGCGCTTATGAATATGCTCAACCGTTTCCCTGAGCGGCTTGCATGCCTCCTGATGAATCGTAATTATATCCGCACCCGCATCGGCAAATTTGTCTATATACCTCTCGGGAGACTCTACCATAAGATGTACATCCAGTGTTTTCTTCGTAATATTTCTCACCGATACAAGCACGGGAATACCGAAAGAGATGTTAGGCACGAACATTCCGTCCATTACATCAAAATGAAAATAATCATTTCCTCCTGCCTCCACCTGCTTCATCTGCTCTCCCAGGATCGCAAAATCCGAAGCAAGTATTGACGGTGATAGAATAACCATTATCAGTATCTCCTTGATTTTGTTAATTCATTATAAATATACACGTAGTTCTCATATCTCCTACGGGAGATACTGCCGGACTCCACTGCACTCTTGATACCGCAATCCGGTTCATGGGTGTGGGAACAAGGTACAAAGCGGCATGCCTGCCGGTCCTCAAACTCCCGGTAATACCCCGGAAGCTCTTCGGCTTTAATATCAAACAGCTCAAAAGATGAAAATCCCGGCGTGTCGATTATATATGTTTCTTCCTCCATGGGAATGATCTCGGAATGCCGTGTTGTATGCTTTCCCCGCTCAAGCTTACGGGATATGCTCCCGGTCTCCATTTTATTTTCCCCTGCAAGAAGATTGATCAGCGACGATTTTCCGACTCCGGAGGGGCCTGCCACCGTTGTAGTCTTTCCTCTGAGGCAGTCTTTAAGTTCCTCTGTTCCCTCTTTTCTCGATACGCTTGTAACAAACAGTCTGCATCCGCAGTTTTGGTAATCCTTAACTATGCTTCTTGCAAGTGCTTCCTGATCAAGATCCTCTTTATTAAGACACACAATGACAGGTACATTTTGCGTCATGTACTGCAGTATCATTTTATCGAGCGTGACAAAATTGGGCGGAGGACTTGCAAGCGCAAATATGATAAGAGCCTGATCCACATTTGAGACATTCGGTCTGATGAG
>DEEW01000108.1:11834-14863 GCA_002350465.1 Lachnospiraceae bacterium UBA2868
TGAATAGCCGCTATGCTGCCGACCATATCCTCCCCCGGAATAATATCTATATCAACATAGTCGCCGACAAGAGGTTTTGTCTTGTCAAGTCTGAACACTCCTTTTGCCCTGCAGGTATATAATCCGTTGTCGGTATATACATAATAAAATCCGCCGACCCCTTTGATTATCCTACCAAGCATCATTCGCCCTCTTCGGTAAACGTCACCGCAGTAGGGCTTGTAGTCTCCCATGTTCCTTCTGCCGACAGGTAAGTTATCGTTATAACACCGCTGGAGATATCGGTTATGCCGCTCTTGCTTACCGTATAAGGGAATGATGTGGTCGAAAATCTTCCGAGCTCTTCTCCCGAGGGACTTAACAGCACAATGACAGCCTCCGATCCCTCCATAAAGCTGCTGGGAGCTCCCACCTGAACGGAGCAGGAGTATGTCTTGGTCTTCTTGCCGAGACTGATCTTGATATCCACACTTGTTCCCTTATCAACCGTTCCTCCGGCAGCCGGGGTCTGGGATATTACTTTACCTTTTTCAACCGTATCGGATTCTTCTTCCGCAACAGTCCCGATGGACAATCCCTCTTCTTCTATTACAACCTTTGCCTCCTCTTCGGTTTTCCCCGTAAGATCAGGCATGGTTGCTGTTTCCACGCTCATTCCGGAGCTTATTACAACAGTAACGGCGCTTCCCTTTGCCGCTGTAGTTGCTCCGAGAGGATTCTGGGATATTACTTTTCCCTTTTCAACACTGTCACTTTCCTGAAGCTGTTTCTGAAGTGTAAATCCTTCATTATCAAGCATTACCTTCGCTTCGGCTTCGGTCATCCCCACTACATCCGGAACGGTTACACCCACAACCTTGCCGCTGGATACAACAAGGTTTAATACCGTACCGCTTTCCACTTCGGTATTGCCTTCTATATCCTGGGATTCGATATAATCCTTATCGTAGACCGTAGACTCCTTATAGGTTGCTTTTGCCGTAAGTCCGGCTTTTGTAAGAGCGTCACTTGCCTCGGCAACTGTCATTCCCACAACATTCGGTACAACAGTCTTGCCTGAGGATATTTCCATTGTCAGCTCTTCGCCTTCATCTCCCGATGAACTTCCCGAAAATGCACCGAAAACTTTGCCGATAACAACAATGGCAATTATCGTTATGACGATGGCAGCTGCAACAAGCAATATCGTTACTGCCTTTTCCATTTTCGGATCAACATCATCATCGAGTTCATCCTCATAGTAATCATCCTGACGCTGTCTGTATGCCGTCTTCGCCTTCTTGTTGTTTTTCTTTTGGGATGAGGGCGATTTTTTCTTATCTTCCCTTTGTGCAGGCTTTGAATTCCTTATGCCGAATACATCATCAAATTCATCATCTTCGTAGTAATCATCCCTGCGGACACGCTCTCTTTCGCTTTTGCGTGCTTTCGGAACATCCTCATCTT
Source organism: Lachnospiraceae bacterium UBA2868 (assembly GCA_002350465.1). The sequence goes on from DEEW01000108.1 coordinate 13,281, forward strand.
CTCTGATTCTGTACCCCTCTTCGGCTATCGGAGCATTCTCGTACGCAGGCAGAATCCCGCTCTGCGTCTGCTGTCTGATCTGTTTCTTCTCAATGTCGGATATATTCTTGGTACCGCCTTCCGACGCAGGCTCGGATATTACTACAAAATCCTCATCGGGATTGGTAAGCGAGTGTTTCAGATCACGGATTAGCTGGCCGACGTTTGCATATCGTCTGTCAGGGTTCTTCTGACAGCACTTTGCTATTATCCTCTCAACGCTTATGGGAACATCGGGAACATATACACGCGGCGAGGGCATCTCTTCCTGAATATGCTTTATGGCAACAGCAACGGTTGTTTCGCCGTCAAAAGGAACATGACCGGTAATCATTTCAAACAACGTAATACCGATCGAGTATATATCACTCTTGGCGTCGGAATATCCTCCCCTTGCCTGTTCGGGAGACGTATAGTGAACCGATCCCATCGCATGGGAAGTAACGGTATTGCTTGTTGCCGCTTTTGCAATACCGAAGTCGGCCACCTTTACCTTGCCTTCTTTGGATATGATTATATTCTGCGGTTTAATGTCGCGATGAATGATACCGTTATTGTGGGCAGCTTCTATTCCCATTGAAACCTGAATGGCAATACTGATCGCCTCTTTGGCAGTCAGTCTGATCTTCTTCTCAATGTAATGTTTGAGTGTGATGCCCTCAACGAGTTCCATGACGAAGTAATACATCCTGTTCTCTTCGCCGACATCATACACATTAACTATGTTCGGATGCATCAGCCCCGCAGCAGCCTGCGCTTCCGCTTTAAATTTAGACACAAATACGGAGTCGGACGAAAACTCACTCTTAAGAACCTTGACAGCAACAAATCTGTTGAGTTTATGGTCTTTTGCCTTATAGACATCAGCCATTCCGCCACTGCCTATAAGTTCGAGTATTTCGTACCTGTCCCCTAAAAAAGTTCCAATCTCAAGCATTTATCTCTCCTTATTGAGTTACCTCAACCAAAACAACCCCTATATTATCCTTCCCACCGTTATGATTCGCCATTTTGATAAGATTCTCCGCAGCGTCAGCCACATCTACCCCGCGTCTGACTATGCTGAGTATCTCATCATCCTCAACCATGTTTGTCAGACCGTCCGTACACATAAGAACTATGTCACCCGGAGTTAATTCCACCTCAAAGAAATCAATATCCACATTAGGCGCCGCACCTATGGCTCTCGTAATAATATTCTTATCCGGATGCCCCTTTGCCTGGGTTGCATCCAGTGTCCCCTTTCTTACGAGTTCCGCCACAAGCGAATGGTCTTTTGTGACCTGGGTAATTGACTTATCTATGAGATACAATCGGCTGTCACCGACATTAGCGACATATAGTATATCATCAGCTATCGTTGCCGCAACACAGGTCGTACCCATGCCTGCAAAATCAGGCTCCGAAGCTGCCTTATCATATATTTCCACATTAGCCACCGTTATGGCTTCCCGGAGTATCTTAATCGGTGATCTGTCCTCACAAACCTCCACTTCACGCTCAATCGCTTTAACCGTATATGCCGAAGCATAATCTCCGGCTTT
>DEEW01000108.1:14868-15063 GCA_002350465.1 Lachnospiraceae bacterium UBA2868
ACCCATTCCATCGGCTACTATGAAGAGATTGTTCAGATTACCAAGAGGATGTTCACACGAATACACAGTATCCTGATTGAGTTTCCTCCGTCTTCCGATATCCGTCATTGAATAAGTCTTAAGCATTTTGATCTCCTGTGTCGGCATCTTTAATGAAACTGCGGCGCAACTGTCCGCATGATGCGGAAATATCGC
>DEEW01000108.1:15228-15593 GCA_002350465.1 Lachnospiraceae bacterium UBA2868
CCTTCTATATCCTCATCCGTATCATTTACTCCTTCTATCAGGCTGTATTCAAAAGTGATCCGCCTGCCTGTCCTGTCAAAATAGTACCGGCAGGCATCAAGTATCTCTTCAAGGCTGTATTTATTGGCGATCGGCATTATCTGCCTTCTTTTTTCGTCGGTGGTAGCATGAAGCGACAGAGCAAGTGTAATGGCATATTTTCTCTCGGCAAGCTCATACATTTTAGGCACGATCCCGCAAGTGCTTGCCGTAATATTCCTGCCGCTTATGTTCGCGCCTTTTTTATCATTTATCAGTTCGATAAAATCCGTAAAATTGTCGTAATTATCAAGAGGCTCACCGCTTCCCATGACTACAATATGGCT
>DEEW01000108.1:15613-34181 GCA_002350465.1 Lachnospiraceae bacterium UBA2868
ACTCCCGCCATTTCCCCGGCTGTAAGGTTTCTTGCGAGCCCGTCAATTGTAGATGCACAGAATCTGCATCCCATACGGCATCCAACCTGTGAACTTATGCACACGGTATTACCGTAATCATACTTAAGCAGTACCGTCTCGATCACGTTTTTGTCATGAAGTCTGTGGATATACTTACGTGTCCCGTCAATCCCCGATACAAGTACCCGAACAGGCGTGGTTTCGTATATTTCAAAGTCCTGTGACAGCTTACCGGTTATTTTTTTTGATACATTCGTCATGAGCGAAAAATCACTGACTTTCTTGTTGTGAAGCCAGTCAAATATCTGATCCGCCCGAAACGGCTTCTCACCGATATTTTCCATCGTCTCTCGCAACTGCCCGTATGATAATGACCTTATATCTCTTTTTTCACTCATTTTAATAATTTTCCGATAAAGAAACCGTCGGTTAATGCATCACTCCCGTACAATTGAACATAACCTTCTTTTGCACTTGCGCATTTAAGCCTGTCAGGCATAAGGTCATAAAAATCAACGGGTGTAAGGCCGCATTCATCCGTAAGAAAACGCATATTCCCCTGATTTTCCTCATAAGAGCATGTGCACGTACTGAACATCAGAACTCCTCCCGGTTTTACATACCTTACCGCATTGGATAAAATACTTCTCTGAAGTTCCGTAAGCTTGCGGATTGAATCTTCGGTCAAATTGTACTTGATGTCGTTTTTTCTGCCCATAACGCCAAGCCCGGAGCACGGAACATCGGCGATCACCACGTCTGCAATCTCATAAAACTCACTGTTATATACCGTTGCATCGGCTACAGAAACATCAACATTTGTAAAACCGCATCTTGCAACATTCTCCCTTATTCCTGAGACCTTATTTTCTGAAACATCAAGTGCTATAACTCTCCCCGACCCCGCAATGTCCGCCGCATGAAGTGATTTTCCGCCGGGAGCGGCACACAAGTCGAGTACCGTATCGTTTATACCTATCCCGGCCACTATCCCCACAAGCATTGAACTAATATCCTGTATGCATATACGTCCGTCGGCAAATGCGGGAATATCCGGAACCGTATCATAATCCTCAAGAACTATCGCACATCCGCAAACATCCGATGCCCTTCCGTTGCATCCTTTTAACGCTTCGGAAACTGTTGTTTTGGACAGATTGACACGAGCTGTTACGGGCCTTACGCTTATCGAGAGTTCAAGCAGTGTTCCGGCGTTACTCTCACCCTGCTCGTCTATAAGTTTCTTAACGATCCATTCGGGGCAGGAATACATCACCGACATATATTTTATTATGTCCGCTCCCTTTTCGGGCCACGCAATCCCATGCCGGTTTCTCAGTATATTTCTAAGTACCCCGTTCACAAATCCGGACAGAGAGCTAAAGCCCTTCTTTTTGGCAAGCTTTACCGTCTCGTTTACAGCGGCAAAGTCGGTAACATCCATGTAAAGTATCTGATAAGTTCCCATTCGCAGAATAGTTCTTATCTGCTTTTTCATCTTTGTAACGGGTACCTTACTATACAAATCAAGGACATAATCGATTGTAATTCTCCTTTCGATCGTGCCCTCAATAAGCCTTTTTAGAAACCCTCTGTCATTTTTATCAAGGTATGAATACTTGGCAAGTACATCTTTTGTGCCGGCAAGCGGCGACCTGTTGTTTTCAATATCCAGAAGTGCTTCATACGCTATGATACGGACATCAGTCACGTCTGCTTCGTCCTCCCCGTGAAATAAGAATCAGCCGGATCAGTGACAGGATCGAAGCTGCCGCCGATGCAACATATGTCATTGCCGCACTCTTTAGTACCGCCCGGGCTCCGCCCATCTCTTCCCCCTCAAGTATTCCCATCTGGGAGAGAGTCTCAAGGGCTCTTTTGGATGCGTCAAACTCAACAGGAAGCGTTACGATCTGAAATGCAACTCCGAAAGAAAATAATACGACGCCGATAAAAACAAGCGGTCTGAAAAAGCTTATTATCAGTCCCAGAATGACGATCCACAGACCGTACTTTGAACCGAAGTTGGCAGCCGGCAATATTGCGCTTCTTACCTTAAGGGGGAAGTATTCCTCGTTATGCTGCATTGCATGTCCGCATTCATGTGCGGCAACACCTATGGCTGCAACACTTGTGGAATCATAAACCGACTCCGACAGATTAACCACCCTTGTTGATGGATTGAAATTATCGGTGAGGCTTCCCGCAACTCTTTTTACACTTACATCATATATTCCTTCCCGTTTAAGTATGGCCTCAGCCACTTGGGCGCCTGTAAGATTCGATGAGGAAAGCACCTTTGAATACTTGTTAAACGTGCTCTTTACCATTCCGGATGTAATAAGGCACAAAAGAGCACCAATGATCACGAGTATGTAACTTCCGTCCATATACCCCATTCCGTATGCCGTATTAAGATTCATAGCAAATATCACCTACCTTATCCAAACTTTGTTCCTTCGGGTATTTTGTTTCCAAGCAGAAAATCAGCTGCCGGCATCTCTTTTTTCCCTTCGGGCTGCAGGCGTGTTATCAATAGAACGGTTCCGCCGCCGCAGGCAACCCTTATCCCTTCCTTGGAAGTCCCCGTTACAAATCCGCACCCGGTTTCATTAACAGACATCGCTTCCGCCTTGCACTGCTTTATCTTGAGTATCCTGCCGTTAAGATATGTGAATCCTCCGGGCCAGGGCGTAAATGCCCGTATCATTCTCTCTATCTCTTCTGCCGTCCTCGTAAAATCAATGCATCCCATTTCCTTTTTCAGTATTCTGGCATACGTGGCTTTTGATTCGTCCTGAGGCACAGATTGTGCGGTATTATTCCCAATACTTTGAAGAGTATGGACAATAAGCTTTGCCCCTGCATCCCGAAGTTTCGTAAACAGACTCTCACCGGTCTCATCATCCGCTATTTTGACTCTTTCCTGAGAAATGATATCACCGGTGTCTACGCCTTCATTCATCTGCTGAATAGTGACTCCGGTATATTCCTTACCGTCATATATAGCCCACTGTATAGGTGCCGCACCTCTGTACTGGGGCAAAAGCGACGCATGAACGTTTATGCAGCCGTATCGGGGAATATCAAGTATCTCTTTGGAAAGTATCTGTCCGAACGCCGCAACAACATATATATCAGCATCAATACCCCGCAGGATTTCGACCTCTTCGGAAGCTTTGATTCTTGCAGGCTGATACACCTTTATTCCATGGGAAAGTGCATACTCTTTAACCGGGCTCGGTATCAGAACGCTGCTTCTGCCCTTTGGTTTGTCCGGCTGTGTTACTACTCCCACAACCTCGCCCACATCGCTATTTACAATTGCATCAAGTATCCCGACCGCAAAATCGGGAGTACCCATAAACAGAATCTTCATTCTTCTTCCTGTTCCTTAAGCAATTCCGCTAATTCTTCGTTAGTCAGAAGCGGTCCGTTAACCTTTTCCACGTACATATGACCGTCCAGATGCTCGATCTCATGTAGAAGTGCCCTTGCCAGAAGGCCCTCTCCTTCTACGATATATTCATTCATCTCAGTATCTAGAGCTTTAACTTTCGCATAATTAGGTCTGGTTACCCTTCCGACCTTTCCGGGTACCGACAGACAGCCTTCATAGTCCGTCTGCTCACCGTCTGTCTCCAACACTTCCGGATTAATAAGAATAAGAGGTCCGTCCTGGTACTCTTCTCCGGTATCCACCACCGCAATCCTCTTTAGTATACCGACCTGCGGTGCTGCCAGACCCACTCCCTCTGCTTCATACATCGTATCCAGCAGATCGTCTATAATATCCAGGGTCCTTTGATTTATCTCCTTAACGGGCTTGCATTTCTTCGTAAGACACGCGTCTCCGATCTCCCTGATTTGTCTGAGCGCCATATTTATCTCCTTTTACTGTTTACTTAATAAGAATTCATAGGATCAAGGTCAAAGCTTATTCGTACATCGGAGGCCGTCTCATCGGAATAGGCTTCCGCCCTGTCTTTAATCATGACAAGCGTATCTGCACTTTCGCTCTTAACATATATCATAAATCTGTAAATGTCTTTTATCCTGCTGATCGTAGCAGGTGTCGGCCCTATGACTGACACTTTGTCTATTATACCATTCCTGATTACATCTGCCAATGAAGCAGAGTAAGCTGCGCACTCCTTTTCGTTGCCGCCCTCTGCCATTATAGCCAGCATATGCCCGCAGGGCGGATACCCCAGAAGACTTCTGTAGCCGATCTCCTCCTCATAAAAGGCCTCATAATCCTGAGTCATGGCGGCCTTTACGGCGTAATGATCCGGCCTGTATGTCTGTATTATCACTTCTCCCGGGCGCGAATCTCTTCCCGCCCTTCCCGCGGCCTGCACCAGAAGCTGGAAGGTTCTCTCTCCAGCCCTGTAATCATTTGCGTTAAGTGACATGTCAGCTGCAAGTATTCCCACAAGTGTTACATAGGGAAAATCATGTCCTTTGACTATCATCTGCGTCCCTACGAGTATATCAGCCTCACGGTTTGCAAAAGATGACAATATCGATTCATAGTCTCCCTTTTGCCTTGTTGTATCGGCATCCATCCGAAGAACCGCTGCCTGCGGAAACATTTTTTTGATCATATCTTCCACAGCCTGTGTTCCGGCTCCTGTGCCCATCGCGCCGATAAGCCTGCTTCCGCATTTCTCGCAAACACCGGTTTCACTTTTCTCAAATCCGCAATAGTGACACTTTAATTTGCCGTATTTGTGCTTTGAGAGCGAAACATCGCAGTGAGGACATTTAACAGCCTCTCCGCACTCCCGGCACGACACAAAACCCGCAAGCCCTCTCCTGTTCAAAAAGAGCATTACCTGTTCCCGATTTGCCAGTCTGTCTTCTATAGCTGATTTTAGCTTTTCAGAAAGCATACCTTTGTTTCCTGATTTTAGCTCATCGCGAAGATCAACGCACGTCACAGCCGGAAGAGATGCCTTCTTGGCCCGCTCTCCCAACGTATAAAGCTTAATCTTTCCCTCTTTTGCAGCCCGGTATGACTCTATTGACGGCGTTGCACTGCCAAGCACAAGCGAAGCGCCGTGCAGCCCGGCAAGTTTTCCGGCAACTTCCCTGGCATGGTATTTTGGCATCTGATCACTCTTGTAAGTATGTTCATGTTCCTCGTCTATAACTATAAGGCCCACATCGGAAAACGGTGTAAACAATGCGGATCTCGGGCCGATCATAATATCGATCTCACCCTTTTTGGCTCTTTCAAACTGATCGTATCTCTCCCCGTCGGACAGTTTGGAATGAAGCGTTGATACACGATCTCCAAAACGCTTGTAGAACCTCATGACTGTCTGATATGTAAGCGCTATCTCCGGGATAAGCACTATAACCTGTCTGTTACAGGCCACAACATGATCTATCATCTGCATGTAGACCTCGGTTTTTCCGCTTCCCGTGACTCCGTGTATCAGATAGGTCGAACGCACTCCGCTGTCATATTCCGCAATAAAATCATCTGCTATGGCTTTCTGCAAGGCGTTTAGTTCCACCGGCCCCGTTTTAGATCCGGGATTTACGGTATTTCTGTACAGCCTCTCGCTTACAACTTCAACAATCCCCTGGTCACTGAGAGCTTTTATGGTTGCGGAGGATATGTTCAGTTTCGATGTAACAAGCCTGTAGTCGATGGAGGGGGTATCAATCAGCTCCCGCAGAAGTCTTGCCCTTGCCACCATTTTCTTTTCGGTAAAGGTTGCAAGCTTTTCCGAAGCCTCCTCCTCAGCAAGGAGAAGCCTTACGGATCGTTTCTCCTTTGCCTTGATGTTCTTTTTTACCGGAAGAACCGTTGCAAGCGCACGATTCATTGTGGACCCGTACCTGCTCTTCATCCAGTACGCAAGTCTGATCAGTTTTTGTTCCACAAGCGTATCGTCGCTAAGTACCGAAATTATACTCTTTGTTTTTTGCGGATCGAATCCGGGATTTTCCGAGATATCAAGAACAAAACCTGCTATCTCCCTGTTTCCCTTTCCAAAGGGAACAAGAACACGGCTCCCCGGGCTTACCTTTTTTGCAAGGTCTTCAGGGATCCTGTACTGAAAAGTATGATCCAGATTTTCACATGATATATTAACTATTATTTCGGCATACATATCTTTCATGTTTTACGTCAAAAAAAGCTTCTCCAAAAAAGGAGAAGCTTTCGGTCAGTTATTAAGCTTGTTAAAATGATATTCCAGCATCTTGACGACCTCATCCATGTTCGCCAAGTCAGGCACTATCACCGCGGTTCCCGATTTAACATCCCATCTGAAAACAAGATTGTAAGGATCGTTTTGAATAATATACTGAATATCTTCTCCATCCATCTGAATGATCCTGCCGTCAAGATCTCCTTCTATGCTCTTCATAAGCATTATAAATCCGTCAAGTTCATCCCGATAATCGTGTTTAATAAATATCCAATTATCTTCGATCGATGTGATCTCATACCCCATCATAAGCTATAACACCCGTTACGCTTTACTCTCTTCGACGGTTCCGAACAGGTCTCTGTACCAGGCAAGAGCATCAATATATGCATCATATACCGGCGCTTCCTTGATATTGTACAAAATCATCTGTCTCGAAATCTCAGCCCACGATGCGGTCTCATAGCGCTCTATGAAATCGAAGACCTTAGCCATATCGCCCTTCTTCTCAACAAGAGCATCCGTAATCTCCTTGGATACGTTAACCATCTGAAGTGCTTCCTTCATAGGCTTGTCGAGGATGATATCCAGAACCGAAAACAGTCCCATCAGGAACAGTTCGGAAGATAATGACGCCATCTCAAATGTGGAAGATAAATTCTCCGCAAACTTTGCGCGAAGAAGCGAGAGTCTCGTGATCTCATTGGGCTTGTCGGCACACAGTTCATGTGATACAACCGCATTTATCCACTTCTTAAGTTCCTTCTGACCAAGCATGGCAGCCGCGTGTCTGATTGAGGTGATCTCGGAATTGATCGCCATATGATTGACCATACGGAGAAGTTCGATAACAAGAGCGGTATCTCTTCCGATGATATCCGCAGCTTTTGTCAGCTCGAAGTCCGGATTGTTCACCATCTTCAAAAGCTCAATGTAATTAACCTTAAGGGGTGCAACCTTTGTTCTTCCCTTTGTGACCGGAAGTCTGTAAAAGTCTCCTTCATAAAGCGAGTATGCCTGCCCTTTCGACAGTTCTTCAAAATCCTCCAGTGAATCAACATTTACCGCGATTAATTCAATACCCGGATAAACTTTTGTGAAGAAATTCTTGGCGGCAGTCATATTAAGCTTTTTATAATCAAGCATAATATAATCAAGCAGCTTTAATACCGGAGCATATTCCTCGAACTGCTCGATGGCCAGTTTTCTAATGCACAGTTTGTATCCCATAAACTTGAGCTGCTGAAGTCTCTTAATGTACATCGCTTCGGCCGGTACACTGTGATCAAAGAGCAGAACAACCTTGTCATGGGGCATAGAGCACATATCTTCGATAGGCGAAAACATGGATATCTTGGAAAGCTCCACAAACACTTCCTGATTATCGGCAAGTGTTCCGGCGCCAAGACTCTCCACAACCTCAAGCCCCAATATAGCCCCGGCTCCGTCAAGGGAACCTGTTCCGAGCATACTCGGATTAAGCAGATAATTCTCTTTCTGTGCGAACAATGAATACGCACGCACAGCTGTATTTTCATCAAATAAAGGAATTAATGTCGCAAGCATTTTATCTCCTCCTTTTTACACTATAATAATAGCAGAAATTGCGCAAATTTCAAACATTTAATGATTTATGCCCCATTCTCTTTCAAAAACCTCAGATATGCGGATTTTGTAAGGGGCCTTGAATAATAAAAGCCCTGTATCTCATCAACACCCATCTGCGTGAATGATTCCACCATTTCCTCGGTTTCTATTCCCTCCACAAGGACTCTTAAGTTCATATCCTTGAGCATTCTTATCAGGTTTTTGATAATAATGTGATTTCCGCCGCTCTCTTCCATCAAAACAAAAGCCCTGTCCAGTTTTACAATGTTCAAAGGCAGCTGTGCTATTCGCATAAGGTTTGAATAACCCGTGCCGAAATCATCCAGAGAAACGGTAAATCCGTTTTCCGTAAGCTTTGTTATATTTGTATTTAGCTTTGACTGCGAGTATCCGCTTGCGGTTTCGGTAATCTCAAGATTGATCTTTGAAGGAGGCACTTTGTACTTTCTGGTAAGATCTATTATATCGTCGGCCAGATTGCTGCGCAGACACTGCATTACAGAGAGATTGATCTCTATATAATCAACTCCCAACTGTTTAAAATCATCAGAGGCTATAAACTTTACAACCTCTTCAAGAACAAAACTTCCAATTGCGTGAATCGCCCCGCTTTTTTCGGCAAGGGGGATGAACAGCTGCGGAGAGATATATCCATACTTTGGATCACGCAGGCGAAGAAGCGCTTCGGCGGAAGAAAACTTTCCGGTTTTCGTATCATATATAGGCTGGTAAAAAACCGAAAAATAATGATTTGCCAATGCCCTGTCTATTATGGTAGACATCTCCTTCTTCATGGTAAACTCTTTGGTTCCGGTTATGCTTTCAGCTGAAAGGACCCTGCCTGCAGCCTCTGCAAGATCCAGATCCGATATAAGCATAAACAGGGCACTTACATCGGAAATATCATCCGGGCATCTTACAAGACACGTATTAATCTCCAGTTCAAAATCGGATATCTCCATCCTGATATTCTGTCTGATTGAATTCGATATTTCCTCGGCGATCTCATGGGCGTAAGTGAAATTTTTTCTTGAAAGTTCAACCGCAAATTTACCGTCACCGTTGTAATAACACATGAACTGTGCGTGATATTTTCTCATTATCCGGAGTATTTCCGCAGACACGGGAGCCATCATCCCCAGCATAGAATCATAGCCGACCATACGCATGGCATACTTGAAATTAGTAATGTTTATCAGTATGATCTCCATTTGCTTACCGGTACTGAAATTTGTATACATATCCTCCGCAAAAACCTTGTAGGTATGCATTCCGGTCACAATATCAATGGAGTCCTCAACTCTCCGGTTTATCAGAACAAGCGCCAGGACACATACAGCGACAGAAAAGCAAACAACGTGATGTCCTCTGGCCAAAACACCTATCACAAGTCCCACCGTGACCATGATAATCGGTGCCAACAGCACGTAATATCTTTTGCGGTCGACGTTGTACACGTTTTTTTTCAAAAATGCCAATGCAATGAGACCGTAAAGCACAAATATAAAGAAAACCATATAATAGCCCCAGTGTCTTGTAAGCGTTCTGTCGGGGCCTATCTCAAAGGCTATGGGATAAGTCCAGTTCAGCGCCAGAATTGCCACATTAACTGCCATGGGAATAGTACACAATACTATCTCTATTTTAAATTTTGTCAGCTTATGCCATGTGTCCGTAGTGGCAACAATATACAGAAGATACATAAACGGTATCGAAGATATGAGAAGCAGATAACCGAAATTTACCGCAAAAAACCTGATATCCGACACTTCCCTGATAGAAGCAAACCTTACCCTTGTGGCATCAAATACAGAAGCAGCCATAGTAAGTACAACTATCATCGCCATTATCCGGACTCTGTTGGTACCATGCACACTTGTCCTGAAATAATAGACCACGATAATACACAGCAATATAAAAGCACAATAATCATATGCGGCTATATCAGAACCCATAGAATATCTACCTCATCAGAATGAATCTTATCAGTTCCTTTTTCTCAAGCGGTCTGCAATACTGATATCCCTGAAGATACTCGCAGTTAAGATCCGTAAGACGTTTTTCCATTTCTTCATTTTCAACGCCCACAGCAACAGTTTCCAGCCCGAGATCTTCTATCATTTTGAGACTGCCTTCAAATACAACGGAGTTCCCTTCTTTAAGTCCCTCTTTGACAAAGGATCTGTCAAATTTGATCCCTGTAAGGGGCATCCTGGCAATCCTTTGTACCTCAAATATACCTGCCCCGAAGTCATCCATAAAGATCACAAATCCCACCTGGGCGAGAGCATCTATATTATTCTTCATTTTTTCGAAGGAGTCCTGGCTGTCAACATCGGTAATATTAAAACAGATGCTTTTGGGTTGAACATTGTAATTCCGTATCGTTGATAAGAGGACTGTCAGGAGCTCACTCCACATACACTGAACAGGCGACAGATTGATCTCCACATACTCAAATCCGAGAAGCAGGAATTCGGGCATCGACAAAAACCTGCACACTTCCTCTATAACAAAGGCGGTGATTGCATGAATGGAATTCGTTTTTTCCGCTTCACTTATCAGAAGGTCCGGTCTGATCTGTCCGAAATTCTGATCATTTAGTCTCAGGAAAGCTTCGGCTCTTACAAACCTGTTTTCACGCACGGAGTACACCGGTTGGTAATGAAGTGTGAAAAGATGCTCTTCAAATGCCCTGTTAATGATCTTCATAATATCATGGCGAAGTTCAAAACGCTTTTTATCAAACAGCTTTTCCGCGTATCTGAGTTCACCGCTGTACGCTTCCGCTTCAAGGCCCCCGTCAAATGCAAGGAGGAATTCGGGATTGTCAATATCCTTCGGACAGGCTATGAAACAGACATTGTTCATGACCTTTACGGACATTTCCCCAATCTCGACTTCGGAAGCAAGTACGGAATTGATCTCCTGTGCTATGGTAAGATGCCTCGCTTCATATCTTTCATCACAGATCACTGCAAATCTTCCGCCTCCCAAATAGTACAAGTCGGCATCTATCCGTGCCTCCCTTGCCCATTTTTCAAGTTTCTTTGCAGTATCCACAATTATGGTCTGAACGGAGAAAAAACCGAACATTTCAATCAGTGTGTTGTAGTTTGTCATCACCGACATTGTTACGCCGATGGGTGTATTGAGTGCATAGTACTTATGTATATCCTGAACAAATGCATTCATTGAATACAGCCCCGTAGTACCGTGCATCCGCTCTTCGGGAGACTGTATCCCGAAGACCATCAGCAAAAAGGAGGCAGCAGTAAAATACATCTGTACATAATGATCAGGGTTAAGCGCCTGCACAATACTGGCAAAAACCATCATTCCATACACCATAAGTACACTGAACATTTTACGGAGATTGAAGAGATTTCTGTATTTGATTACTTTGACGTAAGCCACAACAGCATATGTATAAGCTATGGCATACAGAACGTAGAAAAGCGGTCCCCTGTGGTACACCCCGTTACCGTCAATCCGGAATATGATTCCTGTAAACGGATTGACAAACAGGACAAGGGCGGAAATGATCAGAGCCAGGACAACGTACAAATACGCGAGAGCCTTCCTTTCACGTATTATGTGCCAGATTCCGATCATGGCAAACAGATAACCGCAGAAAATCACTGAAGTAAGTGTTGTTCCCAGCAGAGTAAAAACATTCGATATGTAATTACCGACAATGCCCCTGCTGCCCATAGCCTCATAGTGGTGACCCGCAAGATCAGCAACAGTGGAAACAACTATATCCGCAATAAGGACAAGAGCCCACCTGTTAACGCGGCCTCTTGTCATTTTACGAATTATGAGAGATATGATCATCAGCACCTCTACTACAAGTGCACAATAATCAAAATATACAAAACTATTCAACTTTCAGACTTTCCCTGCTTATTTCAAGTATTTTGTCTTTCATTTCAGTCTCAATACGACCGAGTTCCGCTTCGGCTGCCTGTCTCTTTGCTCTTCCGTCAGCCTGGATCTGCATCACTTCATCAAATGTCTCTATAAGCATCTGATTGGTAGCGGTAAGTGTCTCTATATCAACGATTCCACGCTCGCTCTCCTTCGCAGACTCTATTGTTGCAGTCTTAAGTGCTTCAGCGTTCTTCTTGAGAAGTTCATTTGTCATATCCGTTACTTCACGCTGTGCCTTTGCTGCATCCTGAGAATGCTCAAGACCGATGGCAATTACCATCTGACTCTTCCACAGAGGAATAGTGTTAACAAGAGTCGACTGGATCTTTTCCGCCATAATGGTGTCATTACTCTGGATCAGTCTTATCTGTGGAGCCATCTGCATGGAAATGTTGCGGGTAAGTTCGAGATCATAAATCTTCTTTTCGAATCTTTCCACCATGGATGCATAATCCCTGGCCTCCTGTGAATCCTCCTGAAGACCTGATTCCTCTGCCTTTGCAAGAAGGCGCGGAAGCTCCACTTTTTTTGCCTCATCAAGTTTCTTCTTGCCGGCTATTATATAAAGGCTAAGCTGCTTGAAATAATCAAGATTCTCGTCATACATCTTGTCAAGCATGGCAACATCTTTAAGGAGTACCTGCTGGTGTCCTTCCATAGCCTTACAGATCTTGTTAACGTTCACTTCTGCTTTATCGTATTTTGCCTTGAGTGAAGCAAGCTGATTGCCGCCTCTCTTAAACAGCCCTAAAAATCCGCCTTTCTCTTCTTCAACGGAAAATCCTTTGAGTTCTGTAACAACACCTGTGAGCATTGATCCTATCTCACCCATATCTTTCGTCTTGACACTTGCAAGTGCACCTTCCGAAAAATCAGCCACATTCTTCTGTGCCGCTGCCCCATATTGCAGGACAAGCTGGGAATTCTTTATATCGATCTGTGACATATACTTTTCAACCTGGGCAACATCCTCAGGTGACAGATCCTCTTCTTTCGTCTCAACAATTTCAGCTTTTGGTGCAGAAGCTATGAGTTCTTCCACCCTGCTGTCTACTGCCTGTGCATCAATTACTTCACTCATCGTATATCTCCTTTCACTTGTTAGAATTTATATCGCCTTCCGAAAGCCCCTTTTGAGCCAGAACTGTCTTGAGAACCTGAGCATCCGTTGTTACATCAAGTACCGAATCCTTGAAGAGCTTGTTCAAAAGCTTACTCATGGCAGAGTTTATTGTATCTATGGTATTTTCAATATCCTGTTTTGCGGATACGATTTCCTTGCCCGGTTCACTTACGCTGTCGTATTCCTTGTATGCTTCCACAAGCTTTGCCGCAGTAGGGAGATAATAATCCATCAGTTCTCCTATCCTTGACATCTGTTCGGGGTGTTCCTTTACCCGTTCAAATATTTCCCGAAGCAGTCCTTCAAATCTGTCCAGCTTTGCCGAAATCTCTATACCCGGAATATCGTTATTAAGCGTGTGGAACCGTGAAATATAATCATTGCCCTCCCGGATCATACGGGAGAGTGTTGCGGAATCTTCGGCAGATAACGTCGGAAACTGCTGCTCATCTTCATATCTTCCCGTTGTGTCTATAACCCTGTCTTTAGTTCCGGACATTTCCAGTTCAAGGTAATGATTGAATACTTCATCAGTTAATATAAACGTCCGGCAGTTTATGTCAAGATGCCCCTGCGGGAAATAACCAAGCTTGAGAAGTTTTCGAAGTTCCCTGACTACCTGCTTTTCACTTTTTCCCGTCGAAAGTGAAAGGGTTTTTACATCAATATACTGCCGTTTGCCTATTATCTGAACATAGCGGTCCGCGAGACGCGACATACGATCCGCTCTTATTCCTCCTCCAAGTATAGTTCCGAAGGTTCCCGTAAGAAGTACCGGAACAACGAAAGACATACTTGCCACACCGGATGTAACAAGTCCGGTAAGCACCATAATCAGTGTAACTCCGACTCCGATCCCGCCGACAATACATTTTACCGTGGATAATCCCGCCCCCACATCTTTGTAGGGGAATGCCAGTTCAGTGTTTTTTTGATTTTTTCTTGCGGCACTTCTTGCCTTTCTTGCTCTCTCCCTCTCTTTTCTCTCACGCTCCATCTGCGCCCTGATGCGGGCTCTCTCTTCATGAAGCTGTCTTTGGGCTTTTGCAGTCTCGGTATTACCCGAAAAATCTTCCTTTCTCTGAGACAACGGAACCGCAGCTGTAGCTCCTTCCATTGCACTGTTCATACGGTCTCCCACTCCGTCGAGAAAGTTGTCCACACTTTTTATAATTACGTCATTCAGATATGACCAGTCGTTATTTTCCATTCCTTCGGTAAATGCTCTTTCGAACTCTTTACCTATTTTTCTCTTATCAGACATCTTTTATTATTCCTTCCGGCCATGGGTAAGGACAGGCTTTAAATCATCGCATTCATCCGCCGGAATAACATCCCCTTCTTCAAATACGATCCTTATATCTTTTGTCTCGCTGTTATAAGCAACCAGCCGTCCTATCCCGTCAGTGCCTTCACCGGTTATCACGGTATAGAAAACATCAACGGAGCCATCAGCTCTGACTATAAATCCTTCATACTGAGCATCACCTGTCACCTCTTCCTGCAATTTCTTCTGTGCCAAAGAATTGACGAGGCTGACAAGATCCGAACCGGTCATTTTGCATGCCGATAAAGCGTCGTTCATATCCATTGCCCTGCGTTTGGACTTATCGTAATTATAGCAGTATATATCCGGATCACTGCCGTCATTCGGATAAGAGGCAATCGTAACTGCCGCCTGTACATATCCATCCGTAGTGACAGGATAGGAACATATACTATGCCACCTACCCTCTTCCTCCGGCTGATTGGCATATTCGAGTATCTCATGAGAAATCCGCGCATTAAGCTCATCCATTCCGGGGACATGTTCCTGGAACGAGTTAAAATACAGAACTTCATCTACCTGGTTATATCTTGGATCTTCCTTGTCATATGAATCGTATCCGTAAACCTGCATAACAGTGACAAGAAAGGGAGTTCCGCTCATTTTGTCGCTTGTAAGACCATCTGCGGGTCTTGCCCCCGTAATCTCATACGGAAAGATTGCCGAAGAGGTTGTATCTCTTGTATTTGTCCTCATCGTATATATAAAACTCACGGTTTCATCACCGGATTCGGAATCAACAAGCGCTACTTCCATCTCCATTGATCCGTCGGAATACAGCGTCGCACGCCTCAGCTGTGGCGCCGATGTCCCACGGTCACCTCCACTAAACCTGTACTTAAGGTCATTGCTTATGTCTATATGCGGGTTTCCATTCCCCGACCCAATAGCCGACTCCGGTATTTGCGGCATCTGCCGCAGTTTCCCGAACATAGCATACATTATATCATTAATTATTACAGGATCTGCATCGATCGAGTCTCCGACTCTTGTAAATCCCATATCTTTATCGGTGCTTTCCCCCACATATAAATGAACACAATGCCACACAAATTCACTGTCTTCGGCTGTATATGCCTTCTGCTGTTCAACACACGCCATATTGATAGCATCACATAACCCGACCATTCTCTTTACTTCCGGATTGGGTCTGTCAACATCAAGGTTTATTGATGTTTTCATTGAGCCGCCACCGGTAACGGCTTCTTCCGGCTCCTCTTCGGGCTCTATTGTCTCATCCTCTCCGCCGTTTGCGGAATCTATAAGAACATCCCCGTCCTCCATAGGATCAACATTACCGAAACTGCTCTTGGGAGCCGTTTCTTTTTCGCAGGCACACAAAAGCACCATAATAAGAACAAAGTTTAATACTATGATTAATGATCTTATCCTGATGACCATGATTTTCATACCACCTTACAGAGTCTTTCCAAAACCCGGCTTACAGATCCGGCCGAAAAACGGGCATAATAACTCAATTTACTCAATTGTACCACATTACAGCCTTGAACGGTCAACTTTTATAAGAGTAAGGTCACAATCCTGCCAAATCGTCTCACAGCAAATATCTCCAAGATTCCAGAATCCGTTTCTGTTTACCGGATACTTGCATACTTCGGCAGGTCCCACAAATATATAGTCAATGTCATAAGTCTTAAGGAATTCCCTGCAAAACTCCACATTTCCGGACCTGTAAAAATAAGCGACGATATCTGCACGCTCATGCACAGGTTCAGGGTTGTTGTGCCACATCCACTCATGAACATACCATCCGACAGGCGTACATGCTCCGGTATATACCGATAAAGCGCTCTCATGGGTATAACTGTCACCGGCAGCTTCCACAATATTGATTATTTTGCGGTCGTCACCCATCAGATAATCATATGCTTCCATTTCAAACCCGTATGATGGGTCTCCTCTGAGACCTTCGAGGGATGATATTCCCTTCCTGTCAGAAAGATGCAGTATATTTCCGTACCTCTGATTTACCGCATACGGAGTATATGACACAGAAAGCAGTAAATATACAGCCGCAGCGCCTAAACAGACGGCTGTTACGGTTGATAATCTCCTATCTTCAAACAGTCTGTATATCAGTATGGCCACCGTGATGCCGAAAATAATCGCAAACAACACAAAAGCCTGATATGTAAGTTTAAACATAGTGTTGAATCTTTTATTATCACCGCCGTATATATCCTTCACATACACAACTTCGGGAGTAAGGACTAACCCCATTGTGCAAAGCACAAATGCCAGTATCGCCTCTCTTGCGGGACCAATCGCTAAGTCCCGGCCGCTGCGCGAGAAATAAAGCAGAAATGCGAGCACTGTCGAGATGATAAAAGCCGGCCCCCACAAAACAGCCAGTTTACCTATCGGACTGTGAGTGGTACATAATTCCATTCCCGATTCCATCTTTGAAAAATTCAGTGAAAAAGGCAGGATCGCGATGATGGAAACAATTGTAACCACAACACCCTTTATCCCTATCCCGCCTATTGTCGCAAGGGACATTCCTTTTTTCTTAATATCCGTAAATACGATCAGCGCACCTGCATAAACATAGTAAATCGCAAAATCCCAGTAGTTGCTGCCCTTAAACAAGCCCAGCAACAGTGAGATTAAAATCAGCATATAAACCCCGGATCTGTCCCTCTCCTTCTCCTTTTCATCCAGAACATGGGCGATAAGATTTTCAGAAAGCCTGTCTGCCAGAAATTCACTGCCCCTTGCCGCTTCTATAGCTTCANNCTTTTCATCCAGAACATAACCAAAAAGAACTGCTAAAAGAGGCAGAACAAATATCAGGTTGATAACATGCGCATGAAGATCGCCGAGTATGACAGAATATGCCGGGAATTCGTTCTTGCCGTTGTCGACATCACCGTTCATAGTATTTATATAAACGGTTCCGTCCGGAAACCAGTACCTTTCACCATCATCCGTACCGAAAAGCTTTTTAGCCGCCACAAGAAAGGGACCGTATATAATCCAGTGCGGGTTGGCGGCAAATGCGGCAAATGTTCCGCCCGCGAGGCCTCCCAAAATGGTAGACAATTTCTTTCGGTTAAAATCCGGAATAAGCACCCCTGCAATTCCCGATGTCAGTTCAAAAGCCATTGTAAATACAGAGGCGATAAATGTACAAAGCATCAGATTATATCCGTATTCCGGAGTGGTGCCGGCAAGTCTTGTCAGATATACACCTGCAGCCTGCCCGAGATAATAATAGTTCAGTTTGGAATTACTGAACCATATATCATAAATGACAGCGCTCCTTTGCCTGTACATAGTCTGCATGAACCCGAAATCCATGTAGTTTTCCGTTCCGGGATCCACAAGCGGATTAAATCCGATTATGTAATAAAACACTATAAATACAACTGAAAACGCAGCAAAACCGCCTGCAAATCTTGTGAACTCATCCGGTGTTATATACGGTTTTTTTATTACCGATTTGTTGATCACATAACCTGATACCGCCAATACAATAATAGAACCGAACACAGATATATCCACAAATTCAAAACCTGTTATTGCGCATATTGTCCAGCAAAAATAAAAGCATATTGCAAGTCCCAGGCCGAAGCACAGGCCGAAGCCTCCATCCGGGTATTTGATACGTCCCGCCGGAAAATAGGGGCGCATGAAAAAAGAAACCGCAAAAACCGCTGCCAAATATCGAACAGCAGCGGCTTTTCCGGTATCTTTGATAAGTAATGTACAGATTAATACAAATGCAATGACGATCAGGCTAGAAAAGCCCGAAAATCTTTTCCTGAAACGATCCATGAAGATCCTCGTAAGTTGTGTAATCGTACGCCGGATTATCAGTGCGTCTTCTCCACTCGTCCCTTATGGCATCGCACAGCACCCCGGAGTTGGTATCACCCAGTTTGAGTATGGATGGGAATACAAAGTAGATCATAAACAGTGACAGATCTGTCTTGTCACTTCCGGACAGTTTCCCGGCATTTGTATACTCACTGAAAATGTTTTCCGCAAATATATTTGCCACTTCACCGGCGGCAACACCTGTATCTTCCCGTCCCTTAATGTACTGGGTCATATCATCGAAGCAGGCTCTGTTCTCGTTAAAAAATGATTCGAACCTTTCTTCGTACGTTTTCTTTTTGATCTTCTTAAGTTTACTCCTGTACCCGTCAAACATGGCGGTGGTTTGATCAAACATATGATACCTCACTGACCGTAATAAGCGTTTGCACCATGTTTCCTGTAATAGTGCTTGTCCTGAAGCTCCTGGGGAGCAGGTTTTACATCAGGGTTGATGGTCTCGCAACGGTAAGCCATCTTGGCTACTTCCTCAAGAACAACCGCATTGTGAACTGCCTCGTTTGCATCCTTGCCCCAGGCAAAGGGTCC
>DEEW01000108.1:34278-36150 GCA_002350465.1 Lachnospiraceae bacterium UBA2868
AGTCCCGTATTGGTCTCGTATGCACTGTCTATTTCTTCCTTGGTAAGGCACCTGACACAGGGAACTTCACCGTATATGTAGTCGGCATGGGTTGTACCGTAGCAGGGGATGCTTCGTCCCGCCTGAGCCCAGCTCGTTGCGTATGACGAATGTGTATGAACTATTCCGCCTATCTCGGAAAAAGCCTTATAAAGCTCAAGATGGGTCGGAGTATCGCTTGACGGTTTGTACTTACCCTCAACCTTATTACCATCAAGATCCATAACCACCATATCCTCCGGAGTAAGCTTGTCATAATCGACTCCGCTGGGCTTAATGACAAACAACCCCGACTCCCTGTCTATCTCGGATACATTTCCCCATGTAAATGTAACAAGCCCGTGTTTGGGCAGAAGCATATTCGCCTCATATACTCTTTTCTTTAATTCTTCAAGCATTATAACAGAACCTCCACTGCGGCCTTCTCAATCTTGAGGCCTTCCATGTATGTCTTCATAAAATCATCAAAGCCCGACTCATCTTCCGGCGTAGGCTCAATCGTGCTGCCCTTGGCATTTGCGAAGATCTTACGGTTAAGGAAGTCTTCAAGCTTTTCGCCCTGATTCCTGCCATCGGCAAACGAAGCAAGTATAGCCATTCCCCAAGGTCCGCCTTCTCCTGCGGTCTCCATAACCGATACAGGTGCATGGATGGCTGCGGCAGCAAATTTCTGACCCACACCCTTTGTCTTAAAGTATCCGCCATGACCGTACATTTTGTCAACCTTAACTCCTTCTTCATTGATAAGAATATCCAGTCCCGACTTGAGGGCAGCAAGTGCGGAATACAGATGCATTCTCATAAAGTTACCGAGTGTGAACTTAGATTCTGCGGTCCTGACAAAAAGAGGTGCGCCTTTATCAAATCCGGTGACAGGTTCTCCCGAAATATAGTTGTACGAAAGGAGTCCGCCGCAATCACTGTCTCCGTCAAGAGCCTTGCTGTAAAGTTTCGTAAACAGTTCATTCATGTCAATGGAGTATCCCATCATCTCACCGAATTGCCTGAACAGATCAACCCACGCATTTATATCGCTTGTGCAGTTATTGCAGTGTACCATCGCAACGGCAGCTCCGTCCGGTGTCGTAACCATATCAATTTGCTCGTATACTTTCGATAAAGGCTTCTCAAGCACTACCATAGCAAAAACACTTGTTCCCGCAGATGTATTACCCGTACGAAGGCCGACCGAATTGGTAGCTACCATACCGGTGCCCGCATCACCTTCCGGCGGACATACCGGAATACCCGCTTCAAGTTTTCCGGACACATCAAGAAGCTTTGCACCCTCTGCCGTAAGACTTCCGGCATCTTCACCGGCCGAAAGGGACTTGGGAAGAACTCCGAGAAGATTCCAGCCAAAACCGCAAGGGGCAATAAGCTTGTCAAACTTTGCAACCATATCCTTGTCATAATCTCCGGTAGATGAATCTATAGGAAACATTCCCGATGCATCTCCGACTCCGAGGACTTTCCGTCCGGTCATTTTGTAATGAACATNNGAACATATCCTGCAAGAGTAGTTACAAAATCAATATCCTTAACGTGCTCCTCTTTATTCAGAATCGCCTGATACAGATGTGCAATACTCCATCTTTGCGGAATGTTGAATCCAAATTCCCGGGTAAGTGCACAAGCAGCTTCCTCAGTGATAGTGTTTCTCCATGTTCTGAAAGGTACAAGAAGTTTTTCGTCCTTGTCAAAAGCGAGATATCCGTGCATCATTGCGGAGAATCCGATGGAGGCAAATCTTGTCGGAACAATTCCGTATTTATCATTTATATCCTTCAGAAGATCGCTGTAACAGTCCGCAAGTCCTCCCCAGATATCATC
>DEEW01000108.1:36180-36520 GCA_002350465.1 Lachnospiraceae bacterium UBA2868
TCAAGTCTGTTTTCCCAGCCATGTCCTCCGGTGGCCAGAACATTACCTTCCGCATCAATTGCCACTGCCTTGATTCTGGTCGATCCAAACTCAATACCAAGATAAGATTTTCCTTCAGCTATAATGTTTTTTGCATCCATAATTCCTTCTCCTTTTTGTTAGTTTTAATATGGCCATTCATACAGACTTTCCTCGTTAAAAACAGTTACCCTGTATTCTTTACCACCAAGCATTATAGACGGTACTGCGGAAGTTCCCGCAAAAATCTTTTCGTTTACATACTGATACTTGTACGGTTCCTGCCCCCGGGCAAGCTTTCTGATTATCGACTCAACCCTCG
>DEEW01000108.1:36563-38129 GCA_002350465.1 Lachnospiraceae bacterium UBA2868
CTATGCAGCTGATCTTGCCGGCAACAAGTGAAGATACCGCCTCCTTATTGACACCATCAAACGAAACGACCATGATCTCACCGTTTGTAATATCGCTGCCGCACTTTTTCCCGCTCGCCTCAAGAACCTCTATAACGCCAAGCGCTTCGTTGTCATTTTCACAAAAAACCACATTGACATTATCATAATTCCGCAGGATTGCAAACATTGCCTCTTTGGCTTTACTCTTCGTAAAATCACCGGACTCATGAGCTACCACATCCCAGCCGTAGAGATTTGCCATATCGTCAAAACCCTTGGTCCTTCCGATCTGTGCCGTACTTCCGAGGGTGCCCTGAATATCGACTATGTGAACGTCCTCACTCTTAACACCCTTCTTGTTAAAATAGTATGACATCCACATACATACTTTTCGTGCTTCAAGTTCAAAATCGGAGCCGACCCAGCATGTAAAAAGGCTGTCATCTGATACATCCACCTGACGGTCTACAATGATAACCGGTATACCGGCCTCTTTTGCCTCGGAAAGGACTGTATCCCATCCGGTTTCGGTAACCGGAGCAAGTACAATATAGTCAACATCCTGCTGTATAAAGCTTCGTATTGCCGTAATCTGATTGGTCTGCTTCTGCTGTGCATCGTCAAATATAAGTTCATAACCGTTTTCTTTCGAAAACACCGACTTCATCGACTCGGTATTTGCACTTCTCCAATCGGATTCCGCACCAAGTTGCGAAAACCCGACAACAATACGTTCCTTCGTACTATTTTCCTTAATATCACTGACAGCCCCTGTGTCTTTACCGCCACAGGCGGCCATAAGACAACAGAGGCTAGCAATGATCATTACGTATATGATTTTTACCGATGGTCTGTCCATCATCATGGGCTGATTATCACTGCTTCTTTAAAGATTTTGTCTTGCGCGCAATAACAACCGACTGAATCACAAGGAAGAGGCACAGCATTGCTGCGATCGTAATACCTGTCCACCAAGCCTGATCCATACCTGCCGACGACACAATACTCTGTATCGTTGCAAGTGACAACACTCCGAAAAGCGTTCCAATGATGTTACCTACACCTCCGGTAAGCATCGTTCCACCGATAATTGATGAAGCTATAGCATTCATCTCGGCTCCTGATGCATGAGATGCAGCACCGCTTCCTACATGAAGGAAGTATACATACCCTCCTATTCCTGCAAGAATGCCGCATAAAAGGTGTGCCATGAATTTGGTTTTCTTAACGTTGATACCAAGCATCAGAGCGCTTGTCTTGTTACCGCCTACGGCGTAAAGAGCGCGACCGAATTTAGTATAACGCAGAACGAAAAACAGTACAAGCACAGCAAGAAGTGCAACAATAACACCTATTTCCACATACGCATTTACATATTTACCGAGTTTATTAACCGAACCCATTCCCGGAACAATGATACGTGTCTCCTTGAGAGCAACAAATGACTGGTTTTCCACGTTGAACGGGTTTGTATGAACTATAGTTGTCATTCCTCTTGCAAAAAACATTCCTGCAAGAGAAACAATAAACGGCTGAATATCAAGG
>DEEW01000108.1:38200-39641 GCA_002350465.1 Lachnospiraceae bacterium UBA2868
CCCTGAACCACACCATACGCAACACCTATCGCAAGAGCTATCAGCATGGAAACGAACACATTTCCACCCTTGAAATCAAGGTAGACCGCACAGCACATACTTACAAGAGCCGCAACACCACCGACCGAAATATCGATACTGCCGATTATCATTACGATGGTAAGTCCGCATGACATCAGTATAAGTGCAGCATTTGCGTTAAGAATGTTGAAAAACGTCTGGGGTTTTAAAAATCCCTTTCCCTGAAAAACAATGGCGCCGATGTACATAAGGAAAAATACAACGATAGTTATCGACAAAAGCAGGGAAGTATCTGACATATTTTTTATTTTGTTTCTCATTTATGCCACCTCCTTCTTTGCCGCGTTTTTCCTGAACAGTGACCCGATCCACTCTCTTACCGTAGGTGCGGAGAATACAACAAGCAGGATAACAACAACCGCCTTATATGCCGAAAGGGCATCCGAACTTACCTTGAACTTGTACAAGGTTGTGGTCAGGAACTGGATAACATATGCACCGATTATTGATGCCCACATATTGAATTTACCGCCTCCGAGAGGATTACCTCCAAGTGCAACGGCAAGGATCGCATCCATTTCTATATCCTTTGCTATAACCGAATAGTTTATCGTCGAGAGTCTCGATACTTTGATAAGTGCTGCTACAGCGACACAAAGGCCAAGGATAACAAAAGAAACAAACTTGATAAACTGCGGGTTCAAACCGTTCAGCCTTGAGGACGAAGGATTGATACCTACTGCCTGTGTATATAGACCTAATGTTGTAAATTTAAGCACCAGGAAGATTATTATCAGGCAAAGTGCCGCAATAAATACCGGAGCCGGTATCGGAATTCCCGGGAAGAACGATCCGAAATACGCAAATGTAGGATCACCTACAATAGGAAGCTCATTATTGTTGATCCATGCAGCGATGGAACGGCCTGCCGTAAACAATATAAGAGTTGCAACCATGGGCTGGATCTTGAATATCGAAACGAGCATTCCGTTAAACGCGCCACAAAGCATTCCTACGATACAGGCAACAAGAAAAGCCACAATAATGGGAGCCTGAAGCTCGTCGGGGCGAGAATTTCTGCCGCATAATACTCTTAATAGAGCAGAGCCGCATATAGCGATCGTAGCTCCCACCGAAATATCCTGTCCGCCCGATGCAGCCGTAACGAGTGTCATTCCTATGGCAAGAATCGCAAGTTCCGAGCCGTAGTCAAGTATCGTTACAAGATACCCTGATAATACGGGATTTCCTGCCGCATTCTGCCCAAGTGTTATCTTGAAGAATGACGGATCAAATATAAGGTTAAATAATACGAGCAGCAAAAGTGCCGCTAAGGGTATGAAAATCTGATTGTGAATAAGCTTTCCGAATAATCCGGAGCCTGATTTATTATTATTTGCCATTGCTATCACCTCCGGCA
>DEEW01000108.1:39650-41627 GCA_002350465.1 Lachnospiraceae bacterium UBA2868
AATTGTACTCATAATCTTATTCTGGTTGAGATCATCTCCCGTAAGTTCACCGACAACATGCCTGTCTCTCATAACGATAAGTCTCGAGCATGTACGGAGCATCTCATCCGTCTCCGAAGAAATGAACGTTACAGCCATTCCTTCGCTTGCAAGCTTTAGAACAAGTTTCTGGATATCAACCTTGGTTCCGACATCAATTCCTCTTGTCGGCTCGTCAAGGATCAGATAATCCGGATGTGTCAGAAGCCATCTTGCAAGTATAACCTTCTGCTGGTTACCTCCCGAAAGTGATTTGATCGGCGTATCAGCTGATGCAGTCTTGATACCAAGCAGCTTAATATACTCATCCGCAAACTTGCCTGCCTCCGCTTTCGAGAAAGGATGAAAGGCACCTTTCAACACCTGATATGCAAGAATTATATTTTCTCTTACCGATAAATCTCCGACAATTCCGTCAACCTTACGGTCTTCGGGAAGGTATGCAATACCTTTCTTCATCGCGTCTATAGGCTTGCTGATCTTAACAGACTTGCCGTTTCTGAACTTTTCTCCCGAAAGATTCCTGTCAGCGCCGAAGATAGCGCGTACACACTCACTTCTGCCTGATCCGAGAAGTCCGGTAAATCCGTTAACTTCACCTTTGTTAATATAAAAATCAAAGGGATAAACTGCCTCGGTACTTGACAGGTTTTTGGATTCAAAGACCGGAGTCTCGCCTTCCTTCCTGTCGTATGTTCCACCTTCGCTCTTGATATCCGACATATCATCAAGCTCTTTTCCGAGCATCTTGGATACAAGCTGTACTCTCGGAAGATCTTTGATCTCGTACTGTCCTACAAGCTGACCGTCACGAAGAACGGTTATCTTGTCACAAACTTCATATACCTGATCAAGGAAGTGGGTTACAAAAATAATACCGACACCCTTTGCCTTAAGGTCTCTCATAAGTTTAAATAATTTAGCAACTTCCTGCTCATCGAGGGAAGATGTAGGCTCGTCGAGAATAAGAACCTTACAGTCCATATCCACAGCCCTTGCTATCGCAACCATCTGCTGAACAGCTATTGAACAGCTGGCAAGCTGCTGCGCCGGTTTTGCAGGGATTGCAAGTTCATCAAGTATCTTTCCCGCATCTTCGTTCATCTTCTTCCAGTTCTGGATTGCTCCCTTTGTTCTGCCGATGAACATATTTTCCGCAACGGAAAGATTGGGACAAAGTGTTATTTCCTGATACACCGTACTTATACCCATGTTCTGGGCATCCTGCGGTGACTTGATAGTAACAGCCTTATCGCCGAGGAATATCTCTCCCGCATCTTTTGCGTATACCCCGGTAAGGACTTTGATCAGAGTGGATTTTCCCGCTCCGTTTTCTCCCATGAGTGCGTGTATCTCGCCTTCGCATAATGTAAAATCCACACCCTGCAGGGCACGTACTCCGGGGAATACCTTATCGATGCCACGCATTTTAAGTACTGCTTTTTCCATAATGAGTGGATTCACCTCCCAACTTTTCTTCAAAAAGGGGGCGCGACTTGTACGCTGTCGCGCCCCTGATATTGCTTATTTCTCTAAGTCAGCGAATTAGATTCCGTAGCTCTCTACATCATCTGCTGTGATAGTTGTAGCATCGAATCCCTTCTCGTTCATAACGATTGTCTTCTCTGCAGGCTCATTACCCTTTTCAAGCTCGTCGATAACCTGAAGGATGTACTCAGACTGGAAAGGATTGCACTGTCCGTCGTAGTTCCAGTTCTGGTCAAGGAGTTCCTGAAGTGCCCACTTATTGCAGTCAAATCCCATAATGATGACATCTTTGCCAACACCGTGTGAGATGTTTGCTGCGTCAAGAGCTGCAACAGCACCCTTTGCCATATCATCGTTCTCAGCGTAGATTACGTTGAACTTCTCGCCTGAATCGATAACTGACTGAACGATCTGCTGTGCTTTTTCTGCGTTCCACTCAGCTGTCTGCTG
>DEEW01000108.1:41741-41902 GCA_002350465.1 Lachnospiraceae bacterium UBA2868
GCTGCTGAACCCATAACACCCTGGATGTGGATTACGTTGTATTCGTCAAGGTTCTGGCTCTCAAGCCATGCAACTGCTGTTTCACCTTCTTTGTCCATATCGGAAACGATTGAAGCGCTGTAAAGTGAAGGATCAGCATCGATTGTTCTGTCGAAAAGGAT
>DEEW01000051.1:0-210 GCA_002350465.1 Lachnospiraceae bacterium UBA2868
AACAACTGGACAAGAAAACTTAAGACAGACGATCAGGCGATCCTTCGCACAGCTAAGGCGGCACAGGAAATGGAGAGCAAAGCACTACAACGCATGGAAGAATTCTTAAGTGGAGATGCCCCGGTATATGGATTTGTTTGGAATGATTCGAGAAGTGAATACAATAAAGCGGTTATTAGACAGAGGAAGAATGAGACTGTATGAGAAACT
>DEEW01000051.1:317-2159 GCA_002350465.1 Lachnospiraceae bacterium UBA2868
TCTGACAATAGCTGCCATAAAACGAAAAAAATCATAATCCCTGATTTGATTCGTAGAAACTGCATCCGCTTCGGCCGTTTTCTTTTACAGTGTATAACGCCTCGTCGGCACGCTTGTACATGGTGCTTAGGTTAATGCCCTCTTCGTACATAGCAATTCCTACACTTACTGACATAGGAGGAAGATCATCAGGGGTGTTGGCAAGTGACTGGTTGATATTGTTGACTTTCTCGGTTATTAGCTCTCTGATATCGGAACTGATCTGGGTCATTATAACAACGAATTCATCGCCGCCTATTCTGAACACATAATCGGCGGGTCTGAAATTGCTCTTTAATGTATCGGCAATTCTGCGGAGAACTCTGTCGCCGATATCGTGTCCGTTGTTGTCATTAATCTCTTTGAACTTATCTGAATCTATAAGCAGAAATGCGGTGTTTTCAACATCGAGGCTTTGCGTTATCAGATCATATCCGGTTCTGTTGTACAGACCGGTCAATTCGTCGTGATATGCTTTAAATGACAGTTTCTTCATGCTCCGGCTGTATACGGAAAACATTTTGTTGTAGGCATTGGCCATGTATCGGAATTCTCTTGCTCCATCTATGGGAATCTCATCATCGTGACTGATGTAGTCAACGGCTCTTAGCAAAGGTCTGATACCTAATCGTGAGGTCAGCAGAAGGATTGTAACAAGACCTCCGGATTGGATAATGATCAGAATGCTCATCCATATGATAGAGGTAAGCAGTGATTTTCTCATAGAGGAATGAACGTTCAGGCTTTCGTTCTCAAGGCTTTTGATACAGTCCTCCAAACTGTTGTATATTTGATCTTTCTGCCCGGCATACTCTTCATCGTGCATCATTTTCTGGGCAAGTATGATTTTATCGGAACCGGACAGGGCTTCATCCTCAGGTGTAAGCTCTATCTTTGATATGGCTTCGGGTATATCGGTATCACCGGTGGCAGACAGGACAAGCAGCATAGAATAGTATTCACGGTCCATAAGCTGCACGGATCGCTCCATTGCTTTACTGATATTAGCAAGTGCTTCAGAGGAAGGAACTTTGCTTTCCATTTCAGCTATGGCATTCTCACGATTGCGGTCGACTTCGGACTCTCTGAAATAATTGTCAAGATGCTCTCTTTCCTGAGTTACCGTGTATGACCTTGCTTCTTCGGTAAGATAATCCGAGGCATTCATCAGTCTTTCGGCGGCCTCCTCAAGGTCAATGAATTTGTCTGTGGATGCCGAATAGGAGTAGTATGCACGAAACGTGTAGAATACTGAGCCGAGAAGAACCGCTGTTATAACTAGGTAGAAAATCAATACAATATAATTGATCTGCTTCAGCGACACTCCTTCTTTTTTGATTTTACTAATCCATTTCATGATTAAGTACCTGTTTACGTTAAGCCTCAACCATAATACGCCAGAGAGATGATAAAATCAATCAATTAAATATCAAGATAGCTTTTTATGGCGTCAAGCTGTGCTTTAGCATCGTTAAACCCAAGCCAGTAGAGATCTCCGAGCTTTTCCATATCTCCCTCGAATCTCTTGACCATAACAGGCTGCGATGGTGCGATAACGTAGACCTCACCGGATTCGTGCATGACCTTTAATCGCTCATTGAGCTCGTTAAATTCAGCGTTTGCCCTGTTCATCGATTCAACAAATTCCGAATATTTGTGATACATCAGATCGTTTAACATTAACGGATCCTCATCTCTTGTGTAAGCCCATTCACGTGTTTTGACTACAACGATTTTCTTCTCGCCACGCGCCTCGGCCCAGGAGAAGGGGATCTTTTCGGCACAGCCGCCGTCAAGATAAGG
>DEEW01000051.1:2222-5840 GCA_002350465.1 Lachnospiraceae bacterium UBA2868
GCCTATTACAACGGGACGGGAAACATAAGGAACCGTAGCGGAAGCGCGTATCATTGCGGACATATTGCATTTGCCTTTTTCGTGATATTCTATCTTGCCGGTAAGCATATTGGTCACGCCTACGGCAAGCTCACGCGAGGTTTCCCTNNTCTTGTCCAGGGGAAGTTCCTTCATTATGTCCTTGAACAGATACGAAAATCCTGTCACGCCTTTATCACGCCTTATGGCACCGATACCGCAATAGTTTCTGTCATGTCTGAAACGAAGATCGACCCTCGCACCCCAGCCGATCTGACCGGTGAGGTATCCTAGCCCCGAGAGGGCTCCTGCGGAAATACCCACTGTGGAACGTAAGTTTATGTTTTCCAGCATGAGTGCGTCAAGTACACCGAGTGTGTACAGGCCGCGCCAACCGCCGCCTTCCAAAACCATGCAGCCTTCGGTTATGCTCTCATCTGCCCTTCCTTCGGGAATTTCATCTATTCTGCTGTATATCTTGCCCATGATTTTATCATCCTTTAATTAAGAATCTTTATACTATTCTTGCGATTACGCCAGAACAAGTGAGATTATAACACAAATTTATGAAGATATTATTTATTCCGGTTTCGCGGAGTATTGATTTGTAGTAGAATAATTATCATTAAAAAATCATCCGGAAGGAGTGCGCTTACAATGAAAGAATTCTATATAACCGATGACGGGATAAAGCTTCACGCAAAACTTGAGATGCCCGAAGGGAAAGAAAAATGTCCGCTTGTGATCGTAGTTCACGGCTATACGGGAGATATGGAAGAGGACCACATAGTGGAAGCCGCTAAGGCTGCTCTTGATTCCGGATGTGCAGCCCTTCGGGTTGAAATGTACGGGCACGGAAAGAGTGACGGTACTTTCAAAAATCATACGCTCTATAAATGGGTGGCAAATATGCTTGCTGTTGTTGAATATGCACAGACTCTTGATTTTGTTACTGACATCTGTTTGTGCGGTCACTCCCAGGGCGGGCTGCTTGTTATGCTGATTGCCGGAATGTGTCCCGATAAGTTTAAGGCTGTAATTCCACTGTCGCCCGCATGGTGCATTCCCGATGATGCAAGAAGAGGAGTTATGCTGGGAACGGTTATTGATCCGGTAAACATTCCGGATGAGTTTACTCAGGACGAATCAAATGTATTGTCCGGCAATTATGTAAGAGTTGCCCAGACAATTCATGTCGAAGATGAGATAGAGCGGTACAAAGGTCCGGTGCTTATTGTTCACGGTGACGAGGATGAGGCAGTTCCCTACGAGTACGGGGTAAGGGCATCGGAATTATACAGCAATGCAAAGCTTGTGACGGTAAAAGGAGATGATCACTGTTTCAATCGTCATCTTGAACAAATGACCAATGCTGTTAGAGAATTTCTGACAGACCTTGATTTTGAAAAATAAATCTGATATTATTAGTCGGCAACTGTTTTGAAGGTAACATTCTTCAAGGCTATATGTGGTGGGTATGGCGCAGTTGGCTAGCGCGCCAGATTGTGGCTCTGGAGGCCGTGGGTTCGAGTCCCACTATCCACCTGACCGGGAATCCCTGTAAAATCAAAGGTTTGCAGGGATTTTCAACTCAAAGGATTATGTATTTTTATTAACCTTCTTGTGCAACAATTACCGGAAAAGGAATCACATTTTTAGGCTCATGCTCCCGGGCGTTCCACAAAGTGAGCTTTTGTTGCATATTCATCCAACTCTCCACAGAAGTATTTGTTGCTTTGCTTATTCTTAAAGCCATTTCCGGACTTAATGACGATTTTTCATTAATAAACTCAGATAAGGTCTTTCTGCTAACGCCGAGCATACGTGCTGTTTCGGTAACAGAAAGGTTTAACGGTTTCATTACATCTTCTAAAAAGACTGATCCCGGATGAGTCGGTTTTCTGGTCATTTCTTTCATTCCTCCTTAGTGATAATCCATATAATCAACAAGATAAGCATCCTGACCTTCAAAATAGAATGTCATTCGCCAATTACCATTAACCCAAACAGACCACATATCCTGCTTATCCCCCTTCAGTGGATGAAGTCTGTATCCCGGCAGGTTCATATCCTGGGGACTTATGCTTGCATCCAATCTGTCAAGCATTCTCTCCAACCTTGCTGCGTGCGCTGCTTGTATTCCTTTTTTTGAGCCGGTCTCATAAAAATCTTTAAGACCTTTATGGGCAAATGATTTTATCATATGCAAATTATAACCCGCAACGTTACGGGTGTCAATGCAGGATTTAATACTTAGCCGCTTTTTCGCGAGAATTATGTTTACAAGATATATGAGGCCATAGTAATATGATATAGGGGGATGTAAGGTTTTTGCGGAAACTTTACAGCATGTGTGGAAAAAGGAGAATACTTAATGAAGAAACTTCACGGTAAAGCAAATCTTTCATTTATGGTGGCGCTTCAGATGCTTGTACTGCCGGCGGTTATATGTCTGATCATCTCAATATTTATGCTTGGCAGAGAGATGAACAGCACATATTCCGATGCTGAAGCACTGTATTTTGATAAGCTCTACCAGATTAACAGCAATCTGGTAAATGCGGATCGTGATTTCTATCAGGCAATGAATGCTGCACAGCAGTATATGAGTATTGCCCAGTCTGACGGAAGTCTTCCCGAGGATGTGATGAATCAGTTGTATGCTGCAAGATCAGCTTCATTTGATGAGAATCTTGCTCAGACTCTTGAGAGGATCAGCAAGGCAAATGAGATAGCCCAGACCGATTCTTATCTTTATACCGGAATTTCCATTGACGGCAAAACTTACAAAGACTTCTCGGAGGAATTTACCACAAACTATGAGGCATGGCTTGGTGTATATGATTTCAAAACTGAGGAGGGCGATATTACCGCTTTTAACGAGGATTTTGAGACAACACGTGATTCAATCTCGAACATGTCGGATATAGTTGAGAAATGGGCAGAAGAGGAAGAGGCAATTGCCAAATCGGATATTAAGAGTAAGATCATCACACTCAGCATTGTATTTGCCATCATCATCATTTTGATTTATCTGCTTGTTCTCGTCACGGCAAAATCATTGTCCGACGGCGTGAAGAGAGTAGAGGGAGCAATCGATAACATGTCAAACGGTGATTTTGTAACCCATTTGGAAGTTGATTCACCTATAAAGGAGTTCAAAGGTATCGCGGTAGCTGCAGAAAATATGAGGCACAATCTGCATGAAGCGCTTAAGCGTATAATCGCAAGTGCGAAGAATGTGGATGACGGAGCAAATGTTGCAAAAGAGAAAATATCGGACAGCCAGACAGCAACGGCTGATATCAACCAGGCTGTATCGGATCTTGCGAACGGTGCAACTGCAATGGCAACCGATGTTCAAAGTGCAGCGGGCATCACCGTAAGTATCGGAAATGCGGTTGAAAATGTTCTCGGGGCTGCCAATTCGAACCTTGAAAACGGCCGAAATGTGATGGAGGAATCACTGAGAGTTCAGAGCGAACTCGGAGAACTGGTCACTTCAGGTCAGAACACGAGAGAGAAAGCAAATCACGTTTCGGAATCTGTCAGCGAAACCGCCGAGGTTGTATCCCGTATCAGTCAGGCTGCGGATCTTAT
>DEEW01000051.1:5937-8120 GCA_002350465.1 Lachnospiraceae bacterium UBA2868
ATCAAGGATCTGGCAGAAGAGTCTAACGGTGCCGCAAACGAGATCTCAAGCATGCTCAAACAGATTACCGATCTGTCGAATCAGAACAAATCCCTTACCGATGCCATCAAAAAGGCAACGGAGGATGAGACGGCAGCTCTCAACAGTATGAGTGATTCCTTTGAGAGGATGCTCGGAATGCTGCATGAAACCGAGGAAGGTAACAACAGGATAGTGGAACTTGTTGAAACCCTCGAAGGCAACAAGAACTCTATTATGGATTCGGTTGAATCACTATCTTCCGTATCAGAGGAAAATGCCGCATCTACCCAGCAGACAAGTGCATCTCTTTCAATGCTTGACGATAACATGGTAAATGTTGTGGAGCAGGCAGAAAATCTGAAAGCCGTTGCTATGGAACTGCGTGATAATGTTAAGATGTTCACTATCTGATGACGTGATATAGTATTGTAAACCCGTCCGGATCAACTAAGGTCCGGGCGGGTTTTTGTTTTTTGCAGCAATTTATTTTTGCGGTAGGCCGGTAGATAAATGAGGTTTCAACATGCATTAAAAAATGGTAAAATAGAAAACCAATAGAACCATCAGAAAACAGGAACATAGCAATAAGGAAAGGGATAACTGAGAATGGAAAACGACAACAAAACAACAGGAATCGTAAGATCAATAGTCATACTGGTAAGTGTGTTTGCCTTGGCGGCGGCAGCTATAGTATGTACCTTTATTCTGACACGCGGATTTGTGGAGGCAAAATCCGGCAACAGAGGCGGACTGTCCGCCACAGGTTCCGCGAGCCTTGATTTTGAAGCCGATCTTATCGTATGGAGAGGAACGTACTCGGCGTATGCGGAAACAACCGGAGATGCATATGCGATATTAAACCGTGATGCCGACAAGATCAGAAGATACCTTGATAACAAGGGAATAGGAAGCGATGACATAGTATTTTCCGCGATCGAAATCAACAGGAGATACAACTCGAATTACAACGAGGAGGGCAACTACGTCGGCGATTCGTTTGCGGGATATGAGCTTTATCAGACAGTTACAGTCTCATCCGAGGATGTGGATACGGTTGAGAGTGTATCGAGAAACATAACAGAGCTTATTGAAAGCGGTGTGGAGTTTACATCCAATTCTCCCGAGTATTACTACAAGGATCTTGATTCGTTAAAACTTGAGCTTGTTGAGGCTGCAACCGAAAATGCAAAACAGCGTATAGATCTGATGGCACAGGGCAGCGGATGCGAGGTTGGAAAACTTATATCAAGTAACCTGGGAGTGTTCCAGATAACCGCGAGAAATTCATCCGATGACGAGTACAGCGCAGGCGGCACATACAATACGTCATCCAGACAAAAAACAGCCACCATCACAGTCAAGCTGAACTATGCCGTTAAATAGGAAATGATATCTTTCGGAGTCTTGGCAAATGCCGAGGCTCCGTTTTTTATGAGAAAATCCCTGTCCCGAAATCCCCACAGGACAGCTATACACGGAAGATTCGAATTCTTTGCTGTCATAAGATCAACCTCGGAATCGCCGATATAGACTGCTTCATCCGTACTGCTTCCGAGTTCTGCAAGGGCTGCAAATACAGTGTCGGGTGCGGGCTTTCTGTTCACTCCCGGCCTCTCGCCTATGGCCACGGAAACATATTCGGAGAAAAATCGTTCGTTCAGCTCTTTGACCGCAGAATCAATCTTGTTGGAGACAATAGCCATTTTACAGCCGCTGTTCCGCAGCTCCTTCATCAAGTCTGTGATACCGTCATAGGGGCCGGTCTTATCGAGACAGTGAATGTCATAATACTCTTTAAATACAGGAATCATTTCTTCAATAAGGCTGTCCGGTGTACCTTCCGGAGCGGCACATTTCATGGCATACCCGATCCCGTTTCCGAAAAACTGCCTGTATTCATCGCGGCTCCTTGCTGGAAGACCGAATTTCGAAAAAACATAGTTTACCGAGTCCGTAAGGTCGTCTAGCGTATTAAGGACAGTACCGTCCATATCAAAGATTATCGTAGTGATTTTGTGCATAACAGATAACATGATAACACAAATGTGAGAATGTGTCTTGAAAATAGTCAGATGACTTGATATAATGCTAAAGGTCTGCTCAAGCAGTAAGACTAATGTGTCCGTAGCTCAGCTGGATAGAGCAACGGCCTTCTAAGCCGT
>DEEW01000112.1:0-2795 GCA_002350465.1 Lachnospiraceae bacterium UBA2868
GGCTACCTTTCTGATATCGGAGTCTCCCGACACAAGTGCAAACGTCTTGCTGTTAACCTTGACAGCATCTATGAGTTTATTGTAATCCTGTGCCGAGTTTCTTCCGTGAATGCTTACAAGCGCTGCGTCTTCCCATGTGACACCGGCCGCCGCCGCCAGATATGATATCGATGAAGTCCCGCTTATGATCTTTACATCCGCACCGCTGTCCCATTCTCTAAACCTCGAGTATGCGCTTTTTGCACCGCTGTAAAATCCCGGGTCACCCGAAAACAGGACTACCGCATTTTCAATATCCGTATTTTCTTCCAGAACCTTTATAATTTCCTCCGCCGAGTACATTTCGTACTTGCGGGGCGCTCTTACTTCGTCCAGAAGCCTCCCTGCACCAAACACCGCATCCGTACGGCAGATCGCATCGATAACTTCATATGTGGCGGATGATTTTCTCCCGGGGCCGAACCCTGCTAGCACTATCCTGCGCCTTGGGACATATTTCCTGCCTGTTATGATCCCGTAAGCTTCGAAAATGCTCACGCCCTCTTCGGCTGCCGGCCTTGCTATTACGTTTACCGACACTCCGAGAGAAGACGCCGCGTCGCATTTTTCCGAAAAACCGCCTGCCACGCCGCTGTCCTTTGTGAGCATATGCCTTATTTTGAACTGATCAAGCAATGCCCTGTTCATATCGTATGTAAAGGGACCCTGCATCGCGATTATATGCGAAGGAGTGATTCCGCAGCCAAGAGCCGTTTCCATGCTCTCTTTTGAGGGAATAATGCGCACATAGGTTCTCTCAATGGTCTGGGGCGATACGCACAGGCAGTATTCATCAAGCGTATTGGTGCCGGTTGTAAGCAGTATATTTCCCTCTTCGCGGTCGATAAATACGGCAAATTCCTTCATTGTACAAAAGCATCTGCCGGCACCCTGCCCGGATGATCTTGCGACCCTTATGATCCTGCAGCCGGTCTTTTGTACGGCTTCCTTTATATTTTCGGAGACCTGCACCGCATAGGGGTGAGTTGCATCTACAACGATATCATCTCTTCCAAAATCATTGGCGGACATGTATTCTCGCATCCTGTCCGCATCCATCCGGCCGACACCAACCGTCACCGCATCGGATCCGGTCATAACATCACGGCCGTAGCCCGTGGCAACACACACAAAATGAGGGATGCCATCCGATGAGAGCATCTCCGACAGTCTTCTTCCTTCACTTGTTCCGGAAAAAATCATTATATTCACTGTATCTTGTATCCTCTCGGTGTGATCATCCTGCCGTCCTTTGCGTATGTTTGTGAATTACCTATAAATACCGTAACGAACATATCTGCCGGCTCGTCTGCCAGTTCGCCGAGCGTACAGATTTTCGCCTCTTCCCCGTATCTTCCGATGTTCCTGACATATCCGCACACTCTGTCGGAAGGCAGCGTCTCCAATAAAATACCGCACGCCTTCTTCAGATAATCCGCCCTCCTGTGGCTTGCCGGGTTATAAAGTGCTATACAAAAATCCGCAGACGCCGCAAATCTTAACCGCTTTTCGATAGTCTCCCACGGGGTCAGCAGATCGC
This sequence comes from Lachnospiraceae bacterium UBA2868, assembly GCA_002350465.1. The sequence continues at coordinate 1,580 of DEEW01000112.1, forward strand.
TTAAGCTTATTGTGCAAAAATCATGGGATAAGGGTGCACCAAGCACAGCTGCCCCCGACAACGCCGAGGTCACGCCCGGCACAACAGTAACATCAGAAAAGCCTGCCTCAAGGGCTACTTCAAGCATGGGAGATGCCATCGCGTACACTCCCGCATCACCGCTGCAAATAAGGCTCACCGTTTTACCGCTTAGCGCAAGTTCCGCGCAGAGTCTGCACCTTTCTATCTCCTGCCTCATTTTGCTGTCAACGATCTCTTTACCTTCGCAAAGTTCCTTTATCAGATCCGTATAGACCTTGTACCCCACAATAACATCGCTGTTTTCTATGGCGCTTTTTGCATCTTCTGTCATTGCCGAAATACTGCCCGGGCCTATCCCCACCACATATATTCTGCTCATATCCGCCTCCGGGCTATAGCCAGTGTGATCCCGTCGCCTTTAGTCTTTTTGCATATGATTTTTCCCGAAGCACCTGCCGCAAGTGCTGCCGCTCTTTCGCATACATTGTCGACACCGACTGTCTCTTTCACAAATTCCGAAGGTGTAAAATCACCTGCCGCCTTATTAAGGAGGGCTGCTTCAAAGCCTATTACCGGAATCCTGTACTTTGTCGAAAACGCCCTGATCGCCGGTTCACCGGCTTTAATATCTATTGTTGCTATTGCATACACGTCCTCTGTTTTGATTCCGGCCTCACGCAGTTTCCCAAGCACAAACTCCTCCGTCTCATTTGTATCCTTACCTTTTCTCATTCCGATACCGACAACGTACTCTTTCGGCCGTAGGAGAAGTGAATACTCCCTGTCGGTCTCGTCCGCCAGAATTATGTCAACCGGTTCGGCCGGCGGATAATCCTTTATCGATATAGTTACAGGCTTCCCTTCTATTGCCTTGGCGCTGACCTTTTTGATACCCTCCCGGTTTTGTATAGTAAGGCGGTTTTCGACAGCAAATACATCGGCCGAAAATGCGCCGTTAACATCAGTGGAGGTTGTTATGACGGGGATTGCTCCCATAAGCTCCGCAATAATCGCAGCAAGCTTATTGGCAGATCCTTCATGCCCTGAAAGCAGCGGGATCACAAATGTTCCCCCATCATCAATGACAATAACCGGACAGTCCGTCAGTTTATCCTTGATGTAAGGTGCTATTGCACGGGCTGCTATACCCACAGCACCTACAAAAATGAGTGCATGACCCTCACTAAAGCCCCTG
>DEEW01000112.1:2929-4653 GCA_002350465.1 Lachnospiraceae bacterium UBA2868
CGCCCTTTTCGTTAAAGCAGATTATATCCTTTATCATAGTATTAATCCTTATTTTTGCAGCTCAGCTTTGGCAGTTCGATACTCTGTTGAAAAAGTGGGATCGTAGAGCTTCGATCTTGAATACTTCGTGTGAGTAACAGCATCTCCCACAAGAATTACGGCAGTTTTGGTAATCCCTGCTTCCTTTGCTCTCTCCCCCAGCGTAGATACGGTGCATATAACTATTCTCTCTTCGGGCCAGGTGGCTTTATATATTATTGCCGCAGGCATATCGCCACAAACTCCGCCATCCATAAGCCTTTTGGAAAGCTCCTCCGTCATGCCGGCGCTTAGGTAAATTGCCATGGATGTTCTGTGTCCGGCAAGGGACTCTATACTTTCCCTGTCGGGAACCCCTGTTTTGCCTTCCATGCGCGTGATAATAAGGGTCTGCGTCACATCGGGAAGCGTGTATTCGATATTCAGGGAGGCCGCAGCCCCAAAGCAGGCGCTGACTCCCGGTGTGGAATCATATTCGATGCCCATAGCATCGAGGATATCCATCTGCTCTCGTACCGCTCCGTATATGCTCGCATCTCCGGTATGAAGCCTTACAACACTTTTTCCTTCCTTGTCAGCAGTTGACATAACTTCTGTAACCTCTTCCAAAGTCATCTCAGCGCTGTTGTAGATGTCCGGATTCTTTTTCCCATAGTCAAGAAGTCCCGGATTTACAAGGCTTCCGGCATAGATTATCACATCCGCTTCCTCTATCAGTCTCATACCCCTGACCGTTATCAGATCTACGGCTCCGGGGCCTGCCCCTACAAAATGGATCATTTGCTCTCTCCAAACCCTTTTATTATAAGCTCCTTAGGCCCGCACTGTCCCAAAAGCCCGTATTTATTGGAATACACGATACATCCGATCTTCATATTCTGCCCGCGCTTTGTCAGATAATGATCGATCCGCTCCATAATGTATTCAAAACTCTTTTTCTCTACTCCGGCATCTGTCATGTGCTTATAGGCATCATCTGTCGATACACTGTCAAGAATTCGGTTGATCACATCTCCCGATGCCCCCGCCCTTGCGGCAGCGGCAGCCATAAGTTCCATCCTGCAGTCACCTTCGGCAGAATGGGTATTCATTATTCCGCCCGAAACTTTAATGAGCTTTCCGACATGTCCTACAAGCAGCATCCCCGAAAAGCCAAGATTTCCGGCGATATCTATCGTATCTCCAATGTAATTCGAGCATTTAACGGCTCTGTCAAGGTCATAGCCGTAATACTCCTTCATAAAATCAAACCCATAGTTCCCGGGTGATACAACGGCAATATCACAGCCCATCTCTTTCAGCTGCCGGAGCTCTACGGCAATCGTGTCGACTATTGCCTTTGTACTCATAGGCTCCACTATACCGCTCGTTCCTATTATTGATATCCCGCCTTCTATCCCCAGCCGGGAATTAAAGGTCTTCTCTGCGATTTTTGCTCCTTCGGGAGCGGATATTACTATCCTGATGGCGCCAGAATATCCGTACTCTTCGGCAACGGACCTTACTTCCGCTTCGATCATCTGCCGTGGTACGGTATTTATGGCCGCATCTCCCACCGGACAGTCAAGACCGGGCTTTGTAACCTTACCGATGCCTTCTCCGCCCTCTATGATCACACATCCCGGTATCCTGGCGGCTTCGCCAAAATCATCCGACGCAAGTTGTGCCTTTGCATAAATAAGAAT
>DEEW01000112.1:4671-4998 GCA_002350465.1 Lachnospiraceae bacterium UBA2868
AAGAATGCCCGCCGTAACATCAGGGTCGTCACTTTCGGGCTTTCTTACGGCACAGGAGGACTCGGTTTCGGTTAACATAACATCTTCAACTGTTGCATCATATCTGATCCCCGCAGGTGTCAGTACCGAAACCTTATCTGTTTTCTTCTGTTCAAAAAGCATAAGGGTTGCGGCCTTTGCAGCCGCAGCCGCACAGCTTCCTGTGGTAAATCCGAATTTTAAATCCTTCATGTTCATACAATAATTTTTGCCTAAAGCGGGACCTGTCTGACAAGGCACTAGCTCATGCCATATATCACAGCATTTAATATGGCCGCGGCAACATTG
>DEEW01000112.1:5011-5928 GCA_002350465.1 Lachnospiraceae bacterium UBA2868
ACATTGCTTCCGCCTTTACGCCCCATATTCAAAATGCAGGGGATACCTGTTTCCCTGATCATTTCTTTCGAAGCCGTTACATTAACAAACCCCACAGGAACACCTACGATAAATGCCGGTCTGTAATTACCTCTGTCAAATTGCTCCCGCAGCGTAATAAGCGCAGTCGGGGCGTTTCCCAGAGCGAATATCACATCTCCTTCGATCCTCATTGCATGCTCCATGGAAACATGGGCTCTTGTCAGCTCCCGCTCTGCAGCCTCTTTTGCAACTGCCTCATCAGACATGAAGCAGACCACATTGCATCCGTATTTGGAAAGCTCCCTCCTGTTTATCCCGGAAAGTGCCATATTTGTGTCGGTAACAATCGTTGCACCGGTCCTGATCAGATCCTCAAGCACATCAATGGCTCTGTCAGAAAAATACATCGTCTTTGCATAGTCAAAATCCGCCGTGGTATGAATACATCTTTTTATAACGGACATTATCCGCAAATTTTCTTCAGAATCCGTTACTGTAATATCCCCGTTTATCAGCACGCCGGTGTTTTTCAGTTCTTCGGATATGATCTCAAAACTTCTTTTTTCTATATCTGCAGGCTTTAAAACCTCAATAATCCTAGCCATATCTTCCATCTTTACCAATTCTTCCGACCCTGTTTTAATATTCCGATACATTACAAATCTATAATCAATGTGACCAGATTATCAATGAGCAAATTGTTTTCTTCCCTGCTTCTTACTGCTATCCTGTAAAACCTCTCATCCAGTCCGTGAAAATCATCACACTTTCTGACAAGAATTTTTCGGGATAATAGCTTCTCATAAATGCTTTTCTGACCTTTGATAAGAAGGAAATTTGCATCGCTTTTGAATACCTCGAATCCGATTCCGGACAATTCCCGGGTCAGAAAATCA
>DEEW01000114.1:0-880 GCA_002350465.1 Lachnospiraceae bacterium UBA2868
TTTTATTTAGGTTAGGAATTTCGTGATTTTCTCCGGCATTATTTCCAGCACTTTTTGAAGGATTCGTTCCGAAATGTAATAATCGGATATCTTTGACTTGCTATATCTCATCAGTCGGTCGTTGGCTGTCTCTTTCTCAAGAATCTCGGTAAAATATTGTTCCCAGCTAAAATAGACTGAACTGTCGATATAATCTTCGGGATGCTCCAGAATATCTGCTATCTTGGCTGAATTTATCACACCGGATTTCAGTATCAGCCACTCAAAGGACTCTGGAAGATACAGACCTATATTCTTATGGAGTCTACGAAGCATTATTACATTTTCGATATAAGCACCAAATGCAGCACCGTCTGCGAAAATAAGGGTGTTGTTCTTCGAATCAAGAGTGTTCAATCGGGAAGCAATCTTTGAATTGCCTTCAGCGCTTATACACTGGATATCCGGTAGATTTTTACGAAAGAAATCAAAACCCGCGCCACTGTCCTCGATTAGCAGAACAGTACTTGCATTATCAAATGTAATGGGAGCCTCCTCATATATCGGGTAGAATTTCTGGTATACTTTTTCGGGGAAGTGGTATTTGCCGGTTGTCCTTATTCCGTAAATCTCCTTTGTACTGTATGGGATCTCATAGAGAGGCCGGCGCGTTATCAGAACATAATAGTTGTCGGAGACTCGTGCTCCCTCGGCAAATTCCTTGGAAAATATGAAAGGTTGGCCTTCATCAATGAAGACAATGCTTTGATTGATGGCTGCTAAGGATGTCTGCCAGAGACCCGGCATTGCGGTAAATACAACGCAGGGAACATCGGACTCGACCCGGACACCGCTTCTTGCACCTCGCCTGGCATACATATTAAGGAATTCAACAAGCGTT
>DEEW01000114.1:923-1406 GCA_002350465.1 Lachnospiraceae bacterium UBA2868
TAATGGTAATATTCCTACGGATAGTGAACTCATATTTCATTCGCGCGGTCTCGACAACTATATTATGACTGCCTTTCATTAGCTACCCTTCCTTTATCCCGTATTATATCATGCTGAATATCTTTTCCAAGACCACATCCTTATCTTGATAGCGTAAACTTGAAATTGTACTCCTATAGGAGTATATTCTTTATATGAAGGAAATACTATACCATGGTTCAAATAGAAAAGTGGATAAGCCGGAATATGGACTTGGAAAGCCTAACAATGATTATGGCCGGGGATTCTATTGCACTAAAGAGTTTGATCTTGCCGGGGAGTGGGCGGTAGCAGCTGATCGTGACGGATATATTAATGAGTATTTGCTGACAACTGATAAGCTTCGAATACTTAATCTAAATGATTCCGGGTATTGTATTCTGGATTGGCTGGTAATCCTCCTGGAAAACAGGCGACTTGATATACAATCCGATTTCGGACCTG
>DEEW01000114.1:1464-6140 GCA_002350465.1 Lachnospiraceae bacterium UBA2868
CTAAAGGATAATTTCAGTGTCCCTTATAACGATTATGATGTCATAAAAGGTTATAGGGCAGATGACAGCTATTTTTCGTTTGCACAGGATTTTCTGAACAATACTATTTCTCTGGCTACGCTGGATAAATCGCTTCGCCTTAGGCATCTCGGAGAGCAGACGGTTATAAAGAGTAAGAGAGCATTTAACAGCATTGATTTTGTTAAATTCCATAAGGCAGAATCAAAGAAGTATTACCCTTTAAAAGAAAACCGTGATGCCAAAGCGAGAGAAGAATACAGATTGCTTCGGGGAGAACCGTGGAAAAAGGGCGAGATCTACCTTATGCAGATAATTGACAGGGAGCTTACAAGAGATGAACTGTTCGTATGACAAGAACTTATTATATAAGGCGCAGACTTCAATGGCACATATGCTTGATACAGCTGTGGCGTTATATGGTTATGAGCTTGAGGACTATTATGATATGTTTCTCAACTCAACTTATTCCCTGCGGTTTGAACGGGGCGAGTCTTCTGTTATAGCAGGAATGTCCGGACACGAGTTAGCACACGCTGTAATTAGCGAGTATAAGAGCATTGACCTCCATGACTATGTGTTTACCGTTGATAGGAGCTGTGAATACTGGATAGGGTGGAGCCTGTCGTTTTATCAGTGGGAGAGCTCCAAGTCATTTCGCTATATCAACGAGCTTGTCCCGATCAGTGATATGTACTCGATGTATCCCAAGTACCATGAAATGGATATCTCACAGTTTGTTGACCGGGTAGATGAAATCGACCATGATAGGAGAAAGCAGGCATTTAAGAGGCTTAGACAATATGCCGGCATCAGCCAGAGAGAATTGGCTGACAGGACGGGAATTCCGCTCAGAACGATACAACAATATGAGCAGGGACAGAAGAATTTGGCTCATGCAAGGGCAGATGTTGTTGTCAAATTGAGTAAGGCGCTGTATTGCCGGGTTGAGGATATTGTTTGATATCAGCGGAAAACTGCCGGACTTAGAGCTTAAACGCCGTTCCAACAAACAGTGCCACATCTCTTCCGGTATCATCCGATACATTCACGTTTATTACGGCTGTGGTTCTTCCGTCCTTGATGCACTTTGCCTTAGCGATAAGTCTTGAGCCTTTCGGTGCGCTCAAATAGTTGATGCTCACCTGTGATGCGACTGAGAGGCTGTGAATGTTGTTGGCGCAAGCGGCAAAAGCGAGGTCTGCAAGTGTAAAGATCGCGCCTCCCATAACTCCGCCATAGGCATTCTTGTGATCATCCGAAAGAGTTACGGAACATACGGAGTAGTCTTCTCCAAGCTCATCTATCTGCATTCCGGCATTTGTGGCAAATCTGTCATTTTTAAAGTGTTCTCTTGCTTCTTCAAGTGTTGCGAATGTTCCCATTTTATTCTCCTATTCTTTCTTGAGAGCCGCGCCATTAAAAGGTCGCTGTGCACCTTCACTTTATAGCTGAGTAAAACATATATTGCTGCATTATTCCTGCTACAGGTCCGTATCCGTTGAAAGGATTTACGCCGCCATAGTGCTCATTTATGATTCTTGCTATCCATGTATCTACGGGTGCTCTGCCGCACCTGTGGTATGCAAACAGTGCAACGCAGTTTGCGACCTTGTCACCGACCCCGGCAAATGATTTTAGCGCATCGAACAGTTCATCGTCGGGAAGATTATCAATCTCTTCAAGGTCAAATTCTCCAAGTGCAACACGCCTTGCTGCGTTATATACATATGAGCATCTGTAGCCGAGGCCGCAGGATGCAAGTTCATCTTCCGTAGCGGCAAGCATCGCTTCCGGCTCCGGGAAGAATCCGTCCTTCCCGTACAGTCCCACAAGCCGCTCAATACTGGTTCTTATGGCAGGTATGCTCTTTCGCTGTGAGATGATAAATGAAATGAGCATCTCGAATTTGTCCTGACGAAGAATCCGGATACCGGCGCCGCTTTTGGCGCAGTTCTTAAGAAAAGCATCATCGGATTGTATACTTTTCCTGATTTTTCTGTAGTTTGTATCAAGATCAAAGTACGGATGCCATACCTCGTTCCACTCTTTTCGGGAACATGATACCGACAATTCGGTCACGCAGTTTATGCTCTTTTTTCCGGATTCTTCCGTAAGATCTCGTATATCTACAGTGTGTTTTCCGGTAACAAATCTGTATGTACAGTTTTCTGTCCTCTTCGGACGAAAGCACTGCCCGGAATTGATTATCTTATCAAGGTCAAAATCATCGTCTACAGTTATTTTCAAAGCTTTGACTCCATATGATCAAGTGACTTGTATCCGTAAAGCAGTGCGGAATTTGTAATCGTCTCCTTGGCTATATTCCTGCCATCCCTTGCGTATCCCGCAACAAACCTTCCGTAAAGTTCCAGTGTCCTGTCGGAATATGTGGAGATCTCACCGCGAAGGTAAGTTTCATAGGATGTATTGTCAGGGGTATCCTCGGATGTATGGATGCTCCGTGCTTCGCTTGCACTCTTCGGATACTCCTTTGCAAAATCCTCCATCATACCGACCTGTATGGCAACAATTGCTTCTATTATCTGCTTTTTCTGATCGGAAATTTCAGGCATGGAATCTTTGATCTTTGCGTATTCTTCCGGAGCGGTGGACTCTTCCATTCTACCGTACTTTTCGGTAATAAGGTTCCAGCCCTTGGCATTTGCTGCCTCAAAATCATCTATAAAACTCTCCAGCATTTCCCGGCTCCAGAGCATATACTGGCTCTTTCTCATTACGGAGAACGTGGAAAAATCATCCTGACAGCTTGCACGTCCACCCTCGTTTATTACCTTGTCAAACGCATTCCATTCAAGCGTAACTATTTTATCAATCAGGCTGATTATAGAGTTGTTATCGTCCATATCACTCTCCTTGTTAGTGTTTAAATATTCCGGATGAAGTATTTCCATCACATGATGATCAAGATAGTTGTCCGAATCGCGGGAAAGCCCTAGTTTATGAAGCCTTTCCAGTATTTCCGAGCAGATTTCTTCAATTATTCCGGCTGCCTGTTTATCTCCCGGATGAGATCCGGCAAGTACCATTAGCTTATCGCGAATGCTTTTTGCATCTTCGGATGCCTCAAGTCCCTTGAACATCCATTTATAGTACGGAGCATATTTCTTATCAAGCAGATACAGCATGCTCATTGTGTGCTTAATGAAATCTCCGAGACAGATTGCAGCCGTAACGCGGTCGCCCCGTCCCAGCATTCTGTTATAGTTATACTGGCCTGTTTGGGACATTGAGGCAGCAGTGTAAGCTATCTTACGTCTCCATATATGATTGGGATAGTATAACATAATTGAATCCCTTATCGCCGAAAATTCTCCGAGATCATCCCTGAAAACCTCCCCGTTTATGGCTGTTGCAAACTTATCGTCATCAGTCATCAGCCACTCGCTGTCGGTTGTGGGGGCTTTTGACATCCCCATGGTCATCATATAGAACGTGCTTATCGGGCTTACCCCGTCGCGCTTTCCCGAAATAGGAGATGTGCGTCTCTTATATCCCATGAAATCCTCCGGAAGTTTGTCATATTCTTCCTGAAGCCTTTTCCCTATTTTATCGTAATCATCATTTGTAAGCCACATACAAAATCCCGGGCCCCAGTCGTGATCACGGCTTACCTCATCGTCGAATCCGAAACAGTCGCTTCCCTCTCCGGCAAGGCCAACGGCTATTCTGTTCTCATATGAAGGGAACTTCTCGTGGATCATCTTATGCCCGAATTCCTCATAATAGAGCCTTGCAATCTCAAGTCCCGAAAAATCACGCCGGGCTTCCTTGGGAGACTGATCATCTGCTGAATCTTCAGGATCAAGTTTTGCCGCAGCAGCCATCATATTTTGTTTTGTGATTTCGTAAGCGCGGCTCTTTCCGACGCACCTTTCGATCACTTCGAGAGCTTTTTCATAATACTTTACAGAAGCCGCATAATCCTTATTGAAGTATTTGATCTCCGCCATAGCCGATGCAGCGGCACTGTAATGGTAGTCGGGCTCGTCATCTTCGTCAAACAGTTCGAAAGCCTTATGAAGGTGCGACTCCGCCTCGTCCATTCTTCCGAGCTTAATAAGAGTAACAGCAAGGTTTGTATATGTTGTGGCCTGCTCAATTCTGCACTCGGGATAGATAAGTGATATTCCGAGAGCCCTCTCCAGACAGTCCGCGGCACTTTCATAGTCGTTCATTTCCTGAAACAACAGGCTCATGTTATTAAGAAGTGATGCATACAGCATCGAATCCGGGGCAACATTTGCATCATAGTATGATTTTACCTGCTGGTACAGGGCATTTGATTCCCGGAGCATTCCTGCGGCACGGTATGCGTTTGCCACATTAAGGAGTGACGTGGCGTGAGCCATTGAACCTTTAAGGGAACTGCCCTCAAGAATATCAAGGAGCTTTTGGGCAAAGGTCCTAAGCTTATCGAACTCGCTTGTTTCGCGATAGTGACCGATCAGCTCATTTAAGAGCTGTATCATGATACTTTCGTTACCGGCTTTTGCGGCCTCGCCGATTTTTTCCAGAATGTATTCCTCTACCTTTTCCCCCTGATTGGCGGTGTATAATCTGTCTATTTCGGCAAATATTTCATCAATGTTCATACCATTCTCCCTGTGACAAAAGGGACGGTTCTTTTTGTCACA
>DEEW01000148.1:0-1747 GCA_002350465.1 Lachnospiraceae bacterium UBA2868
GGATATGCGGCTAACACCCGTAAGCATGCGTGACCGCTGCGCGATGACTCGTATGAGGAGCGATAACAGACGGATCCAAAAGGCAGGCGGCACCTGTCATTGTGCGATGACCATCCTCGGGGACAATGATACTTCCGTCCAGTCACAGCCCTGCAGGAATGCAGGACCACGCAATGAGGGCGGCTCCGGCGATAACGGGGAGGTTAAACGTGCCTATGAGAGAGGAGAGCCTACTCACCCCTGGTTGTTTCCCGCAGATCCGGGGCGTCGTGGACAAATATGGATCAATAAAAGTTTTAACCAACGCTGCAGGGATGCATTGCGTTCCTGCAGCGTTGCTACTTACATCAGGAGGTTGCAGATTTGATAGAAGAATGGAGACAGGTCAGACAAGGAGACATATTCCTTGCTCGAATACCGTTGGAAAGACATGGGTCGATCCAGGCTGGGTGCAGACCTGTGATAGTTGTTAGTGCAGACTGGCTCAACACGAGCTCCTCCGTTTTTACGGTCTCGGAGCTTACCACCAGCCTGAAGAATCCAACTATGCCGGTACATTATGTACTTCCGATGATAAGCGGCCTTCCGAGAAGGTCTATGGTTCTGGGCGAAGCGACTGCGAGACTGATCCGGGAGGACTTGATCGAGTACAGATGCAGCGTTCCCAGAGAAGTTTATAAGAATGTGGATCGCGTAGTCAGATGCGCTACACGGAAAAAACGCAGGCACAAGAACCGTAAGAACAAAAGAAGGCCGAACGGCAGGTTCCGCGAGAAGAAAGGATAAGGTAATAACGATGATCGAAATAACAGGATATATATTCGATGAGAATGATGATCTAGCATCAGTGATGGATACTATTCTGAATAGACTGAGATTCGGGGGCTGTGACGATACCGATGGTGATGAAGAGTGGATCGGAAGAACAGGTCACCGCGATATGGAGGATGCGCTCGAGGCTATGATGCCGAAGGAACGCGAAATAGTAAGGAAATTCTTTTATGAAGATAAGAGAATGCTGGACATCTCAATAGAAATGAATATGGAGATGGGTCTTGTTGGAGGTTATATTAAGTCAGCAAGAGATCAGATGGCAATCTGGATATAGTTCTTATACATAATAAACAATTTCATGAGGGGAGAGCCAAATAGTGGTTCTCCCCTTTGCTGTGACCATACATTTTGCTCCTGTATCCCAATCAGGTAGAGGAAAGGACAGAATATCCTTCAGTCGCCGGTTCAAATCCGGTCAGGAGCACCATTATTTCCATTGAAAGTCCCTAAAACAGGACAGCTAAATGAGTAGAATTAGGATGGTACAAGAGCAAGTGTCACATTAGGGAGTAATTTATATATGGAAATCAAAGAAGTAAGAAATTTTATTGAAAAGCAATCATGTATATTTGCTAAGAAGTTTACAAATAATTGTTAATCAAGTAAAAACTGGTATTTCTATGATAAAATTAAAAATACTAGGCACATAGCAACCCCAGACATAATGGAGGATTATAAAATGGATTCCTTTTCTAAAAACATGGAAGAAAAAGCAAAAAGGCGAAACGAGTTATTCAAATCTCAAGATCCTAATGCTGATGACTTCGGATACAGCCTTTTTAATCCTATTATGACATCAACGGTCTTCAGATCGGATGAATATTTGGGTAGGCTCAGAACTGAAAATGGAAAAGCATTCACATGGGATCGCACTAAAGCATATAACATTGACCTCAAGGGGATAAAGGGTGTA
>DEEW01000148.1:1795-2074 GCA_002350465.1 Lachnospiraceae bacterium UBA2868
TTGTCCATATGGACACAGTAGCAATTATGTTCCGAAGGGACTTGTTTTAGCTGATGAAAACAAAAGTAAGGATTCAACACCTGGGACGGTAATAGCAAAGTCGGTTAAACATGAAAACAAAAAAGCAATAAGCGAATCAACTAAAAAGGAGCCTTCCGATTCTGATGCCGACATAGCTACACTTATGGAACTTCTGGAGTCAGGAATTATCACAGACAAGGAGTATGAAGCCATGGTTGCTAAAATTGATGCAGCTAATGGAACAACAGAAGGCCAGAA
>DEEW01000148.1:2142-3733 GCA_002350465.1 Lachnospiraceae bacterium UBA2868
TTCATAACGAAGGTCTTATTAATGATTCGGATTATAATCTTAAAGCAGCAGACATTTTAGGAATAAGTAACGTAACACAAGCATCAGAAGCCGGAGAAGCAGGAATCGTAAATTGGCTTAAACGTAATATAATAGCAGCTGTAATAATAATTCTTCTTGCGGGAGCATTGGCGTTTGTTGGTTCTCAATATGCAGGCATGCAAGGAAAGATTAATGAGTTAAACTCGACAATAGAGTCAAAGGAATCGACAATTACTTCCTTACGCAATGAAAATAATAGTCTTGAGGGTTATAAAGCCGCAATTGAAGAGTTTTATATTTATGGAACTGTAGTTGCTGTTGAAAACGATAAAAAATATTATCACAGATATAACTGTCCAGAGACAAACATGTCTCAGGGAGGATTTAGATATCTTGCCTTTAATGAAAACCAAGCTGAAGCTGCTGGATATAGTAAATGTCCTACTTGTTTTGGCTACTCAGATGAGGAATATTGTAAAAAATATATAGAAAAGTAAAAGCGGAAAAAGGCTGTTGACATATTGAGGAGAGAAGATGAAGGAAGAGAAACAGTACGGAATGACCTGGCTTAAAATCTACACAGTTTTATTTGTGATTAGAGTAATAAGCATGACACTATCCGTATTCACCGTTTTGACAGCAACGATTGGCAATAATGCAAGCGGGAATGATATGGCAATAGCAATACTGGTGTTGCTGTTGATTGAGTATGCTTTCGAAATCTTTACACTGGTTCATTTTTTAAAGAAGACGGAGTTCGGCTATACCATTAATATGGTGTACATTTTCCTTAGCACTTTTATTTCAGCTTTTAATGTTTTCTTCCAGAAGGTTATTGGTCAGGGATTTGACGCAACGCAGTTCTTTGGAGTTGTAATTGCGAGTGTAATCTTTCTGTTGGTTTGGTCAATCCCAAATTATATCTATTTCAAACATCGCAAATATCTGTTTAGCGGAACGTTGAAAGAAAAGAACAATAGCGCGGTTCATTCTATCGCTACGCAGTCCCCAAATAGCGGGACGTATTCAGCAAATGTGAAAGACCCGTCTGCATTACAGAAAGAAGCTGAAAAAACTATAGCCGTTTCCGCGAAAGATCCGTCATCTAGTGAAAGTGTGTGTGTCTCTGCAAAAGAGAATAAAACTGAAAAGATAATACCGGTAGACGAGTTAAGGATGCTGAAGAAACTCCATGATTCAGGCGTGCTTACAGCCGAAGAATTTGAACAAAAGAAAAAACAGTTATTAGGCCTCTAACGGTTTAAAAGCAGAGCAGTATGAGCAAGATACCTGTTGAAGANNGAATTAAAAGCATTAAAAGAATTGCATGATGAAGGAGTCATATCTGATGATGAGTTTTCAGCGCTGAAGAGAAGACTGCTAAATCTTTCTGATGCAGACAATCACAATAGAGAAGATTTTTTTGATGAAATTAAACCAGAGTCAGAGCAGGAACGAAGTGGTGAAGCGGAGCCAAATCAGTTTAAAGAATATGACATAGTTGAAGAAATGATGAGGCCTCAAAGAGACTTCATCAATAAAATGGAGAGCATCTTAAGTTTAGGCGAGG
>DEEW01000148.1:3909-4233 GCA_002350465.1 Lachnospiraceae bacterium UBA2868
AAATATAAGCTTTGGAACAGTTATGACGCTGATGAAGTATCATCTAGTATCATTTCAATACTAATTCAAAAGGCAGTAGCAGATGAATCTGTTGTAGTTGAACAGAAATCGGAAGAAGAGAATGACGAAGAGACGCCGAAGACACTGGATGTTGCCAAGGAGCTTCTTTATCAGGATTATTCCGTAGAAAATATAAGGATATTTGCGGAATCGTTTCTTAACTATGCCAACAATAACAAGCCGGTGCCTACATATTTCCAGATAAAAAATGACACAAGACTACATACACTAATAAACAGAGGTATTGTCTATAATGCAATTGCT
>DEEW01000148.1:4246-7730 GCA_002350465.1 Lachnospiraceae bacterium UBA2868
TAGAGATGGATATTAATTATGTTATCTCATCAGTCTTCGGCAGCAGTAACGTGGGTGGGCTTGCGATAGACCCTTTCCAACCAATAGGTCTGTATCTACCTAAGGACATGTTGCTAAAGATTCTTATTCACGGAATGTATGAAGATCAAAAAAATGGCGGATGTGAAAACCGTGATTGGGGTATCGGAGTACCTGATTACACCGAAGATGATTTGATGACAGAAGGCGAGTTACTTAACTTTGCAATGCAGATGGTAATAGATCATGATTTGAATAGAAATGGATATACAATTGTATCTGCAACAGATAATACAAATGCCATTGCTAACATTGTTGCAAAGAAAGACGATAAATACCATCTCATAGCTGTTACTGGTTATTGTGATTATGAAGAACCGGCGATTGATTTGGAGAGGAAACTAAGGCTGCAATCATTAGGAGATACATTTAATGCAGACTGTTATTATGCGCCTGTTGGTTTCAGATCAGCCTCAGATCTTTTGCGTTTTAATGAGTGCTTAGCGTTAAAAGGTGATGCCTTTTATTCAAAGTATTCAGGCATGCAGGAAGTATAAAAGGAGAATTATTACGATGAGCAAGATACCTGTTGAAGAATTAAAAGATCTTAAAAGCTTGCTAGATGCAGGGATAATCAACCAAGAGGAATTTGATGCTAAGAAAGCACAGCTTCTTTCAGGTGTAGTTGACAATAAAGACGAAAAAACTGATTCTCCTGTCGAAACAAAGGAAACATCTAGTGTTAAGGTAAGTGATGGGAAATCAAAACCAAAGGATACTGATTATTTAAACGGTCACGTCATAGCCGATGATGATGCAGTTGGTCATATATTACGAGAAATTAACAATGCTTTTTCATATTTTGGAGAGGACTCTATTGAAAAGGCATGTGATTTATATAAAAGGGGATTCGTAGAAAAGAAAGAATCAGCAAAGATTGATTATGATAAATTACTCTATTCAAAAGAACTAATTAGAGCTATTGATATTACTAACCATATCAGCTTAAGTCCTAGTCATGCCCCTTCCATTTACGGCAAATACTATAATAACGTTTCTTATGATGTTGGGATTGTTGCTGCACCGTTCACAGAGGCATTGAAAAAGACTGAACTGTCTCGACTTGCTCCTGGAAAAATCAAAGAGATGGCGGCACAGTACGACGAATACAAAGAGAATCCGCCAACATGGAAAGAGATTATTAAGGCACAGGATGTGGCACAAATATCAATGTCCATAGCATTAGACATTGAAACGGTATTAAGAGAGGAGATTGCGGCACTTGACTCATCGAAAAGATCGATTGTTATAGATCATGTGGGATCAGAGTTTATGGCGTTTGCTATTTGGTATGTGCATAATGAAACCAATGCGAAGCTAATAGGTGGTAAAGGCAGCGCATATCAGATAATTAAGAATAGATGGGAAAAATATGAAGCTGCTTTAGCAGGGACAAATGACTATAGCCAGTGGGCACGCCCGTTCCTTTCTCCTGCACAAGTTGATACTCTTAAGAAAACTAAGGAGACAGCTGTATTCTTAGCTTTGGGAGATTCAGTTGTAAATGCCTTTAGAGCAGGAATAAAAAAAGGTCTATTTTCCTTTGGAAGCAAGAATGCAGCCTTGGAATTTCGTATTTTAAAGTATCTCTTAGTAAAATACGAGGACTTCGTTGATACGCTTAAAAGCTATGGTGATGCTGATATTCATTATGGTTCTAAGATTCGCAATGACCTTATAAAATATGACCACATGATAGGTTATACAAAATCCTGTGATGAAACAAAATACTCCATTGATCCCAATGTTTATTTGTCATACATAAAGGATGATCTAAACAATATAGTATTTGAATATATTTTGTTTGCTAATGAAAAGAAAATGGGGAAAAACCACGATTCCCTTTTGAAGTCCGTAAGTGAGTTATTGACGAAAACGATTTATCTTGGACTTGGTGCAATTCTGTATATACAGAAAGAAGGGTATCAAAAGGGATACTCGGGAGTAATAGATAAATTAAACAATGGCGCTCCAGATATAGAGCAATATGTTTTAGATGAGGTTGAAAGACAAGGTAATAATTCGAAAAAGTATAAGTCCAATATAGAGATCCGTGTGAGAGATCATATGAAAGTTGTAGAAGCGGTATATGATGCGGATAGAACATATGACTTAATCGCATTCAATGATCAAAAGAAGGAGAGTATTGCAGGTATGTACTTATATGGTATCGCTTTAGGTGAAGACTTTTGCGTTGAGCATCCATACAAGTAATGAGCTGTAGGTATTACAGAACACTCACGGCAATGAATCTACAGTTGTTTATTTGAGAAGACAACGAAAGACATGATTTGTATAAACTGCAGATCATGTTTTTTTATTTCTTACATTTTGAAATACACAGAAAGGAGGGAACATCGAAAATGAGCATTGAACAGGATATCTATGATGCTAATCTTAATGATCCCTCCGAAATTGCAGTTTTGCGCATGCTTCTTGAGCAGGGTACAATCACATTGGATGATGTCACTAATGCAATGACCAAGAAGAAGGTAGCATATGTAAAGCAAAAGCATAATTACGATATTTATGTCGACAGCCGTGGTCGCTGGCGTACCTATTACAAGGAACCTGACGACCCGTCTTCAAAGCGCAGGACTATATCCAAGAAGACTGAGGAAGAAGTGTACGAGGCACTTTATGGTCTGTATGCCCATACTGACGAGCGTATCCGGAGAGGCCTGATCACCATTGAGGAACTCAAGGACGAATGGCTTGAATATAAGAGGAATCACGGGATATCCGAGGCAACAATCCTTAAGTATGAATCCGACTGGAGATGTCACCTCGAAGGGACGCCTATAGTCAGGAAGCCGATACGATCATTGAAGAAGCTCGATCTGGATAAATGGGCTCACAAGCTAATCAGTGATAACAACATGACGCGCAAGGACTATATAAACGTGGCTACACTTATAAGGCAGCCGCTGGACTATGCGGTCGAGCTTGAGATCATCGACAGCAATCCGATGAGTAAGGTAAAGATCGAGTCGAGGATGTTCAAGCCTGTCAGGAAGAAAAAGAGCGAGACTCAGGTTTTCACCAGAGAGGAACTTATAAGACTTCAGCAGATCGCATGGGATGACCTTAATAACAAGAGTCTTCGGTACAAACTGACTCCGCTTGCGTTCCTGTTCATGTTTCAGACCGGCCTGAGGATCGGGGAAGTGTGCGCTATAAGATATGAAGATATAGAAGGCGAAGTGATCCATCTGCAGAGATCTGTCGAGAGAGACTGTCACAGGATCAAGGACGGACTCAAAGGGGTCAACACCGAAAGGTGGGTGCCGCTCAGTGAAGAGGCCATGAGGATCATAGAAGAGGCACGCAAGCGACAAGAGGCGCTGGGCGTTTCTGATTCCGGCTACGTTTTTTCGACTGATGACAACTATCTGAGCTACAGATC
>DEEW01000148.1:7897-15741 GCA_002350465.1 Lachnospiraceae bacterium UBA2868
AGCTCATAGGTGTAATCAAAAAAATCAAGAATGTAATCAAACTGCACTCAGCAGGCAGAACAAAACATTGAAATTTCAATGGGTTGAAGCTTGGGTGATCAGGGTCTGATTCCCTGAACAGCATATAAATAGCAAAAAGTTTCCTCAAAATTTGGGGCCTTGAAAATGTTGAAATTTCAAGGAAAACCCCGATTTTTGCAAAAAATTGCACTCAAGTTTCCTCAAAATGAAAAACCCTTGAAACGTTGAAATTTCAAGGGTTTGAGTGGTGGATGATCAGGGGCTCGAACCCTGGACACCCTGCTCTCCTAACGCCTTATTATAAGGTGTTACAGGATGCCGTCAGGTGTTATCTCGTGATGCTGCACTGCAGTGATTGCAACGGGTACAAGGCTCTCGCAACAGGTTATAACACGAAGTAATAATTAGCGCAAAAATATAAAAGGCAGAAACTTTTGTGGGCAAGATCGGCACCGTTGAAATACAAGATCATGTATCTCAACGGTGCTTTTTCAGTTTCTAAAGTGGTGTTTCTGCAATTTTGCGGCTCAACAACGAGGTCGCGAAGAACTATACCAGGTATGCAGACTATGACAGCGAGCCGCTGCTGGCATGGTTCTGGAACTGCCGCTTTGATACCGGCCTTAATGCCGAGGCACAGGTCGCTCCGGCAGGTACACTTGATAAGCTGATCAAAGAGGAACTGGAGCCGCTGGACTTTGACAACTGCTACTGTGAGAGTCATGAAGCAGAACGAGGCGACTTNNCTGCAATTTTGCGGCTCAACAACATTGTTGCTACTCAGCCCCTAAGTGTGCAATCGATCCGTTTGGGGCTGAGTAGCAGCAAAGAAGCGATATGGAATAGCGACTTTTTTTGAGATATTGAACAGAAATAACCTGAATATCTCATAATAAATTTGACAATGCTGCTGCATTAGATAGTGTGAAAACGCTTATATCGTGCGTCATTAGCCTGTCGTTAGCTATATAAAATTCAGCACAATCAGGAGTGGCTAAAATTTGTAAACAAGTGTAATTTCAAGGAAAAGTGAAAGTTTAGGTATGGACACAATCAAATTATGCAAGTATACTAACTATGCAATTAGATATAGCCAAAACAACGATTTTCAAGGAGGCTAAGTCAGTGTCTCAGTCAATTAAGATCAAGGGAATAACCATTCGGAACTTCAAATCGCTTTTTGATGTAAGCTTTGAGACCGGAAATGTCAATGTGTTTATTGGGGCAAACGGTTCAGGCAAGACTTCTGTGCTGGAGGCGATCGGAGTGCTTAGCGCGGCCATGACAGACAGAGTGAATAATAACAGCCTGCAAAGAAAGGGTGTCAGATTAAGCACATCTTCGCTGTACAAGTCAAAGTTTGCGGATATCGTAAAAGAGTCGCCTACAGTTGAGTTCTCGTTGAAATGGGGCAAAGATTCGCACGAATATCAGTACAATACCCACCTGACCGCTCCTGTAGGGGATGACTCATGGAAGTATCATACAGAGAGCGTTAGTAGGGACGGAATAATAGTATTCGGTCGAAGCAACCGAAGTAAAAGCCATATGAACAATAAGGTCGGTTACTATTCGCTGTCCGATAGACTTGCATCTGAGGAGTACCTTGCTGCGGGCAGATATGTTGCAGATTATGGGCTATTCCAACCTGATACTCTTACATTGCGAGGTAATGTGCCGGATCCGACACAGATCACTCCGATAGGACTGAACGGAGGGCGTCTTGCTGAGGCTGCCGGGGATCTGTTCAGAACTGTGGACGATGAGCTGATGTTTGGCAGTATGTATATGGATGAAGTACTTGAATTAATGGAATGGGCTTCCGAATTTCATGTTGGAAAGCCGAAGAAATCCAATCTGAATCCAGGCGTGCCATCGACAAACCAGATAATAGAATTTCGCGACAGATTTCTGAAAGACAGTGCTCTGTTTACAGGATACGATGCCAGTGAAGGTGCTTTGTATGTCCTGTTTATGCTCTGCCTTGCCATGCATCCGTCCACGCCTATGATGTTCGGAATAGACAGTTTTGACCATGCTATGAACCCAAGGCTTGCAAAACGGCTCACACAGGTCTTTGACAAGATTGTCATTGAGAACGGAAGAACGGTATTTATGACAACACATAATCCGCTTGTGCTGGACGGACTCGACTTGACAGATGACAGGATCCGTTTGTTTGCAACTGAAAGAGATGACCTTGGACATGTAACTGTCAACAGAATACTTGTAAGTGAAGACCTGATCAAAACAGGGCAGCCGCTTTCACGTCTTTGGATCAATGGATATCTGGGAGGCGTTCCGGAACTGATATGAAGAGAGTTATAGGTATAGTCAGCGAAGGACCGACTGATCAGATGGCTATCCGTACTGTCATCGATAGGTTGACCGGAGAAAAGAACATATACAGGTACATACAGCCCGAGCAGGATGCGAGAGGTGAATTCGGAAACGGGTGGAAAGGCGTTTACCGCTGGTGCGAAAATAACGCAGAACTTATTCCGGCACTGTTTTCACAAATAATGCCTCGCTTTGATGCGCTTATTATCCATATGGATGGAGATGTGTCGCGAAAAGAAAAAGAGGTGCATTGTAAATGTGGCAGCACGGAATGTGATCATAAGGATAAGACTTCTCCGCTCGACTGTATACATGTCGGAAATGACCGCTGTCCGGTTCAGTTGCCTTGCAGTGATCATGAAGACTCACCTGAGAGTTACAGAGCTCATCTCACGTCGGTAATCAGGCAACTCGTTCGCTCAGATGACGAAAATGAGCAGCTGATTATTACGATTCCCTGTGATAGTACTGATGCATGGATCGTGGCGGCGTTTGATGATTTGAAGGATTCTAACGATGCAGAAATGATCATCGACCCATGGAGCAATATCATTTCGCTGAAAAAAGAATATCATGGCATAAGAGTCCCTGGACACAAAAAGAGCGCATCAGTATACCGGAGGTTCATGCCTCAATTGTCTGATAATTGGGATACAGTTGCTGAGAAATGCAAATCAGCCAGGGTTTTTACAGATTCAATTCAATTGCTTCATGACAGAACGGATTGAGGAAGATAACCAACAATGCTCGTCTAAATCACATAAATAATACGAGATTTAGACTACTATTATAACTGGGAATAATCATGTATAGGGTAATCATAGTAGAAGACGATAACGGAATAGCTGAAGGAATATGCAATTGTCTTGCTGGCTGGGGGATGGAAGCCCGTAAGATAACTGACTTCCGCCGTGTCACGGAAGAAATCGAGGAATACAAGCCCCATCTGGTCATTATGGACATCACTCTCCCATACATGGGTGGCTATCACTGGTGTCAGGAGATACGAAAGACAAGCTCGGTGCCAATCATATTCATTTCGTCTGCAACAGACAACATGAATATCATCATGGCCATGAACATGGGCGCTGATGACTATATCCCAAAGCCTTTTGACCAAAGCGTTCTGATCGCTAAGGTACAGGCGCTTCTTCGCAGGGCATACGATTTCAACCGGAATACTTTCACTCTGCAGGCGGCAGGCGCTGTGCTCAATACTGAGGATAATACGCTGCTGTACAACGGCAACAAGATAGTTCTGTCAAGAAATGAGTACATGATCTTTCTTACGCTGATGCAGAACAAGAACAAGGTCGTAAGCAGAGAAAAGCTTATGGAGGCACTCTGGGAAACAGACAGCTTTGTTGATGAAAACACGCTGACAGTTAATGTGGGCAGGCTCCGCAGAACTCTTGAAGAAGGCGGTCTCAAAGATCTTAATCAAAACAAGGTTCGGCGTAGGGTATATCCTGGAGGCCGAATAATGGGGCTGCTTAAGAGCTATCTCAGATCGCGCGCGAAAGCGATAGTAGTATACATACTAATAGCCGGAGCATTCGCGGCTGCATATCTGCTGTTCGATATGCCTGTCATAGTAGTTACATACCCGCTGATCCTGAGTATTATGATCGGCGTAGCCGCATTAGCGATCGACTATATTGCTTATCGAAGGCGGCACATAATGCTTACCCACGAAGAAATGCCTGCTCCAGCCGATCGGCTGGAGGAGGACTATCAGCAGATCATCACTAAACTTCAGGACGAGGCGAAGCAGTCAGCAGTTCACGCGGCAGAAGAGTATAACGATATGATCGACTACTATACTGTCTGGGCACATCAGATCAAAACTCCGATTGCAGCCATGCGGCTCAGCCTCCAGTCAGAGGATACAGAGACGGCAAGAAAACTCACTTCAGATCTGAACCGGATCGAAGAATATGTCGAAATGGTGCTGACGTTCCTGCGACTGGATTCGGACAGCACGGACTACCTTATAAAGGAATATGATCTTGACAGTATCATCCGCACGGCTGTCCGGAAGTTTTCAAGGGAATTCATTCTGAAGAAGCTGACGCTGGATTATAAACCGGTGAACTATACTGTGCTCACCGATGAAAAATGGCTGACATTCGTCATAGAGCAGATCATTTCCAACGCAGTAAAGTACACCACAGAAGGCAGCGTGCGCATCTATATGAATGAGCCGGGGATTCTATGCATAGAAGATACCGGCATAGGTATAAGTGCTGAAGACCTTCCGCGCATATTTGAAAACGGTTACACAGGATTCAACGGACGAGAAGATAAAAGGGCAAGTGGAATAGGTCTGTATCTCTGCAAACGGATAACAGAGAATCTTGGACATACAATAAGCGCTGAGTCGCAGCCGGGCAGGGGCACAACGATAATACTTGATTTCAGAACCACAAGACTCGTGACAGAAGATTGATCATAAATGTGACATATATGTAAGAAATACGTAAGCAGATCCGATGGAACGGCTCTGCTTATATTATTATCATCAGACTGTAATCAGGCAACAAGGAGGTTACAGTAATGAGTTTACTTGAAGCAAGAGGAATAAAGAAAACATACAGGACTCGTTTCGGCGGAGCATCCGTTGAAGCGCTGAAGAACGTCAATTTCACAGTTGAAAAGGGCGAATATGTCGCTATCATGGGAGAATCCGGCAGCGGCAAGACCACCCTGCTGAACATAATCGCGGCTCTGGACAAGCCGACAGAAGGAACGGTCATACTTGACGGCATGAAGCTGAGCGAAGTCAGGGACTCGGATCTTGCAAAATTCCGCAGAGACAATCTGGGGTATGTGTTTCAGGACTTCAATCTGCTGGATACATTCTCTCTCGAAGACAATATCTATCTTCCACTGGTTCTGGCCGGAATGAAGCCGGAAGATATGAAGAAGAGGCTGGATGACCTTGCATCACCGCTTGGTATCGAAACCCTTCTCAAGAAATATCCTTACGAGGTATCCGGCGGTCAGAAACAGAGAGCGGCGGTTGCGAGAGCACTGATCACAGATCCGAGAATAGTTCTGGCGGATGAGCCTACGGGCGCACTTGATTCAAAGTCATCGGACGAGCTGCTTGATCTTTTCGCTAAGGTGAATCAGATGGGACATACCATCCTGATGGTAACTCATTCCACAAAGGCTGCGAGCAGGGCTTCCAGGGTTATGTTTATACGCGATGGAGTAGTGTTCCACCAGATATATAAAGGCGATGCCACTGATCAGCAGATGTATCAGAAGATTAGCAATACACTGACGCTTCTCGCACAGGGAGGTGACAGATAATGAAGCTGGGATTCTATCCAAAGATGGCTGCGAACGGCATGCGTAAGAACGGCAGGCTGTATGCACCGTATCTGGTGACATGCATCATGATGGTAGCTGTGTATTACATCCTTCACTTCCTCGGGTATTCAGGGATCATGGACGGCATGCCGGGCGGGCACACTGCTACCGATATGATGCAGATGGGCACATATATAATGACGCTGTTCGGGCTTCTGTTTCTCTTTTATACACAGGCAACGCTGATCAAAGGCAGAAAGAAGGAGTTCGGTCTTTACAGCATTTTGGGGATGAACAGATTCAACCTGGGAAGAATACTGTTTTTCGAAACGCTGTTTACATGGGCAGTCGCGATATTCGGCGGACTCATTGCCGGCATAGGGATTTCCAAGCTGGCAGAGCTCGGATTTACAAAGCTGATAGAAGTACCTGTAAGATATGCTTTCTCTGTTCCGTTCACCTCTGTCATCATGACAGTTGTAACATACAGCGCGATTTTTTTGCTGATCTATCTCAATTCGCTGAGACAAGTCAGTTTTGCAAGTCCAATAGAGCTGGTGACTGCAGATAAAGCAGGCGAGAAGCCGCCGAAGTCAAACTGGCTCACAGGCGTCCTCGGCCTTGCATCTCTTGGGTCGGGGTACTATATCGCGCTTAAGATACAGCAACCTATGTCAGCACTCATGTGGTTCTTTGTCGCCGTGATACTGATAATGATAGGTACCTATCTTCTTCTGATCGCAGGCTCTGTCATCCTTTGCAGGATGCTTCAGAAGAATAGGAACTACTATTACCAGACAAATCATTTTGTATCGGTGTCGTCGATGGCATATCGCATGAAGAGAAACGGCGCGGGACTTGCGTCGATCTGCATCCTTCTGACGATGATCCTTGTAATGATGTCCTCGACTTCAGCGCTTTACACAGGTGCAGAGCAGTGCCTCAATGTGCGCTATCCTAACGAGATAGGTGCCTTTGCGTGCAAGTACGGTTATGATGAAAGCCTTGAGGATCTGGGTGAGAAGCTGGATGCTGACCTTAAGGCCGCTGCTGAGGAACACGGTGCGGAGATAATGAACAACAAAACATATTACGAGTGGTCGATCAGCGGTTACTTCGATGACAGCAAGCTGGATGTCACACTCAACTCAAAGTCAGATCTTGCTTTCATCAATTATGACAAAGTAGCGCAGATACTGTTCATTGATGTGGATGTCTATAACAGAGTATTTGGCTATAACGAGACAGTGGCTCAGGGTGAAGCATTGGTCGGAACCGCAAAGGACATAGAGATCGGCGATGTGATAACTATCGGGGATGTTCCGTTCAAAGTCACAAAGCGTATCGATGACAGGATAGAAGAGATAGATCCGGCTGCAGTGGTCTCGGCATCTCCGGGCATCTTTGTGATCGTGAAGGATGCTGGTGAGGTCGCGAAGAACTACACAAAATATGCAGATTACGACGGCGAGCCTATGCTGGCGTGGTTCTGGGACTGCCGTTTTGATACAGGCCTTGACGCCGACGAGCAGGTGGCTCTGGCAGCCACACTGGATAATTTGATCAAAGAGGAACTGAAGCCGCTTGACTTTGACAACTGCTACTGCGAGAGCCATGAAGCAGAACGAGGCGACTTCGTCAGCACCTTCGGAGGACTGTTTTTCCTCGGCATTCTGCTCAGCATCATCTTCCTGATGTCCTGCGTGATAATCATGTATTACAAACAGGTCTCGGAAGGTTTCGAGGATCAGTCCAGATTCGACATAATGCAGAAGGTCGGCATGACGAAGGATGAAATAAGAAAAAGCATCAATTCACAGATGCTGACGGTATTCCTTATCCCAATCATCTTAGCCTGCATACACTTGGCGGTGGTACTGCCTATAGTAAACAAGCTGCTCATGCTGTTCGGACTGTTTGACATACCGCGCCTGATCATTACCTCCAGTGTATGCGTACTGATCTGCGGTATAGTATATGCGGTCATATACAGAGTTACATCTAATGCATACTACCGAATCGTTTCGTAAAAAAGGTATTGACTAACGAACGAACGGTAGGTAGAATGATGATGCCCAATATATATTTTACTGCAGGAGGAATGCTATGGATAAGGGCAATACAAGAGATGAGATACTGAATGTCGCGCTCGATCTTTTTTCGGT
>DEEW01000104.1:0-3151 GCA_002350465.1 Lachnospiraceae bacterium UBA2868
GGCATTGTCAACGGATTTTTTGCTAAAATTTTAGTAGTTTTTTGAGTATCTGATTCCGTACATATATCTAGTTATAAAAGCATCATAAGCCACTATATGTATGATCATTTCATATCTACTTCTCGATTTTATTCCTTATTGTTTTTTCTATTTACAATAAGAGTAATCAATGCTATCAATATCGAAATAACCGACACGGGTAATCCGACCTTAATACCCGCAGGAATATACCGAAGATCTATTTCATGCTTGCCACCGGATATTTTAACAGCAAGAAGAGCATCCATTACTTTAAAAGGCTTAACTTTTTCCCCATCAATCCTGATTTTCCAATCTTCCTCATACGGAATGGAGAATACTATATAGTCATTTGTTTCCGATACATCCACATCTGCTTTTAGATGAGAACTAGAGATCTTAGTAACATTGCAAGAGGTTGAAACCGCATCCCTATACCATGCTTTTAAAACCTGTTTGCTTTCATAATAGAAGTAAATATCATCTATTTCCAAACTGTCATCTTCCACCGTAAACTTGATGCTCACAAGTTCGCCCGGTTTATAATAACCTCCTTCACGGATCGACCAGTCATATTGGGAGAAATAGTTTCCCTTCTCGTCTCCGTTTATATACAGATTTGTATTCTGAATATGAGGAGCATCTGCATACATATATATAAAATCATCGCTTGTAATCGAAAGAATGTACTCAATGCTTCCTTCCTGCTCAGGATCTATCTTTGTATAAATGTTTCTTTCCTCAGATACATTATTTAGCCTGATCTCGCTGATTTTAACCGGTCTGTATATTTGGTAGTTTGTTTGAGAAAATCTTCCTGCAATATCATTCTGTAATTTGAAAGGATCTTTTTCTTTCATATTGGCGTACTTAACGCTTTCATCCATTCCAAATCCCAGTGATAATGCATACGGATTGCAGTATATATATCTTTCGTCCTGTGAATATATGGATTTATACGGTTTGCTTGTTTCGTCAAAGGGTGACAGGAGATATTTTAATCCCATAAAACAATCCGCAAAGCCGGTACTTGCATCACCATAAAATGCCCAGCTTTCATTGTTCCTAAATCCCATGCGTCCCATAAACGTTTTGACCTGATCCGTTTCACAGGAGCTGTAATGCGATAAGCCGTTATATGCAAACATCAGAGGATCGTTATTGGATCGGCGAAACAATTTATCCATTCTGAAAAACGAAGAATCCTGCGCATTAACATAGTCGACCAGCTTCTGCGTTGAATCAATATAATCCTTATATTCATCAATACTCTCTTCCCTGGAGTACTTATCCTCAAAATACGCATCAAGAGATACTGATCCGTTGTACAGACTGTCTGCAAACTGAAGTACAAATAAACCCGCAACAGCCGGTATAACATATCGGTTCTTTTCATTCATCGCTACTATAAGAATAAGTGCAGCTGCCAGTGTAAGATATGTGATCAGTATTGATTTAGGTCCTGCGTATTTGTTTCCCGTTAAGTATAAAAATGCAGAATAGACAATAAAAATCACAACAATAATATTTGCATTCTTTTTCTTAAAGCCTTCTTTTATATGAACGAATCCTGAATAGCCCACAAATAGCATAAGAAAAGAAAATAAAAATGAATTTCTGTAAGGAAATCCTATCGGATGTGCAAATCCATGCCACATAACATTGAATGCATCTATCCAATATCCGACTATCAGAAATACAAACAGTATAAGAGCGCATATTTTCTGACGTAATTTAATGGTTTTATTGAAAAAATAAAAGAATACAAACAGAACCGTTATGACACCGCTGTAAATAACAGGAAGTCCGTCACTGATATTTCCCCGGAATGATCCGGTATATAATCCGGAAAAGAATTCAATGATACTAAATGTTCTGTCAAACATCAGTCCTTTGATGATGGCCTTCTTCTGCCCCTCAAGTGAAAACAATACCGATAGCAGAGAAAACGCCGATATTCCGATTCCCAGAATAGTGGAATAAAATACCGTCCATGCATTTTTTATCCGGTCTTTATTATCCTTATATTCAATCGTATCGGATGCAAGCATACAGATAAAAAAAGCTGCTGTAAATATAAGGATCATATAACCGATGTAATAACAGGAAATAACCGAGAGAGCTACCGATCCGATATAAATAATATTCGGTCTTCTGCCGGTCATTATACGAAACAGTCCCAAAATTATAATGGGAAGCATCATGATACTGAAAAAATAATGGATACAATTAATATATGCCATATTAAAGCCCATCATGGCATAAGCGGTTGAAAAGATAACCGAAGAAAACCGGTTTCCCCAAATTGCACGCAGCATCAGATGGAAATTCAGTCCCATAAAACCGCTGGTTATAATCAGCATTATAACTATTCCAACGGGAAGCATGTCGTTCGGAAAGGGAAGAAGAATCAAAAAGAAGGGATTAAACAGATAATATGATGCAAAACCCATCATATCTCCGCCGAAAGTTTTGGAAAATGTGTAGAACATATCATTGTTACCGAAGAAGACCGATTTCATGTAACCGATATAATCCACAAACTGATACCTCATATCTGCCACAAGAACCGAAACATTTCCAAAAGGGGCAAAATCACCTATTATAAAAATGAGTAGCATAATCAGTGCCGGAATAATAAATGCCAGCAAGGTTATCAGTGTATTTTTCTCAAATTCCTTAAACTTTTCCATTAATGAATATCGGGACTACTGCTTATTTGAGTTAAACGCTTCTCTTACAGCTTTGGCGAACTGATCCGCACATGATGTACCTCTGCCTTTACAGTCATTTCCCAGCAGTTTATTTTCTATTTCAGAAACTGTCATTCCGTTGCAGAGTTTTGATATCGCTTTAAGATTACCGTCGCAACCTCCGATAAATGAAATGTTGGTAATAACGTCACCGATAATATCAAAATTAATCTGTTTTGAGCATACCCCGTTAGGCTGAAATGTATAACGCATAAGTAACCTCCGTAATATCATACTTTTTATTTTGTTTAATATAGTTGATAATCGTAAAAAGGTCAAATAATACCAAAAAAAGATGGCATCTGCAGCCATCTTTCGTGAGCGGAGAAAGAGGGATTTGAACCCTCGCGCCGGTTGCCCGACCTACACCCTTAGCAGGG
>DEEW01000104.1:3157-6803 GCA_002350465.1 Lachnospiraceae bacterium UBA2868
TCAGCCTCTTGAGTATTTCTCCTTAAAGCTAAATCATTGCTAAACAAGATTTAATTTGCCACGTAATTATATTAGATAGACCTTAATTTGTCAAACACTATACAAACAGTTACCGTGACAGTCCATTACAACTATGGCCGGAAAATCTATAACGGACAGTTTTCTGATTGCCTCTGTTCCCAGATCATCATATGCTACGACCTCAGATGAAACAATACATTTTGAAAGAAGTGCTCCGGCACCTCCCACAGCCGCAAAATACGTGACGCTATTCTTCTTCATGGAATCCGCCACCTCTTTTGTTCTTTTTCCTTTTCCGATCATACCGGTCATTCCCAGATCCATGAGCCGTGGTGCATATTTATCCATTCTGCTTGCTGTAGTCGGCCCTGCGGATCCGATCACATTCCCCGGTCTTTCCGGTGAAGGACCCATATAATATATAGTCTGGTCCTCAATATCAAAGGGCAGTTTTTCTCCCCTGTCAAGAGCTTCTATCATTCTCTTATGCGCTGCGTCCCTCGCAACGTAAAGGGTACCGGACAGATAAACGTAATCTCCCGCATTAAGTGATTCGGAAACCTTTTTGCTAAAAGGAACTTCTATGTGCTTATCCATATTAAATTACCTTTGTGATATGCCTGTTTACATGACAGCATATATTGACCGCCACAGGGAGTCCTGCTATGTGCGTGGGATAAGTGTTGATGTTTACGGCAAAAGCCGTCGTATTTCCTCCGAGTCCCGCAGGTCCTATGTTTAGTTCATTTATCCTGTCAAGCATCTCTTCTTCAAGATCCTTAATATAGCTGACAGAAGAATGCTCTCCGGCCGGTCTGGTAAGTGCTTCCTTGGCCATAATGGCACATTTTTCAAAAGTACCCCCGATCCCGACTCCGATCACCATAGGAGGACACGCGTTCGGTCCCGCATCCTTTACTGCAGTAATAATTGCCTTTTTAACCCCTTCTATTCCGTCTGCCGGTTTAAGCATAAAAATCCTGCTCATATTTTCCGAACCGAACCCTTTAGGTGCAAGAGTAATCTCAACTTTGTCACCCGGGACGATTTCGTAATGAATCACGGCCGGAGTATTATCCTTCGTATTAACCCTCTCAATTGGATCCGATACAACTGATTTACGAAGATATCCGTTTGTGTATCCGAGTCTTACACCCTCATTAACCGCATCTGTAATATCTCCGCCTGTAAAATGAACTTCCTGTCCGACTTTCAGGAAAATTACTGCCATTCCGGTATCCTGACATATAGGAATCATCTCTTCCTTTGCAATTTCAAGGTTTTCTTTTAATTGACCGAGTATTTTTTTCCCAATTCCGGAAGTTTCCTTATCGTATGCATCAAAAAGGCATGCCTTCATATCATCCGACAATTCGTGGCATACCTTTATGCACATTTCTGCTATATTATTGGTAATTTCCTCTACTGATACTTCTCTCATTTCGTGTTTTCGTCAAACTCGTCAATAATGAATCTCTGTCTTCCCTTAACATCGTCGTATATTCTTGTAACATATTCGCCGAGAAGACCGCAGACAAACACTATAAGACCACCCATAAACCAGATAAGAGACACTAGTCCGCCGTTTTCATCATCCCTCTCATTTACCATCTTTTTAATTCCGTGGATCATAGCGAGCAGGACTCCGAATGCCGTCATGAATCCGCCAAGAAATGTAACATATTCCAGCGGTTTACTTGAGAAACAGAAAATCCCGTGGAATCCCATGCGGAATTCTCCCCATAAGCGGTTATACTTGGAAACATCTGCTTCTCTTGCTTCTCTGTGATATCTTACAGCTGTCTGTTTGAATCCTACATAACTAACCATGCCTCTGAAGAACATATTTGTCTCGGGCATTTTCCGGATCTCTTCTATAACACGACGGTTGATAAGACGAAAATCAGCCGTATCAACAGGAATCTCGACGC
The DNA here is from genome assembly GCA_002350465.1 of Lachnospiraceae bacterium UBA2868. Next base: position 5,110 of record DEEW01000104.1, read on the forward strand.
TTGACAGGAAATTGATAACACGATATGCCGTAAGATCTATGATTTTACGGATCTTAGTCTCTCCCTGGCGGTCTATTCTCTGGGCATATACAACGTCATAGCCTTCTTTCCATTTATCCACAAGGTCAAGAATTACTTCCGGAGGATCCTGGAGATCTACATCAATCACAACACATATATCTCCGGTGCAGTTGAGAACACCTGCCATTGTTGCAGCTGCCTGACGAAATCTGCGGCTCATTGTTATAAGCTTGATATTGCGGTTTCTCTTCATATTCTCCTTAATAACTTCGTAGGTTTTATCCGTTGAAGGATCAAGAGAAAATATGATTTCATATTCACAGCCAAGCTTGTCTACCACAGCTTCGGTACGCTCAAGGAAGGGTTTAATACCGTTTTCTTCGTTATAAACCGGTACAACTATTGATAATTTGTAGTTATCGTAATCTTCTTTCTCTTTTTTCATATCATTCATCCTCAATACCGTCAAATCTTGTATCTTCCTCGTCATCATCCACATCTATTTCATCATGTATCACAACAACGGGTTCATCGGACTTTGCAACATTTATAACGACATCATCGATATCTTCCATATCTATGTCTCTGTCACCGTCTGAGATCTTTTCACGTACTTTGGCGATCTTGGCAACTTTGACTCCTTTATCAAGGGTAATCATCTTGACACCGGAAGTGATCCTGGAGATGATCTTAATATCCTCCATTCGAAGCTGAATTATCACACCCTGATCTGTGATCATCATGATCTCATTATCATTTGTGACTGCCTTTACTCCGACAACATCACCTGTTTTCTCCATGATCTTGTAACATTTTACACCCTTGCCGCCACGCTTTTGCAGATGGAATTCGGTAAGCTCTGTCCTCTTACCGTAACCAAGTTCGGACACTATGAGAAGAGAGTCTCCCTGAGTATCTATCTGCATTCCGATTATTTCGTCATCGTCGGCAAGATTCATACCGATAACACCCATCGAGGATCTTCCGGTTGATCTGACATCGGTTTCTTTGAATCTTATACACATTCCCTGTTTGGTAACGAGGAATATCTCCGAATCTTTATCCGTTGTTTTGACTTCTATCAGTTCGTCATCATCTCTTAAAGTGATGGCAATCAGTCCTTTTTTGCGGATATTGTTGTATTCAAGAATATTTGTCTTCTTGACGATACCTTTTCTCGTTACCATAAGAAGATTCTTATTCTCGTTAACTTCTGTTACGGGGATCATAGCGGAAATCTTTTCTCCACCCTGTAACTGAAGAAGATTGACTATCGCCACTCCCCTTGAATTACGGCTCGATTCGGGAATCTCATATGCCTTCTTGCGATATACCCTTCCGTAATTGGTAAAGAACATAATCGACTGGTGTGTGTTGGTCATCAGAAGATCTTCAATATAATCTTCTTCGATCGTCTTCATTCCCTTGATCCCTTTACCGCCGCGATTTTGAGCCTTGAAATTATCAACCGTCATCCGCTTGATATATCCCAGGCTTGTCATGGCAATAACAGTATTCTCTTTCGGAATAAGGTCTTCATTTGTAAGATCCGAATCATCAAGTCCGATTTTTGTTCTTCTCTCATCACCGTACTTATCCGAAATTTCAAGTATTTCGGATTTGATAACTCCGAGAAGAAGCTTTTCATCGGCAAGAATTGCTTTGTACTCAGC
>DEEW01000104.1:6817-7947 GCA_002350465.1 Lachnospiraceae bacterium UBA2868
GCTTCAAGCTTTTCACGCTCCAGACCTGTAAGAGCACGAAGCCTCATCTCAACGATAGCCGCGGATTGTGCTTCGGACAATCCGAATCTTTCTATCAGTTTCTCCTTAGCTTCCGCAACGTTGGCGCTTCCTCGTATAATGGCAATAACTTCATCGATATTATCAAGGGCGATAAGCAGTCCCTGCAGTATATGGGCACGTTCTTCAGCCTTATTAAGATCGTATTTTGTTCTTCTTGTAACTACGTCTTCCTGATGCTTAAGATAATAAGTCAGCATCTCAAGAAGGTTCATAACCTTAGGCTCATTGTTAACAAGCGCAAGGTTTATTACTCCGAAAGTATCTTGAAGTTGTGTATGTTTGTATAACTGATTAAGAATGATATTTGCATTGACATCCCGGCGCAGTTCAATTACTACACGCATACCTTCCCTGTCGGATTCATCACGAAGGTCCGTAATTCCTTCGATCTTCTTATCTCTTACAAGTTCGGCAATCTTTTCAAGAAGTCTTGCTTTATTAACAAGGAAAGGCAGTTCGGTGATTATGATCTGGCTCTTTCCGTTTTCCAGCAAAACTATATCCGTTACACCGCGAACTTTGATCTTTCCGCGTCCGGTTCTGTATGCACTTTCTATTCCACGGCATCCTAATATAACACCACCTGTGGGAAAATCAGGACCTTTCACACATTCAAGAAGTTCTTCTATTTGGGTATCCCTGTCTTCTTCCACACGATTATCTATTATTCTGACAACCGCGTTTATGACCTCGGATAGGTTGTGAGGCGGAATATTGGTTGCCATACCTACGGCAATACCTGTGGTACCGTTAACGAGAAGATTGGGAAATCTTGAAGGAAGAACTGTAGGTTCTTTTTCCGTTTCATCAAAGTTAGGTACAAAATCAACAGTTTCTTTGCCTATATCGGCAAGCATTTCCATTGAAATCTTGGAAAGACGTGCTTCCGTATATCTCATTGCGGCAGCACTGTCGCCGTCCACCGATCCGAAATTTCCGTGACCGTCTACAAGAGGAGCACGAAAAGACCAGTCCTGTGCCATATTAACCAACGCACCGTATATGGAACTGTCTCCGTGAGGATGGTATTTACCCATCGTATCACCGAC
>DEEW01000104.1:8186-8337 GCA_002350465.1 Lachnospiraceae bacterium UBA2868
ATATCCAGATTCTTTACAAACTTTGCATTTTCCTCGATGAATTCCCGTCTCGGTTCAACCTTATCTCCCATAAGAGTTGTAAATGTAAGGTCAATCTGAGACTCCATCTCTTCATTCATCGAAACACGGGACAGTACTCTTGTTTCGGGAT
>DEEW01000104.1:8628-8777 GCA_002350465.1 Lachnospiraceae bacterium UBA2868
ATCTTGTCATAACGAAGTTTTTCGATATCAAAATCATCATGTATTCCCGTGCCGAATGCGGTGATCATTGCTTTAATCTCGGCATTTGCATATATCTTATCAAGTCTTGCCTTTTCAACATTAAGTATCTTACCGCGAAGAGGAAGTAT
>DEEW01000014.1:0-921 GCA_002350465.1 Lachnospiraceae bacterium UBA2868
CCGATTCCCTGTATTTTTCCACGCCTTTTTGTTCTTCTTCGAAGCTTAAAAGCCCTCTCTTTATTATCCTGTCAAGATCAGCCGATACGATCGTCTGCCTGATGGAATCGAGGAGATTAAGTCCCAGGTTTTTCCTGTCTTCGGGAACGTATGCGATACCATGTTTTATGGCCGATTCCACCGAATTGATCTTAACCTCTTTGCCTTTTATCTTAAGCGTTCCGCCCCTGAATATTCCGTAGTTGTGTCCGAAGATCGATCTCATAAGTTCGGTTCTTCCGGCGCCCATAAGTCCGGCAAATCCCACTATCTCTCCGGCTCTTACATTAAAGCTTGAACCTTTGCAGACCATCCTGCCCTCGACTTCGGGATCTTCTACCCACCAGTCCGATACTTCGAAAATCACTTTACCGGGGTTAGATACGTGCTCCGGATAACGATTTTCTATGGAACGACCGACCATCGCTCTTATTATCTTGTCCTCATCGACTGATCCGGCCTCAACTTCGTAACTCTCAACAGTGTGCCCGTCACGTATTACAGTAACCGCGTCCGCGATAGCCACAACTTCATTGAGCTTGTGAGAAATCATGATACAGGTGATATCATTTGCCTTAAGTTCTCTCATAAGATTGAGAAGGTTTGCCGAGTCATCTTCGTTGAGAGCCGATGTAGGCTCATCGAGTATGAGAAGCTTGACGTTCTTCGAAAGTGCCTTAGCGATTTCAACAAGCTGCTGCTGTCCGACTCCGAGATGCTTGATAAGAGTATCCGGGTTTATCATCAGACCTACTCTTTTTAGTATCTCAACCGTTCTCCTTCGCTCTTCATCCCAGTCGACAAGACCTTTCCTTGTGATCTCGTTACCGACAAAGATATTCTCGGTCACAGACAACTCCGGAATCATTGTGAGTTCCTGAT
>DEEW01000014.1:1015-3402 GCA_002350465.1 Lachnospiraceae bacterium UBA2868
TTGCCTTCATATGAACCGTAAGGATAAACGCCCGACAAAACCTTCATAAGAGTGGATTTTCCAGCCCCGTTTTCTCCGCAGATCACGTGAATCGTGCCTCTTCGCACTTCAAGTGTTACATCGTCAAGTGCCTTAACCCCCGGGAACTGTTTTGTGATCGACTGCATCTGCAGTATATAGGGATTATTCTCCATTCCTTTGCCTCCTCCCTTATCATTTCTGATTGGCTTTCAAATATTCACTGGGTTTCCGAAGCAGTCTGTCCGTTGCTATTGCAGCAGCCCCGTACAATGTGGGATCAACGCTTAGTTTCGAAAACTCTATCTTTACTTTTTCATACATCTCAGGGATAACCCTCGCTTGCACCGTTTCCTTTATAGTCGGAAGCAGCAGATCGCCTCCCATTGATATGATGTCTCCTATCACAATGATGTCCGGGTTGTAAGCATTTATAAGAGTCACACACCCGTATGCCAGATAATTTGCGATCTCATCAACGACCTTGCCTGCCTTCCTGTTGCCCCTGCGCGCTTCTTCGAATACGTCCCCGCAGGCTTCGGCTCTGTTTTTGTATTTCTTGTTCATAAGGTCCGGCATTTCCTGCTTAGCTCTCTCAAGCATCGCAGATGCGCAGCAGTACAGCTCCAGGCACCCGTAATTGCCACATTCACATCTCGGCCCATTCACATCTATGCTTATATGACCGACCTCACTGGCAACTCCCTGCATTCCGAGCAGAAGATTATCATTCTCTACTATCCCCGAGCCGACACCCTCACCTGCAAGAAAATAAGCAAGTGTATTCAGCGGTCTTCCGTGATTTCCGAACCACCATTCGGCAAGTGCACCGGCGTTTGCGTCCTGCTCGATGAACAACGGTTTATTGAATTCATTCTTGAACTCATCTATAAAGTTAATGTCATGCCACTTCGGCATGCTCGTTACCATCGCTATCCGTCCTTCTTCCCTTATGTAAGGTCCCGGGAGCGCCAGCCCTATGGCCACTACATTTTTGTACTTCTTCAAAGTCTCATGTATCTGATCCTTCATGTCAGTGAGAACTTCTCTTGTATCCTGTTCAAGTTCAAACTCTGTCTCACGCATCGTGTAGAGTTTTCCTGAAATATCGAATACCCCTACCGCGAACATGTGTCTTGAGAATTTGACTCCTATAACCTGCTTTTCCTCGGCATTGAGTCTTAATCCTATCGATCTTCTGTTTCCGTTTCCTTTGATTGTGCCGACCTCGGATACTATACCCATTTCGATCAGCACTGCCGTGATCTTGGTTATCGATGCCTGAGTCAGCCCCGTTATCTTGGCTATCTCAGCTCTTGAACAGACATCTCTTTGCTGAAGTATCTTAACTATCGCAGACCTGTTCATTTCGGTAAGATCACTGTTGTTACTGCCTACAGCACTCTTGTTTGTCATTACTCTTGTCCCCGCTTTTCTTGAGAGCCACGCCATTCAAAGTCCACTTCGTCCCTCGCCGGGCGGCACCAACGACTAACGTCGTAGGTATGGGGCGTGGCCTACGTGCTGCAAAGTTTTCATAGAAAACTTTACACCACCTTTCGAAAATCACTTTTCGGAGTTAATTACTTAACTCTGTTAATACATTAACGCCGTTGTGATTTTGTGTCAACAGATTCTTTCCAAAAAAACAATTCTTGTTTGGGTTGCACAAAAATGTATTTGCGATATTTGGTACTTCAAACAAAAAATAACCCCCGGCTGTATTGCCGGAGGTTTGCCTCTTGGTATTCTCTATTGTTTGTCTTCATATACGAAGCTAAGCGGTACCGTGTATGGATATCCTAAACTATCCTGAGCAGGTCAGCAAACTCATTGATCGTATGATCGGGAGATTTGGCAGTCCCGAATCCGAATGCCGCATGTATAAACGCAACGCCTGCCTTTCTGCTCGCGATCTCATCCTTTTCAATGTCACCGACATATACAGGGTTATTCATATTGTTCCTGTCGGCAACAAGCCTTATGTTCTCGGCCTTGAGCATTCCCGTATCTCCCGGACATACATGGTCGATTATGAAAGGTTCAATACCCGTCTTCTTCATAACAAGCTCTATATATCCGCTCTGGCAGTTGCTGACTATCGCAACCTTATGATTTTTTGAAAGCTTCTCAATTGTGTCCTTCATACCAGGATAAACATTGCCACCTTTTTCCTCCAGATAAGAGAACTCATATTTGCTGCATAAAGGTTCAAACACCTTTATCTCTTCATCGGATACTTCCGGAATGATATTTCTGAATATCTCATCCATCGGAAGTCCGAACAGTCCTCTCAGGTCCTGGGCCGTAACACTCTTGTCATATCCTCTCTCGCGAAGCGCTCTGTTCCATGCATCCTTCACAACTTC
>DEEW01000095.1:0-3326 GCA_002350465.1 Lachnospiraceae bacterium UBA2868
GGCCTGTTCAAGCAGTCCTTTGACGCCTGCCGCCAGTACGAGACCCCGGACTACTGGCTTAAGTGGGGCAAGGAGAGCTGGATGAAGCGGACCGATAAGCAGTACACGGTCGAGTTTGGCGGCTTCTCCGTGACCTCTACGATGTACGAGATCGATGTCACCGGGTACGGCGCAAAGTCCGGAAGACTCCGCCTCTTCGACGTGGACACGGTTGATGAGCGGCTCATCAAGGACCGCATCAGCTTTGACAAGACCCAGATCGCAAAGAACCTGACGCTGTTCCTGTATCCGGATGATTCCGACGAAGCGGGCAATCTGCTTCGGATCTATCAGCAGTATTTCATGGTATCAAACGGTGCACAGCTTATATTAAAAGAGCTTCACGAACAGCAGATCGACCTGCATCAGATGTACAAGCATGCCGTAATCCAGATAAACGATACCCATCCGACGATGGTCATTCCGGAACTTATAAGGCTTCTTACCGAAGAAAAGGCTATGTCAATGGATGAGGCGATTGATATAGTATCTAAGACATGCGCATACACCAACCATACAATCCTTGCGGAGGCTCTCGAGAAGTGGCCTCTTGAATATCTTGAAAAAGTAGTGCCCCAGTTGATCCCCATAATCAAGGAACTTGACAGGAGAGTACGTGCAAAATACACGGACAAGAAGGTTTGGATCATCGACAAGGACGAAAGAGTACACATGGCTCACATCGATATCCACTACGGATTTTCGGTAAACGGCGTTGCAGCTCTTCATACGGAGATCCTAAAATCAACGGAGCTTAACTGTTTCTACAAGATATATCCGGAGAAGTTCAACAACAAAACAAACGGCATCACATTTAGAAGATGGCTCATGTCCTGTGATCCCGAACTGGCATCTCTTATCAGCTCCCTTATAGGCGATGGTTGGAAAAAAGATGCCTCAAAGCTTACAAAACTTATGGACCACATCGATGAAGATGACACTGTTGAGAAGCTTTTGGAGGTCAAAAATACGAAAAAGGAACAGTTATGTTCCTATATTAAAGAGCACGAAGGTATCGATCTTGACAAGAACTCGATCTTCGATATACAGATCAAGAGGATGCATGAATACAAGCGTCAGCAGATGAATGCGCTCTACATCATCCACAAATATCTGGAGATCAAAGCAGGGAAGAAGCCGGCCCGTCCCCTTACGTTTTTGTTCGGCGCCAAGGCCGCTCCCGCATATGTGATTGCACAGGATATCATACATCTGATATTATGTCTTCAGCAGATCGTAAATTCCGATCCGGATGTATCTCCGTACATGAAGGTTGTTATGGTTGAAAACTATAACGTTACCTATGCCGAAAAGCTCATCCCGGCCTGCGATATCTCGGAGCAGATATCACTTGCTTCCAAGGAAGCTTCGGGAACCGGTAACATGAAGTTCATGCTTAACGGTGCGGTCACGCTTGGNNACAATGGACGGCGCAAACGTTGAGATACATGATCTTGTGGGAGACGACAACATTTATGTGTTCGGTAAGGATTCCGACACGGTCATCGATCTGTACGCAAAGAGCGCGTATGTATCAAAAGATTACTATAAAAAGAGCAAAGTCATAAAAGAAGCGGTTGATTTTATAACCGACAAGGCCGTGCTTAAGGTCGGGCATAAGGAAAATCTTGAAAGACTCCAGAAGGAACTTCTTAATAAGGACTGGTTCATGACCTTGCTTGATCTGGAAGAGTATATTAAGGTTAAGGATCGCGCTATAGCCGATTACGAGGACAGAAAATCATGGGGCCGCAAGATGCTTGCGAATATTGCACAGGCGGGATTCTTCTCCTCGGATCGTACAATTGCTGAATACAACAGGGATATTTGGAGGTTGTCGTAGGGGAAATTCCCTGCGACGGACCCGCGAAGCAGGAGGGACCCATCGTAGATGGGAGGATTCCTTACTGCACGTGGAGCGCCTTCGCCGTAGGCGAATTCTCAATGGCGCGACACACCGTGGGCAGACCCGCGAAGCAGGAGGGGAGCGCTTGAGGGGAAAGATTATTAAGAAAACAGGTTTGTTGCGTACAATAGCAGTTGCGGCCGCATTTGCGACCGCAACTTGTCATGTCTGTTTTGCTGATGAATATGAGGATACCCTCGCAAATATGCAAAGCGAAGAGCAGCAGACGCAGGAGATGATCTCGAATCTTGAGAAGCAGACACAGGCAACGAAAGATTCCATTAATCTTTTGCAGGAGCAAAGGAAGGCAACCCAGAGTAATGTAACACAGCTTCAGGGCAGGAGCGATGCACTTCGCAGCGAGATTGAGGGATATTCGGGGAAACTCGACGAACTTGACTCGGAAATAGAGGAAACAGAGAACAAGATGTCCGAACTTTCCGCCCGGATAGTCAGCCTGAACGAAGAACTTGCCGATATTAGGAAGACCAAGGCTGAGAAGGAATCGCTTCTTAAGAGGCGTATCAAGAGTGTGTATGAAAAGGGCGGCTCAAACGGCATGGCCCGTATGATTTTCGACGCGGCATCTCTTAAAGACGTACTGAACCGGTACGAATATCTGAATGCCATTGTAAGATATGACAGGCAAAAGATAGCGGAACTTAAGGAACTTGAAGAGCAGATTGCAGCCAAGGTCGCCGAGGTTGAGGAGAAGGAAGAAGAGATAAACGCTTACCAGGATGATCTGGATGATAAGTATACACAGCTTGAGAATCTGACCGATGAGGTTCAGGGGAAGCTGGATTTAACCAACAGCTCCATTTCCGCCGAAGCAGGAAAGCTCAAGGATTTTGACGCGCAGCTAGCAAATCTTGATAAAGCCATGAAATCGCTGGAGTCGCAGACGGCGGCAGCCCAGGCAAAACTTGCACAGCAGATAGCGGCAAGACTTGCCATGAAAAAGGAAGACACTTCCGGAGCATATGCGGCAAGCGGTTCCGAACTCGAGTGGCTGGCGGCTACGATACAGGCTGAGGCCGGCGGAGAATCATATACCGGAAAGCTCGGTGTCGGGTCGGTTATTATGAACAGGGTTAAGAGTTCGGCATTCCCAAATGATATTAAGAGCGTAATTACCCAGAATATGCAGTTTGCGTCATACCGATCAGGCAAGGTCGAACTTATCATAGCGAACGGGCCGAACAGTACATGTATCAGTGCGGCTCAGGAAGTCTTAAACGGCGCCCGTGTAGGTGATTATCTGTTCTTTATGACAAAGTATTATGCGGATTATTACGGGATTGCGGAATACACGATGATAGGCAATCATGCATTCTTCTACAAGTGGGTTACCTTTTTCGTATGATTGATTCTAAATTTG
>DEEW01000095.1:3402-3903 GCA_002350465.1 Lachnospiraceae bacterium UBA2868
CCTGCCGAAGAAAATCAGGATGACGGCGGAGATGAAGAAGATAATGAAGACGATGACGATGGTGACGACGAGGAGTAATGGTACGCAAACCGGATTTGTGATAAAATCGTTGGTAAACAGGTATTTAATGGAGGTAATAACAGTAAATGGAAGAAAGACGTAATATTTCGAGAGTAGATTATGCTGCAAAGGGTGTTATAGTGGTATGCGATACGGGAGATAAGTACTTTGTCGATACCAAGAATGTAAGCCCTCTTGGTATGGGGATTATTGCTCCTGCCGACCTTCCGGACATTGTGGGCAAGGACATTATTATAGTAGCAAGCACTCTTATAATGTATGCGGATGTTAACCGTCAGGAGAAGAACGATGATGGTACATATACTGTCGGTATCAACGCAAAGCAGTTTACCCCGGATGTGCTGCAGTATTTGTTTAAGCATATAGCGGAATAGGTATAAAAATCATATAGTTGTCGAGAAAGGTATACGCATGATACCT
>DEEW01000095.1:4012-6367 GCA_002350465.1 Lachnospiraceae bacterium UBA2868
CCTCAAAACGCATATAGTATGGGAGGCACACCCCAATATTGAAAGAAACAGGGAACTTGGAACAGGATATGGCAGGCCAATCACGGATCAGACCTTGATAGATGAATTGTTTCAGATATTGACTTCGTGGGTTATATGAGGTAACGGTTAATGACACAACAATCATGGAATAAACTTACGTTTTTTGAGCAACTTTCCAATATTGACGGAGAAGTCAAAAGACTTGTCGATGATCATGAGAGTTATCTTCAAGGAAATAAGCAGACGGATAATTCAGATTTTTATATTGGAAAAATAGACAGATTGATCAGAATGACTGTATTTGATCCGAAAAACAGTTCAAAAGGATATCGCGTCTTGGAATTGATGGATGAATTAAATGAGATAAAGGATTATCTTGCCGGTAAAGAATCGGCTGATTATATAACGCGGTATTGGAATCAGTATACCAATGCGATAAGCTGACACAAACGGTCACATGCATAATATAAAATCACCAAGAAGGCAGTGCTTTGCTGAAAAACAGGCGCTGTCTTCTTTGCTTTACTCTGATAAACTGCTAAAACAGTGAAGTTTTGGGCACATGCGGCAAATAATCACATTGTAATGAATTGTGATTTTTTCGTCTTTATAGTTAAGAGAACAAAAAAATTGCCGATATATATACTGTGTGAAAGAAAAATAATCAGATTAAAACCTGAAAAAGGAGTAAAGCGATGAGAAAAAATGTTAAGAATGATAAGGTTATAAAGGCTATTACGATCGGTCTTGCAGCGATGATCGCAGCAACGAGCATACCGACGAGCGTATATGCGGATGAGGCTGAAGGTGCTGACAACAGCAGTTCACAGCCTGAGGCGTCCGGCGAATCTTCTTCCGAAAGCAGTGAGAGCCAATCGGAAAATACAGGTAGCAGTTCGGAAGATTCATCGGCAGCTGCACAGACAGCAGGCGAATGTGTGGAAATGGTTAATAACGATGTTCCCGCAGCTGCAGAGGCAGTAAATGATGCTGTAGTAGCGATTGAGGCTATCGACCCTGCTAATAAAGTTATTAGTCCCGAGGATCAGGCGATTGTAGCCGACATTCAGGATGGACTTGTGGAAGTTGCTGGAGACATCGCACTTATCGGCGATGAGGAAGGTAATCTTGCAGAGGCATCCGCAGCTATCGGAGAAGCACTGGTAAGCGACCTTGCAGCTGAGAACGCAGCCAATGCTGCTGATGAACAGCTTGCTGAAGCAAAGACACAGCAGACCAATTTCAACAATGCGAATAATGATACTACGGAAGATGCTGATTCCGCTATAGATAATGCAGACGTTGCCAACACCAGCAATTCCAGGACAGAAGCTTATCAGGCAAAGGATGATGCTGAGGCAGCTCTTGAGAAAGCTAAGGAAGGACTTGCTGCTGCAACGGAAGCATATGACAAGACCGCTGAAGCAGTTGCTAAGGCAGATGAGGAATACAACGAGGCAGTAGAGCAGCAAGCAAAGGCAAATGAAAAGCTTGCAGACGCAAAGGCAGCCCTGAACGATGCCAGCACAAACGCTACAGCAGCCAACGAGCGACTTAAGGGAATACAGTCCCAGATGGATGCACTTAACCAGAAGGTTGAAGATCTTGCAAAGCAGAAGGAAGACCTCGAGAAGCTTAACGAGCAGTACTATAAGCTGATGGTCCACTTCTACAGGGATTCGAATATATCATGCGCCAAATACGAAGACGGAAAGCTTGATATCGAAGCCAGCGCCCAGGCATTAAAAGACTCCGGAAAGGAGACGACAACACTTACCGAAAACACATATCGTGTCGGCAGAGCACTCATGGCAGAGCTCATCGAGTTCAAGCTTAAAGCAAACGGCGTTGATCCTTCCACGATCCATATCGGCGATGAGGTAACAAAAAACCGTAAATTCTTTGACGAAGGGACTCTTACAGAAGATAACAAACATAATGATAAAGTAGCCGTAGTCGACGAAAAGAAGTTATCTGCCGAAGAGAGGGCTGAATGGGAGAAGGAGCATGCGATCTATTTCAGCGCATACGGCCAGGGAGAGAACGGAACAGCCAACAGCGTAAAGGTTACGTATACGGTTACGGATGAAGACGGCAGCGAGAAGGTGGTAACCGAGTATTATAACTATGAGATCAAGGGAAGAAGCGCAAACGACACTCTCGATTTTGAAAACGGGCCCATCTACCTTGCACAGATTGACGGTAAAAATGTAACACGCGACACAGATGCCAACAACATGGACGATCTCAGGAACCTCAACAAGAGGATCGAGGAAGCCATGAAGGCAGCCCAGATACTTGATGAGTATGAAGCAGCCAAGTCAGCGGTTGACG
>DEEW01000095.1:6434-6877 GCA_002350465.1 Lachnospiraceae bacterium UBA2868
TCGATACACTCAATAAAACCGAGCTTAAGTTCAGCAATGAGAAGGTTAATGCTCTTAAGGATGCTCTCGAGGCAGCCAAGGAAGAGCTTGAAGCAGCCAAAGAGGAGAAGTCGGCACTTGAGGATAAGGTTGATGAGGCCCAGAAGGCAGTTGACAGCATTGACCTTTCAAGATTTAACGTAACTCNNGGCTGATGATGCAGACGATGACACTGAAGATACAGCTGATGAAGCAGCAACAACAACAGCACCGGCAGCAGTAGTAACACCGGCAGGAGTAACAGTAACAGTTCCCGGACTTGGCATAGCACCTATAGTACTTCCGGCAGCCCCTGCAGCAGTTGCACAGGCAGGTGCTTCGGAAAGCACACCGGCAGGCGGAGTTCTTGGAGCAAGGGTTGCTGAAGACTTGGAAGAAAGAGTTTTCGGTGGAAAGCTTGAAGA
>DEEW01000095.1:7060-7273 GCA_002350465.1 Lachnospiraceae bacterium UBA2868
GGAGCAACAGGCAAGAAGATGTATGACGAGCATCAGAAGAAGGTTGCGGCAAGGGAAGAGGCAAACAGATAAACATCAGAAACAATATAACAGAGAATAAGTTATTCATAATGAGGCGTATCCGATAGATACGCCTCATTTTTGATTGATATTTCACTGTTTACTGAATATAATTGTGTTATCGTTTGCTGATGCAACCGTAAGTTTTTGATG
>DEEW01000008.1:0-197 GCA_002350465.1 Lachnospiraceae bacterium UBA2868
CCTCCATGGTCAGCTTTTTACGGAGTTTCATGCTCTCGATGGAAGCAATGCCGGTAAGGATGATGATAAATCCCGCCACGATATGTGCTCGGTTCGGTTCATGGGTGGCGATCACTCCCTGGATCAAAACAATGAGGGGAATCACGGTAAAGATGGCCTGGCCCTCGATGAGGAGCCTCAGGTCCAGATAGGTCACA
>DEEW01000008.1:427-615 GCA_002350465.1 Lachnospiraceae bacterium UBA2868
GTGCAGGTCCCACTCCGTGTACGGCCATATCCAGAAATACCATCAGTGTGGCAACCACTACGATGATCACATTGACCCGATATACGGTCTTGTTCGCCCGCATAAAATGTTCTCTACTCATTATATGTACCTCCATATACAATCTGTCATATGTAAGCCACATTCCTCAGTGTGCGAACTCGCTCTTT
>DEEW01000008.1:676-3461 GCA_002350465.1 Lachnospiraceae bacterium UBA2868
TAGGGCTGTTTCATGAAGCGGATATTATCTTTAATTCCGTATATTGTTAGTCGATTGGTCGCCATACTATATATAGTTCTCTTAAAAAAGTTGAAAATAGTGCCTGAAATGTATCTCTCCCTGTAAAAAAGCGCAGATTACCCCTATATGCCAGATCTGCGATTTTTGATCAGATGGCCGGAACCGGCTTGAAAATATAGTCCGTAGCTATTTCCCAGTCCGCAGTAACCTCATCATATACCTCACGAAATTTCTTGATCCCTGTTTTCAGCATAAGCAGACGTATGATGTTGTAGGCAATTTTTCTTACCACTGTCATCCCAGTCTTGGCTCGACGTATAGTACTATGGTCTTCATCATATGTATCATCAAGGATATAATGCAGGCTGTTTTCCACTGTCCAGTGTTTTCTCTTATAATCAGCCATCGTCATTGCATCCATTACACAGTCTGTTATTATTCCTATCTTCTGTACTGCAGAATCAGCTTCATCACTGCCTTTTGTACTTCGCATAACCTCCGCAAGATCTGGAGATACATCATTTCCTGCTTTATCACGCGCAATGTTTATCCTTACAGATGTCAGCTGCCCTACACATTCTATATACGATATTTTCTGCTTAAAGGCTTTAATCTCTTCCTTTTCTCTGTAACATTCACACTTCCTGTATTCATGTCTTTCACGGTTTACCTCGGAGTTCTCATACATATCGTAATTATCGCCATAATTCTTTTTGAATTCCTCCGGTTCATTATCACGTTCGCTATTCAGCGTTTCAAAAAGTCTGGCTATCTCCGCATATAGCTCAGGATTATTATGTTTTACCTGAAGCAGAAAATTACCGCCGAGTTCCTTTATGACACCTATTATTGTCTTATTCGTTCCAATCGCATCAATAGTAACAAGACTCTTGTTGAGATTTAATGTCTCAAGAAGCATCGGGATACTGCTTATCTCATTTTTCTTTTCAGGTATTGGAAGCTCTCCTACCACGAGAGCTGTTTCGACATCAACCGCATTAAGAATATATGGTGTTCTCTGTCCATAAACTTTAAGAGCTGTAGCACAGAGACCTTTTCCATCTACCGATATATGCCTGCCGCCTGTATTTATGATCCTGCTCATCCAGTCCGTAAACAGATCTACAAACAGCTCCTGGTCTATGCTTCCCATTATCCTTGAGATCGTTGCAACCGATGGTATCCCTCCCGAAAGACTGAGATATTTTCCAAGCGTTTTTTCATTATGCTTCGCCCATCGTCTTATGCACCGATAGCTGTTCTTACCGGCTGCCACGCCAAGGATTACCAATGCAATCACTTCTGCCTGATCATGCTTTGTCTTTCTGCCACACCTGCATTCAGGTATAGTTCTGACAAGATCATAGAGTGACCGCTGCGCGGAAACATCCTTAGGACACCTCCAATTCTATGCCGAGCCGGTCAAGCAGTTCCTGCTGGGTATCGGATATACATGACAGCATCCTGGTCTTTCCTATCGTAACAAGATAGATCGTAGAAAGGATCTTCAGATCATCTGTATTTATCTCATATTCTCTGAACAGCCTCGTTGACAGCATTCTTCTCTGATTGCCGAGATAAACATTGTCATCAATCGGGGCAATATCCTTTTCATTTCGTATATAGCTTTCTGGCGAATAAAACACGATGATGTTATCAAGGACATTTTCCCAGGAGTCTCCAAGAACATTCTTCCATCCGACAGGACAAAGCATCTGAACAGCGCGGGAAAATCCGAACTCCTTTACCTCTACCTTATCTTCTGAGCTGACTTTCTTGCGTGTACCTTTAACTACACCGTCTTCTGTAATCTTTCCAATGTAGGTGTCAACAGGAACAGGATTTTTCTTTCCCTGTACACGTTTAGAAGTATGCTTGTAGAGATAATAATTTTCTCCTACACGCTTTACCGTAGTACCTTTTGTTTTGTGTTTCTGAACCCATTCAGGGTAAACCTTGTTCGGCATAAGTGCCTCCTTTCTGTATGAGTATAATGTACTCCTACATAGAGTATAATATACCAGGAAGCAAAAGAAAAGGGCCATTTCTGGAATATGTATGAGTATAATCTCCAGACTTGGCCTTCTTCAAAAAATCCTATTATTCAGTTATACATTCATGAAACACCCCTAGCCCCCGTGCTACGCTTTCAAAGTCAATGTTATTCTTTTCTGTTACAACCACATTTTCTGTTATTAGTAAATTCTCTTTTCGTACAGTTTTCCTGAACATAAACGGATCATCCTTGCTAATAACTGTGACACTTTTTCCTTTTGTACTATTAACCATTTTTGATATTAAAACCAATTACAAAAGCCCAGGGTTATCAGCTCGTCACCGATAACCGTGGGCATACAATCAAATCCGTCTTCCTGATAGTTTAAATCAGACATTATCCAGGCACTATGAATATATCACACCTTCACATCCACGTTTTTTCCGGCTGGTTCTGATACAGATCCCGTACTCACAGTAATACCGGAAGATACAATATCTATCGACGCGCCAGACAAGGACCGTACCCTCTGTCAGAGCCGCACCGCTCCCCGGAAAGGTCCGAGCGGTATTCAACTATCTATGATTATTTATATCAGTCCGCCACCCGCAAATGTACCGGCTTCATACGCTGATAATATCCCTGCCACTTTAGGATCCGATGGCATATGGAAGAAATCATTTATTTCCGAAATATTGTTTGTCTTAAATACTTTATCTCCATTAAGAAAATCAGTGTATGCCTGTCTCTTCTCAGCCGCTTCCTGTA
>DEEW01000021.1:0-2164 GCA_002350465.1 Lachnospiraceae bacterium UBA2868
ATATCGTTGCAGGTCTTGGCGGGAGAGTCAACGGCGTTCCCCGTGAGGATGGTTTTATAATTACTGTGGCAAGTGAAGTAATGGCTATTCTTTGCCTGGCAGCGGATATTGATGATCTGAAGATCAGACTCGGTAATATTCTTATTGCATATAACACTGACGGAGATCCTGTTTTTGCAAAGGATATCAAGGCCGATGGTGCAATGGCAGCACTTCTGAAAGATGCTGTAAAGCCGAATCTTGTACAGACGCTTGAGGGTACCCCCGCAATAATGCACGGCGGACCTTTTGCAAATATCGCACACGGCTGTAATTCGGTACGGGCAACCAAAACCGCTCTTAAGCTCAGTGATATTACGATAACGGAGGCAGGATTCGGAGCGGATCTCGGGGCGGAGAAGTTTCTCGATATTAAGTGTCCTATGGCCGGACTGCATCCCGATGCATGTGTGATAGTTGCAACCGTCAGGGCTCTTAAATATAACGGCGGAGTAGCGAAGAACGACCTTGCAAAAGAGGATCTCGATGCTCTCTCCCGGGGAATAGTAAATCTTGAGAAGCATATTGAAAATATAGGCAAGTACGGTGTTCCTGTTGTGGTGACTCTTAATGCTTTTGACACGGATACCGAATCGGAACTTGAGTTTGTCCGTGATTTTTGCAATAAAAAGGGCTGCGATTTCGCATTGTCCAGAGTGTGGGCAAAGGGCGGAGAAGGTGGAGAAGAGCTTGCCGGAGCTGTTCTTAATACTCTCGCAAACAAGAAGAGTGATTACAGACCTTTGTATGATACAGACCTTGCCATATCCGAAAAGATTGAGACTATAGCCAGAGAGATTTACGGTGCGGGAAGTGTATCATATTCCGATGCCGCAAGCAAAAAGATGGCTGAACTTACCAAACAGGGATTCGGAAACCTTCCGGTATGTATGGCGAAAACACAGTATTCGCTTTCCGATGATCCGGCTCTTTTAGGGCGTCCGGAAGGATTTACGCTTAATGTAAGGGATATGTATGTGTCTGCAGGTGCCGGATTTATCGTTGCACTTACAGGAAACATAATGACTATGCCGGGACTTCCCAAGAGGCCGGCTGCATATGATATCGACGTGGATGAAAACGGAAAGATAACAGGATTGTTTTAGGAGGTAGATATGCCTAGGCTCATAGACGGAAAAGCAATTTCAACCGCTATAAAGAATGAACTGAAAAAAGAAGTTGCGGATAATAATATAAAAGCTACACTTGCAGTAATACAGGTCGGAAATGATCCGGCAAGCTCAGTTTATGTTGGTAACAAAAAGAAAGCCTGCGAGTATATTGGGATCGGTTCTGCATCTTACGAACTACCCGAAGAGACAAGCGAAGAAGAATTGTTAAAGCTTATTGATGATCTTAACGCAGATGACAGCATAAACGGCATACTTGTCCAGCTTCCCGTACCTAAGCATATTGATGACAAGAAGATTATTGAGAGGATATCACCGCTCAAGGATGTAGATGGATTTCATCCTGAATCCGTGGGAAACTTATGTATCGGAAGAGACGGTTTTGTAAGCTGTACACCTGCCGGTATTATAGAACTACTTAAGAGAAGTGATATCACCATTGAAGGTAAGGAATGTGTAGTTATAGGCAGAAGCAACATTGTGGGAAAACCTATGGCATTGCTTTTGATCGCAAATAACGGAACGGTCACGGTATGCCATTCCAAAACGAAAGATCTCAAGACTGTATGCAAAAAAGCGGATATTCTCGTGGCTGCGGTTGGTAAACCCAAAATGATAAACAGTGAGTATGTTAAGGAAGGTGCTGTTGTTATAGACGTGGGTATTCACCGGATGGAAAACGGAAAGCTTTGCGGCGATGTTGATTTTGACGACGTAAAAGATATTGTAAGCGCTATCACACCGGTTCCGGGAGGAGTCGGTCCTATGACAATAGCAATGCTTATGGTCAATTGTGTAAAGGCAGCCAAATGGGTGAAGTAAATGCAGTGCAAAGTCTGTAATGCTTTTATTCCGGAAGGCTATATGTATTGTCCTGTCTGCGGGGAAGAGATCATAATCGTATCCGATTTTGATATAAAGCTTGAGGACAATATTGATATGGCGGCACTCGCCAAGACCAATGAACTTCCGGATCTTAAGGGGCTATCAACTAA
>DEEW01000021.1:2173-2872 GCA_002350465.1 Lachnospiraceae bacterium UBA2868
ACAACCGATCCGAAAAAACGTGCAGAACAGTCTGACGCCCATACAAAGTATGATAATAAAGCCGGAAACAGAAGCGGTAAAACAATATCGATTGACCGTAAATGGCTGATATTGTTCGGTGTACTGGGTGCGCTGTTTCTGTTTGGGTGTATATTCGGAGGACTGTCCATATCGAGGTATTTCTCCTATGAATATCAGTATTCCAAGGCTTTGCGGGAATACGAAAGCGGAGATTATAAAAAAGCCATCAAAACCGGTAAACATCTTAATTCCCTTGGTAATGACGAAAAGGGCAAGATGCTTCTTGCGGACAGCTACATAGGAGATCATAACTATGATGCCGCTATCGCCGTGTTATATGATGCGCTGGATGATTACCCCCAGGATGTTACACTCTATGACAGGATCGTTGATTGCTACAAGGCTGAAAACAACAGTGCAGGCATACACGAACTGATTAACAATTCCAAAGATTCGACTCTTGCACTGCGTTATTCGGATTATGTATCGATATCGCCCACATTTTCGCTGGAGTCCGGGACGTATGTAGAGCCCGATCCGATAAAGCTTTCCGCTCCGGGTGAAGGAAAGATTTTTTACACTGTTGACGGAAGTAAGCCCACGGAAGAATCTCTGGCCTATATGGGACCTATTCCGCTTGAGACCGGGAAAAACGTTATTTCTGCTATTTATATAAAC
>DEEW01000021.1:2989-9495 GCA_002350465.1 Lachnospiraceae bacterium UBA2868
CGGAGCTTGTAGGGGTTACGGCACCTGAAGACAAGACGGTGTACTATACTACAGACGGAAGCGTACCAACAACGGATTCCAAAGAGTATCTTGAACCGATGCTTATGCCTCTCGGAAAGAGTACATTTACATTTATATGCGTTAATTCGAACGGACTTATTTCCGATCCGGTGGCGGCCAATTACAATCTCAATATGAATGTGGCTATTGCCAAGGACATGGCGGAATATGCGATATCCTATCAGCTGTTGTCAACGGGAGAAGTTACAGTGGGAAAATCATACAAGGCCGAGTACGGCTTTGCGGATTCATCAAGGATCTATTATATAATCAACGAATATAACGGCACGTCGCCTACCGGCAGAATGTTTGCGGTTGATATAAAAAGCGGTGAGCTGTTCAAGTTCAACAAGGAGGAGAAGAAATGTACAAGATTCTAAAAGCCCAAAATCTTGCCTCAAACATTTTTCTTATGGAAGTTGAGGCTAAAAGAGTGGCTGCGGCTGCCCAGCCCGGGCAGTTTGTCATCGTCAAGATGGATGAGAAGGGTGAGCGCATTCCGCTTACGATATGCGACTATGACAGAGAAAAAGGAACTATAACTATCGTTGTTCAGACTATCGGTGCTTCGACGATAAGAATGCAGAACCTTAAGGCAGGGGATTCATTCCGTGATTTTGTGGGGCCTTTAGGAAAACCTTCGGAGTTTGTTAATGAGGATATTGAATCG
Source organism: Lachnospiraceae bacterium UBA2868 (assembly GCA_002350465.1). The sequence continues at coordinate 3,720 of DEEW01000021.1, forward strand.
CTCAAGAAGAAAAAGATATTGTTTGTGGGCGGTGGCTTGGGAACCGCACCCGTTTATCCCCAGGTTAAATGGCTCCATGAACACGGAGTAGATGCCGATGTTATCGTGGGCGCCAAGACAAAGGATCTTGTCATTCTTGAAAAAGAGATGGATGAGGTTGCCGGAAACCTTTATATAACAACGGATGACGGCTCATATAAGAGAAAAGGAATGGTTACCGAGGTAATCAAGGATCTGGTTGAAAAGGGCAACAAATATGACGTGTGCGTAGCTATCGGACCTATGATTATGATGAAGTTCGTATGCCTTCTCACAAAGGATCTGGGCATCCCGACCATTGTTTCCATGAACCCTATAATGGTTGACGGAACGGGAATGTGCGGTGCATGCAGACTGATCGTTGGCGATGAAGTGAAGTTTGCATGTGTGGACGGCCCCGAATTTGACGGACATCTCGTTGATTTTGATCAGGCCATGAAGAGACAGAATCTGTACAAGACGGAAGAAGGCCGCGCAATGCTTAAGGAACAGGAAGGCGACAGTCACCACGGCGGCTGTGGGAACTGCTGACAGGAGGAGATTAGCTATGGATGTAATGAAAAAAGTACCTGTAAGAGAGCAGGATCCAAAAGTAAGAGCGACAAATTTCGATGAAGTTTGTCTCGGATATAACAAAGAAGAGGCTATGGAAGAAGCAAGCCGCTGCCTGAACTGCAAGAATGCACAGTGCGTTAAGGCATGCCCGGTTTCCATTGATATTCCCGGATTTATCAGCAAGGTTAAGGACGGGGAATTTGAAGAGGCAGGCTATGTTATCGGCGAGAGCAGTTCGCTTCCCGCTATTTGCGGAAGGGTATGTCCGCAGGAGAGCCAGTGCGAAGGAAAATGCATACGAGGCATAAAGGGAGAGGCGGTATCCATAGGTAAGCTTGAGAGATTCGTGGCTGACTATGCAAGAGAAAACGGTATCAAACCGAAAAAATGCGAGAAATCTAACGGCAGAAAAGTTGCGGTTATAGGGTCAGGCCCTGCCGGACTTACATGTGCCGGAGATCTTGCCAAGATGGGATATGACGTTACTATATTCGAGGCACTTCATGAGCCCGGAGGAGTACTGGTTTACGGTATTCCCGAGTTTCGTCTGCCTAAGGACGCCGTTGTTAAAAAAGAGATCGAAAACGTTATGTCTCTCGGAGTCAAGATAGAGACAAATGTTGTTATCGGTAAATCCGTTACAATAGATGAACTTATGGACAATGAAGGCTTTGAAGCGGTGTTTATCGGATCCGGTGCGGGACTTCCGAGATTCATGGGGATCCCGGGAGAGACGGCAAGCGGTGTATATTCCGCAAACGAGTACCTGACAAGAAGCAATCTTATGAAGGCTTTCAGGGATGATTATGATACACCTATCAATCCCGGCAAGAAGGTGGCCGTTGTGGGCGGCGGAAACGTTGCAATGGATGCGGCAAGAACAGCCCTCCGTCTCGGTGCAGATGTGCATATCGTATACCGTCGTTCCGAAGAAGAACTTCCTGCCAGAGTAGAGGAAGTTCATCACGCGAAGGAGGAAGGAATTATATTCGATCTTCTGACCAATCCCACCGAGATACTTGTCGATGAAAACGGATGGGTATGCGGAATGAAGTGTATCAGAATGGAACTTGGTGAGCCGGATGAGTCCGGTAGAAGATCGCCTGTTGAGATTCCCGGATCGGAGTTTACGATAGACGTCGATACAATCATCATGGCACTGGGAACAAGCCCTAATCCGCTTATCAGTTCCACAACGGAAGGTCTTGAGACAAACAGAAGAAAATGTATCGTTGCATCGGAAGAAGACGGGAAGACAAGCAAACCCGGCGTTTTTGCAGGCGGTGATGCCGTAACGGGAGCCGCAACGGTTATTCTTGCCATGGGTGCCGGTAAAGCAGCTGCAAAGGGAATTGATGAATACCTGAGGAATAAATAATATGTTAATGGTTGATATTATCCGTAAAAAAAGAGACGGTGGTTCGCTTACAAAAGAAGAGATCGAGTTTTTTATTAACGGTTATGTCAAAGGAGAGATACCCGATTATCAGGTTTCTGCTCTGATGATGGCGATCTTTTTTAAAGGTATGAATGACGAGGAGACAGGAAATCTGACTCTGGCAATGCTTCATTCCGGGGAAAAGCTTGATCTGTCCTCAATAAAAGGCTTTAAGGTTGACAAGCATTCTACCGGGGGCGTAGGTGACAAGACTTCGCTTGTGCTTACTCCGATGGTGGCTGCCTGCAATGTTCCTGTTGCCAAGATGAGCGGCAGAGGTCTCGGACACACGGGTGGTACGATCGACAAGCTTGAGAGCTTCAAAGGATTTTCGACTGCCATATCAAATGAGCAGTTCATCAATAACGTTAATACCGTGGGAATATCCATAATGGGTCAGACCAAGGATCTGGCGCCCGCCGACAAGCTTTTGTATGCACTTCGTGATGTAACGGCAACAGTTGATAATATGTCTCTTATTGCAAGCTCGATCATGAGCAAAAAGCTTGCTGCAGGAGCCGACGGAATAGTGCTTGATGTCAAGTCCGGAAGCGGTGCGTTTATGAAGAATGACAAGGATGCTTTTGAACTTGCAGAGAAAATGGTTGCTATAGGCAAACACTCGGGTGTCAAAACAATGGCTGTTATATCTGATATGGATCAGCCTCTCGGGCGTGCTGTAGGAAATGCCATAGAGGTAAGAGAGGCTATAGATACCCTTTACGGCAGGGGCCCCGAAGATCTCAGAGAGCTTTGCCTTACCCTCGGAAGCTACATGGTATCCTTTGCAAAAAATGTTACGCCGGATGAAGCAAGATCTATGCTCCTTGAAGTGCTTGATAATAAAAAAGCGCTTGATAAGCTGGCTGATTTTATAGAAGCCCAGGGCGGCGACCGGAATGATGTCTACAATCCCGATAATCTTCCGAAAGCCTCGAAAACAATAGAATTTAAGGCTGACAGGGATTGTTATGTGTCATCAATAATGAGTGAAGACATCGGAACAGCATCACTTCTTCTCGGAGGCGGAAGACGCAGCAAAGAAGATGTTATAGATCTGTCAGTGGGAATATACCTTAACAAAAAGGTTGGAGAAAAATGCAGCAAGGGAGAATGCATTGCTACACTCTATGGTAATGATGACGGGAAACTGTCGGAGGGACTTGAAAGACTGCGTAAAGCTTATGATTTTTCGGATACGCCGGTTGAAACTTCCAAACTTATCAAAGGTATCGTTGACTGATGGATGAACTTCGGATAGACGAACAGGATCTTCGAAATATTTTCGGACCCTTCGATTCCCATATCAAGATAATAGAGAAAGCTTTCGGAACAACTGTTGTGGAGAGGGACGGAGCTGTCAAGATATTAGGAGAACTGTCGGCGGCGCAAAGAACCGGTGAAGTAATAAACGAGTTGTATGAACTCTCAAGAAGAGGAAACACAATAACGGAACAACAGGTCAGATATTCAGTGGAAATGCACGAGGAAAATATAAACGATTCACTTATTACGGCAGATGATTCTCTTATATGCCACACGATGAACGGCAAGCCGGTAAAGCCCAAAACTCTTGGGCAGAAAGCCTATGTGGATGCTATAAGGAATAATATGATCGTGTTCGGGCTTGGCCCGGCGGGAACCGGTAAAACATATCTTGCTATGGCAATGGCCATTACCGCATTCAAGAAGGAAGAAGTATCAAGGATTATTCTGACCCGTCCTGCCATTGAAGCGGGAGAGAAGTTAGGATTCCTTCCCGGGGATCTTCAGAGCAAGGTCGACCCTTACCTTCGACCTTTATATGATGCACTTTATCAGATAATGGGTGCCGAAAGCTTCCAGAAGAACATGGAAAAGGGACTTATAGAAGTCGCGCCTCTTGCGTATATGCGCGGACGCACACTTGATAATGCATATATCATCCTTGATGAAGCACAGAACACTACACCTGCGCAGATGAAGATGTTCCTGACAAGAATAGGATTCGGAAGCAAGGTTGTTATCACCGGCGACAGAACCCAGAAGGATCTGGCGGCAGGGTCTGTATCGGGACTGGATGTTGCCATAAGGGTTTTGTCATCTGTAGAGGATATCGCGTTCTGTAACCTGACGAGCCGTGATGTCGTAAGACATCCTCTTGTCCAGAAGATTGTTAAGGCTTACGAAGTTTACGAAGAAAAGAACAGAAAGAAAAAATCAAAATGACATGCCTCTTTGATTCCGAAGTTACAATTGACTGGGATTTTGACTATATGCATCTGTATGAACGATGTGTGGATGCTGCCCTTACAGCCGAAAACTGTCCGTATGAAACCTGTGTATCGCTGCTTGTGACCGATGACGAAGGAATCAGGCAGATCAATAAAGATACAAGATCAATAGATAAGGCAACGGATGTCCTGAGTTTCCCTATGCTTAATTACAATGCTCCTTCCGATTTCTCAGCGGCGGAAGAAGAGAGTGATTCATTTGATCCGGAATCGGGCGAACTCATCCTCGGCGATATAGTGTTGTCGGCTGACCGGATAAGAGAGCAGGCCGAAGCTTACGGCCATGACATACAAAGGGAATATGCTTTCCTGATCGTTCACAGCATGCTTCATCTGTGCGGATATGATCATATGGAAGATGACGACAGGATACTGATGGAAGAAAGGCAGAAAATCATTATGGAAAGTCTGTATAATGATTTTCCTAAGTTGGCGGTTGATTAAAATGTCCGAAACCAAGCCCCAGAATTCCAATTTCATAGTGCAGGGCGGAATACTAGCGGCTGCCGGTATAATCAGCCGTATCATTGGATTTATATACAGAATCCCCCTTCAGAATACTATCGGAGACGCCGGAATGGGATACTATTCGGCGGCTTTTCAGATTTATTCGATAATGCTTATAATATCATCCTATAGTCTTCCTGTAGCGGTTTCCAAGCTTGTTGCGGCAAGAGCCGCCAAAGGGCAGTACAGGAATGCAAGACGGTTTTTCCATGGAGCCCTGTTGTTTGCAACGCTTACCGGCGGAGCAACATGCCTTATTGTCTTGTTCGGAGCCGATACACTTGCCGGAAATATCATGAGCATGCCGAAGTCGGCAATAGCTCTTCGTATGCTTGCACCGACACTTCTGATAGTGGCACTTATGGGTGTTATCCGCGGCTATTTTCAGGGACTCGGTACAATGGTCCCGACCGCTGTATCCCAGCTTCTGGAGCAGATCGTAAATGCGGTAATATCTGTTGTAGCCGGTGTATATCTGTATGAATACGGCACGAAAGTAGCGGCGCTTCTTCGTGACGAAGCATTTGCACCTGCATGGGGTGCTGCCGGCGGAACTCTCGGTACGGGTGCCGGTGCACTTGCCGGTCTGTTAGTACTCCTGATAATGTTCCTTGTACATAAGCGTCACATGAGGAAGAATATAAAAAAGGATGCCGCCAGAGGTGTGGATTCCTTCGGTAAAATCTTCTCGACCATCATAATCACCGTACTTCCCGTAATATTAAGTACCACTATTTACAATATAAGCGATACTCTTGATCAGGGCGTATTCAACTATGTTATGGATGCAAAAGGTTTTTCAGACATAAAAGCAGAATACTGGGGTATTTATTCGGGGAAATACAGGGTGCTTACAAACGTTCCGATAGCACTTGCCAATGCTCTTTGTTCCTCGCTTATGCCGTCCCTTGCCGCCTGTATAGAAAACGGGGAGAGAAAGCTTGCAAGACATAAGGTTTCCATC
>DEEW01000021.1:9506-9841 GCA_002350465.1 Lachnospiraceae bacterium UBA2868
ATCTCCATTCCCTGTGCCGTAGCCCTTGCCATACTTGGACGTCCTCTTATATCCATAATGTTCACCGGAGAGGTTGATATGGCGGCAATGTTGCTTCATATGGGATCGGCCTCGGTAATTTTCTATTCGCTCTCTACTTTATCAAACGGTATACTGCAGGGTATCGATAAAATGAGGATCCCGGTGAGAAATGCGGCTATAGCCCTTGTTCTGCATATGGGTATATTGTATTTGACGATCAGTGTATTTGACTGGAAGTTATACGGAGTAGTTATCTCCTGTATGGCTTTCGGACTTCTGATGTGTATATTAAACTGGGTAAGCATTGCAAGACA
>DEEW01000021.1:9936-11650 GCA_002350465.1 Lachnospiraceae bacterium UBA2868
GTTGTCGGAATCATTGTTTACTTTGCGGCATTGGTTCTCCTTAAAGGCTTAAGGATGAGCGAGATCAGAAGTTTGTTTGAAAGGCGCGGCCGATGAAAGTTGCTGTGATAGGAGGCGGAGCCTCGGGAATGGTATCCGCCATCAGACTTTCACAGGGCGGATGTGAAGTGTCGATTTTTGAGCATATGCCTAGAATGGGCAAGAAGATACTTGTTACGGGAAGCGGAAAGTGCAATATTTCCAATACCGACATGGATATTAAGCATTTTCACGGCGGATCCGAACAGGTGATAAATGCTGTCCTTGGCAGCTGCACGCCGGAGAAAACAAAATCATTTTTTGAAAAACTCGGATTGTATTATAAGGACAGAAACGGTTACCTGTATCCATACAGCGAGCAGGCATCCGCGGTTGTTGACGTTTTGAGGTTTGCCATAAGGGATCTGGGTATAGAGGTTTATACGGATACCGATATACGAAGTATTATAAAATGTGATGCCTCCGAAAACCTGGAAAACAGAGAAGGTTTTATGATAGAAACATCCGGCGGAAGGTTTTATTTTGACAGGGTAATTGTCAGCTGTGGATCGAATGTATCCAGAAATACAGGCTCTGACGGGAGTGGCTATGCTATTGCAAAGTCTTTGGGCCATACGGTCATAAGACCTCTTCCGGCCTTGACATTCCTTACCTGCGAAGAAGATTTCTATCCATCTGTTGCGGGTATCAGAACGAAAGCATCCGTTACAATGTTTGCCAAAAAACGTAATGAAAATGCTTACGAATTGCTATCAACTGAAGAAGGAGAGCTTCAGCTGACCAAGACCGGCATATCCGGAATAGCGGTATTCAACCTAAGTTATCTGGCCATAAAATCACTTGATGGGGGATGCACTGTTAAAGCCGTAATTGATTTTCTGCCGGAAGTTTCCGAAGAGGATACAAGAGAGCTTATTCAAAGTAGAATACAGGCGCAGCCGGACAGAGATGCGGAAGAGCTGTTTATAGGTTTGTTTGCCAAGGCATTGGGGATGTGCATTTGCAAGAGGTGTGGCATAGAGCTTCGGACAAAGTGCCGCGACATTTCCGGCGGAGACATTGACAGGCTCATAAACCGTATCAAGCACTTTGAAACATATATTAAAGGTTACGGGGATTTTGAACATGCCCAGGTTGCACAGGGCGGAGTCAGTCTTGATGAGGTAACGAATAATCTTGAAAGCAGACTCGCCGGAGGACTCTATTTTACGGGAGAGATACTTGATGTAAACGGTGACTGCGGCGGTTATAATCTTCAGTGGGCCGCAAGCAGTGCAATGTGTGCTGCCGAACATATTCTGGGAGAAGAGAGTTGATCAGAATTAGGGATATCAAGCTTCCTGTGGATAGTGATGAGGGAGCAATAATTGAAGAGTGTGCAAGGATACTCTGCCTGGATAGAATATATCCGGGCAATTCTTATCCCGATTTTTCCTATGAAATATTAAGAAAGAGCATAGATGCCAGAAAAAAGCCGGATATTCTGTTCGTATATACGGTGCTGATCCTTATCAGCGAGGATGATGAAAAAAGGATACTTAAGTATCTTATGCAAAATAAAACAAAGCCGCAGGTAAAGCGTAATATTGACAGGATAATAACCGACCCGATCATTACCTACACAATTCCCGAGTGCGGAGATAATGTTCTGCATCACCGACCGGTCGTTGTCGGT
>DEEW01000021.1:11716-15649 GCA_002350465.1 Lachnospiraceae bacterium UBA2868
AAAGGGGCGAAAATGTTGATGACAGAAGCCGGACGGTTACGGCTTTCTGGGAAGGTGGGGAGCTTTCTCACGATTCCAATGTATCCTTCGGTGAAGGCGGTGCAGGTACTTTTTCGGACGGTAAACTTACGACTCTTACAAAAGATACGAATGGTCGTAATTCCTATGTTATCAAAACCTTTGCCGAACACGGGGCGCCCAATGAGATTACATATGAAGCAAAACCGCATATAGGTACGGATATTCTGAAAAGTGTTGTAAAGAGTATAAGAGAAGAAATTATAAGCCTTGGGGGAGAGGTGCACTTTAATACGAGGCTTACGGACATTAAAACCGAAGGGGACCTGCTGTCAGCTGTTGATGTAACCGATGTTGCAAATAAAACCGTAAGGACGATCGAAACCAATGTCTGTGTTTTGTGTATCGGTCACAGTGCAAGGGATACCTTTGAGATGCTGTATGCTAAAAATGCCGAGATAAGCCCGAAAAGCTTCGCCGCAGGGTTTCGAGTGATCCATCCGCAAAGTAAGGTTAACAACTGGCAATACGGCCTGGAGGATACAGAAGGCACTCCTCTTCCTCCTGCTGATTACAAAGTCGCAAACGAGGCTTCAGGCGGACGAAGGGTTTACAGCTTCTGTATGTGTCCGGGGGGATATGTTGTAAATGCATCAAGCGAAGAAGGCGGTATTTGTGTCAATGGTATGAGCGAATACAGACGTGATGGATGGTTTGCCAATTCCGCCATCATTGCGGCTGTAACGCCCCAGGATTTCAAACAGGACGTTGTTCCGAATGATCACCCTCTTGCGGGAATGTATTATCAGAGAAACATCGAAGCCAGGGCGTTTGAGACTGGATGCGGTAATATACCCGTGCAGCGCTTCGAGGATTATGAAAAAGGAGTGACAGTTACAGAGGATGATATAAGCGCAGATGTGGCTGCTGCCGTAAAAGGGACAGTCAGCCCTGCCAATCTTCGCGGAATCTTTTCCGAAGATATTGAGGATGCAATAATTGAATCAATGCATAAATTTGGTTATACTAGGAAAGGTTTTGATACGGATGCGGTTATGCTCGGTGTTGAGACAAGAACTTCATCGCCTGTTCGGATAGAACGTGATGAAAACTTTGAGTCAAACATAAAAGGTCTGTACCCGTGCGGTGAGGGAGCCGGATATGCCGGAGGCATAGTAAGTGCCGCCTCAGACGGCCTAAAGTGCGCAGAGAAGATTATCACAAGATATAAATCGGAAGTATGCTGACAGCACAGCATTTAAGAACAGTTCCCGGAGAGATATTATGGCAGATAAAATGACAGAACATGAAACAAAAATACGTGAGAAGTTAAGAGACAGAAAGCGTATTGTCGTAAAAATCGGCTCGTCATCACTTCATCACATGAAGACGGGAGAGCTTAACCTTACCAAGATGGAAAGGCTTGTCAGAGAACTTTGTGAGCTTAAAAATCAGGGGAAGGATGTAATACTTGTCTCGTCGGGTGCAATAGCGGTGGGAAGAAAAACCGTAAATCTTAATCCGAAGGATTCAGATATTCCGTTAAAGCAGGCATGCGCCGCCATCGGTCAGGCAAGGCTGATGATGATATACGAGAGACTGTTTGCCGAATATAACCATATAACCGCGCAGATACTTATGACAATGCATACAATGACCGAGGTATCAAGCCGATATAACGCGCAGAATACGTTTACCAAGCTGCTTGAGCTCGGTGTAATACCGGTAGTTAACGAAAATGATACGGTTGCTACACACGAGGTTGAAGATACCTTCGGCGATAATGATTTTCTGGCTTCCGTTGTGGCGGCACTGACAGGAGCGGATCTGCTGATCCTGCTTTCGGACATAGACGGGATGTACACCGATGATCCGCATTCCAACAAGGATGCGAAGCTTATACATCTGATAGAAAAGCTTGACGGAAAATATGAGGAATACGCCAAACCGACTACCGGGACAAGCATAGGTACCGGCGGAATGAACGCCAAGATTCATGCTGCAAAGGTTGCAACGGCAAGCGGAGCTGATATGATAATAGCAAACGGCAAGGATGTTTCCGTCATTCACAAGATAATGGAAGGCAGAAACTACGGTACGCTCTTTATGGCAGATCCGGACAGCGATTTTCATATTTCCGATTATGTAAATGCCCGTATCGAGGGCAGATTCTGATGGAAAAATCATATGCCAGAAAACGAATGCTAAAGCTCAGGGCTGCTCTTGATTCCGACATTTGTCTGACTTTATCAGACAGAATATGCCAACGGTTTCTAAAAAGCGATGAGTACAAAAATGCTTCGTCGATTCTTATGTATAAGGCATATAATAACGAAGTTGATACCGCACCGGTATTTGAGGCGGCGTTAGCATCCGGCAAAACAGTGGCTTTTCCGAGATCGGAAATTGTAAAGGGTGAGCCGGAAATGAGCTTTTATATAGTAAGAGACAAAGATAGCTTCGTTTCGGGGTATAAGGGGATATCAGAGCCTGATGAGAGCTGTGAGAAGTTTACGGGAAGAGCGGATATATGCATTACTCCCGGAGTGGCCTTTGACAAAGCGTGTCACCGTGTGGGCTATGGTAAAGGATTCTATGACAGATTTTTGGAAAAGAGCGATGTGGGTACAGTGATAGGGTTTGCATATGATATACAGGTAGCGGATATGATCGAAACAGATGCTACTGACATATCCCCCGACATGGTTATAACCGAAACATCGGTATACAGAAGATGACAAAGAACGAGAAGGATACTAAGGAACAATCGGAATATATAAAAGAGGCAGCCGGGATCGTAAGAAAGCGTTCGGAAGAGGCGGGAAGAAGACTTACTTATCATGTCACCACATTCGGGTGCCAGATGAATGCCAGGGATTCCGAAAAGCTTGTGGGAATACTTGAAAAGTGCGGCTACGTGTATGAAGAGCAGGAGAGCCTTTCGGATTTTATCATTTACAACACGTGTACCATAAGAGATAACGCAGATCAGAAACTGTACGGACACCTGGGAAGTCTCGTTAATATCAAAAAACGCAGAGATGACATGATCATTGCAGTTTGCGGATGCTTACCGCAGGAGAAGAGTGCATACGAAAAAATCAAAAACAGTTACTCTTTTGTAGATCTGATATTCGGTACCCACAATTTGTTTGACTTTCCGCGACTTCTTGTTAAAGTATTAACAAGAGAGAATACAAAAGGAAAGGGACATATCGTTTCCGAAATATGGGAAGATACGGACAGGATAGTTGAAGACATACCGGTTAAGCGTAATTACAGCTTCAAATCCGGTGTCAATATAATGTTCGGGTGCAATAATTTCTGCAGCTATTGTATAGTTCCCTATGTCAGAGGACGGGAGAGAAGCCGCAGGAGTGAAGATATTATAAGGGAAATTGAAAACCTTGCGGCCGACGGTGTTGTGGAAGTAATGCTACTCGGACAAAACGTGAACTCTTACGGAAAGGGACTTGACGAGCCCATAACATTTGCGGGTCTGCTGCAGCGTGTTGAGAAGATAGACGGCATTAAACGCATCAGATTTATGACAAGCCATCCTAAGGATCTGTCGGATGAGCTGATCGATGTAATGGCCTCATCGGAGAAAATATGCAGGCATATTCATCTTCCCCTGCAGTCAGGGTCAACAAAGCTTCTTCGGTCCATGAACAGGCAGTACACGAAGGAGCAGTATATAGATCTGGCGCTCAAGATAAGAGAGAGGATTCCGGATATTGCCATTACGACCGACCTGATTATCGGGTATCCCGGGGAGACGGAAGAGGATATCGAAGATACTCTTGATGTTATAGACAAAGTCAGATTTGACGGAGCGTTTACATTCATATATTCTAAACGTAGCGGTACGCCGGCTGCGTCAATGCCGGATCAGGTTCCGGAGGAAGTCGCGAA
>DEEW01000021.1:15657-17252 GCA_002350465.1 Lachnospiraceae bacterium UBA2868
CGAAGAAATACTTTGCAAGAGTGCTTGACAAAGTTCAGCAGATGAGCTGCGAAATGGCGGCAAGGATCGAAGGAACGGTATGTGATGTACTCGTTGAGGAAATTAACCACCAGGACCCGAAACTTGTTACGGGAAGACTATCGAACAACCTTACAGTGCATTTTCCGGGGGATTCTGCCCTCATAGGCAGGATCGTTCCGGTTAAACTTACAGAATGCAAAGGATTTTATTATTTAGGAGAATGTGTCAAAGGGGACGAAGCGTGCTTTTAATGGCGTGGCTCTCAAGAATTAAATGAGGAGAACGATTATGGGAAAGTATTATGATCATGAACAGGTAGAAAAGAAATGGCAGGCAAGATGGGAAGAGGCCGGCATATTCAAGGCAGAAGACGGCGGAGATAAGCCTAAGTTTTACGGGCTTGTGGAGTTTCCGTATCCTTCGGGAGCCGGAATGCATGTAGGACATATCAAGGCATATTCGAGCATAGATGTTATATCGAGAAAGCGCCGTATGCAGGGCTATAATGTACTGTTCCCCATGGGATTTGACTCCTTCGGACTTCCGGCGGAAAACTATGCCATCAAGACCGGTACTCATCCGGCAGTTATTACCAAGAAGAACATAGATCATTTCACGGATCAGTTAAAAGCTGTCGGATTTTCTTTTGACTGGGACAGAAACCTTGCCACAAGCGATCCCAACTATTACAAGTGGACACAGTGGATATTCCTGAAGATGTTCGAGAAGGGCCTTGTATTCCGTGACAAGACCTCAGTAAACTACTGCCCCAGCTGTAAGGTAGTTCTCTCCAACGAGGACTCACAGGGCGGCAAGTGTGACGTATGCCACAGCGATATCATTCAGAAGACCAAGGAGGTATGGTACCTCCGTATCACCGAGTACGCCGACAAGCTCCTTGAGGGACTTGAGACCGTAGACTATCTGCCCAACGTAAAGCTCCAGCAGCAGAACTGGATAGGCAAGTCCACAGGCGCATTCGTTGATTTCAAGATAAAGGAGCAGGACGAGAAGCTCCGCATCTACACCACCCGTCCCGACACACTCTACGGTGTTACTTTCATGGTAATCGCACCCGAGCACCCCATTATCCAGAAGTACCGCGACAGCATCGCTAATATCGCAGCACTGGACGATTACAAGGCAGAGTGTGCAAAGAAGAGCGAGTTCGAGAGAACACAGCTTGTCAAGGACAAGACAGGCGTGAAGATCGAGGGACTGACAGCCATCAACCCCATCACAGGCAAGGAGATACCTATCTACATATCCGACTATGTAATGATGGGCTACGGCACAGGCGCTATCATGGCAGTTCCCGCACATGATACAAGAGACTACGACTTCGCAAAGAAGTTCGGCATAGATATCATCGAGGTCATCAAGGGCGGTGACATCACCAAGGAAGCCTACACAGGCGAGGGCGAGCTTGTGAACTCAGGCGAGCTCAACGGACTTTCCAACAAGAAGGACGCCATCAACAAGGCTCTTGAGATACTTGAAAAGCTTGGCTGCGGCGAAAAGGGCGTACAGTACAAGATGAAGGACTGGGCATTCAACCGCCAGAGATACTGGGG
>DEEW01000120.1:0-943 GCA_002350465.1 Lachnospiraceae bacterium UBA2868
ATATATCCTTGTCGAAGTATCCGCTTACTGAACGAAGTTCATCCAGACTGCAATCCTCGATGGATTTTGAATTTGTGTCACAGTATATCACAATTTGTCCGATAATACCATGTGCATCCCTGAAAGGTACTCCCTTGGAAACAAGATAATCCGCCGCATCCGTTGCATTTGTAAAGCCTTTGGCGGCAGACTTTTTCATGTTTTCGGTATTAAAAGTCATTGTGGATATCATTTTCGTAAACAGTATTACACAGTTTGAGACTGTATCCATTGCATCAAAGGAAACCTCCTTATCTTCCTGCATATCTTTGTTATATGCAAGAGGGAGTCCCTTCATTGTCGTAAGAAGCGACATAAGGCTTCCGTAGACCCTGCCGCATTTTCCTCTTGTAAGTTCGGCAATATCGGGATTTTTCTTCTGGGGCATGATACTTGACCCTGTCGCAAAAGCGTCATCGATATTCACAAATCTGTATTCGTTGCTGTTCCAGATAATAATCTCCTCACAGAATCTAGAAAGATGCATCATAATAACAGAAAGGGCCGACAGATATTCAATGAGATAGTCTCTGTCGGAAACAGAATCCATTGAATTGGCTGTAGGACCGTAGAATCCCAACTTTTTGGCAACAAAATCACGATCCAGAGGGTAAGTCGTCCCGGCAAGTGCTCCGGCTCCCAGCGGGCAGTAATTCATTCTCTCGTATATATCACAAAGTCTGCCGTAATCTCGGCGAAACATCTCAAAATATGCCGCAAAATGATGTGCAAGGGTTACCGGCTGAGCCTTTTGCAAGTGTGTGAATCCCGGCATAAAAGTCATTGTATTATCTTCTATGACCCGAAGAAGTTCCGAAAGCAGCGTTACGATCTCATCCTTCATGCATAAGATATTCTTGCGCGTATACAGGCGCATATCAAGGGCAACCTGATCGTTACGGCT